>JAFYLD010000003.1 GCA_017537245.1 Clostridia bacterium | reverse complement strand
CCAAATTCTCGTCACTAAGGCAGGCCGCAAGCTCGCTTGGTGTGCATTTTTCACTTAAAACGTCGGCAAAGGTATAATCGCCCGTTTTTTCAAGCTCTTGTCGAACGGTAGGAGCGGTTAAATCAAGCGTTTCTATTTCACTAAAATCAGCCTCTAAGCACAAAATATCATCATAAGTTTCTTGTTGTGTTTCTGGCTTTTTAAGCTCGTCAAAACTTTCAACTGGAGCGAGTCTATTAAGAACTTTTTTGTGCGTAAAAGTGTCTTTGACAAGTATTTTGCACACAGGTTTTGTATCGCGAGAATTTTTACCAACGCGGATAATGTAATCGCCCTTTTCAAGCACGTAAGACGCCAAACTTTCGCTAAACGACGTGAATTTAAGAAGGTCGATTTTAATGATCAAAGTTTGTGATTCTTGTGGTTTTAACCATTTTGTTTTTTCAAAACCACAAAGAATTTGATATGGTTTTTCGAGGGTATCTTCGGGTGCCGAAAGATAGCACTGCACTACCTCGCGACCGCGGTATTTGCCGCAGTTTGTAACCTTGATTTTCAAGGTCGCTGTTGTTTTATCAATTGCGATTTCTTCGGTTTCTATTGTGAAATCGGTATAAGAAAGACCAAATCCAAACGGAAAAACCACGTCTTTTTTGAAGGTGTCAAAATATCTATAACCCATATAAAGACCTTCGCGATAAATAATTTTATCGGTAGAAAGACCTTCGTTGGTTGGGTATTCGTCAGAGGTTTTTGCCCAGGAAAACGGCAATCTGCCGCAAGGCGCTACACGACCATAAAGCAGGTCGGACATTGCAAAACCCGCTAGGTGACCCGGGAAAAAGTTGTGAATAATTGCGCTAAAATTAAAGACGTCTAAAAAGCGCAAATCAAGAGCCGACGGAATATTTAGCACCAAAACGGTCTTTTTAAAATATTTTAATACCTGGCGCATCATTTGTTCTTCGGGTCCCGTCAAGCGATATTCGCCGCCTCGGTCACCAATATCTCGACCTTCAATAGCGTAGCGACCAATAAAGATAACCGCGGTATCGCATTTATGTGCCGCCGCTTCTACCTCGCTGTCTTTAAGACGTACTTCGGGCAAAGAATATTTGTGGTGGTTAAAAGCGTGGTGAAATTTACCAAGCGAAGGGTCAAAATTTGCTTTTGACGTATCGCGATATTTTTTAAGTAGTGGCTTATATACGTTGCCTAACTTTTCTAGTCCGTCGCAATATGGTTGGCACTTTACCGCCCACAAGTCGGCCGCGCCGCCGCCACCTTTGTAGGTGTCACATTGGTTACGACCAAAAAGCGCAATTCGAGTGTTCTTTTTAAGCGGTAAAACCCCATCGTTTTTGAGCAGTACGCTACCTTCTGCCGCAATTCTGCGTGAAAGAGCTAGACCGCTTTTGTTAAACTTTAATTTTTCCATAATTATTCAAGTCCCAACGCCTTAAAGTAGCAAACGATAATGTGGGTAAGCATCATGTGCAAATCTTCGATTTGCTCGTAAGAGGTAGATGGAATATTAACGTTTATGTCGGAGAGTTCTTTTAGTTTTCCACCGGCAAATCCCGAAAAACCAATAACTTTACCGCCGCGTGATTTTGCATATTCTGCCGCGCTTACAATGTTGGGCGAATTACCGCTAGCAGAGATTAGTAGCACTGTGTCGCCATCGTCCATAAGGTTTTTAAGTTGTTGAGAAAAAACTTCGGCATAGCAAAAATCGTTACCAAGAGCGGTGAGCACTTCGATGTTTGCCGAAAGAGAAATAATCTTTGGTCTGTGGTCGTCGCCCTTTACTGCGTTTTTACCAAAATCGCAACAAAAATGGTTAGAAGTACCTGCGCTTCCGCCGTTGCCCGCAACAAAGATCTTTTTGCCTGCTTTATAGCTTTCAAGCATCAACTCGCAAGCGGCGTTAAGCCCGTCGGTGTCAAGGCTGTCGCACAACGCCCTAATATCGTCAACATAGTTTAAAATTACGTTTTTCATAAAACATATCTCCTTTTTTAAATTTCTTTTTGACTATCTAAAACCAATGCGGCGCAACCCATAAGAGCGGCAAACCGACCTGGTTTTGAATGTAGGATTTTAGCGCTGGGATTTGCTTTTTTAAATAGATTTTTTTGCATTGCCGCCGTAGCGCTAGGCTCCAATAGGTCAAATGCCTCTGCGGTGCCTCCGCCTAGAACTACCGTATCAATGTTTAGCAAATTTACGGCATAAGCCGCCGCTTTTCCTATATAAGCGCCTGCCTCTTGCCAAACGGATAAGGCGACTTCGTCACCACCACGAGCAAGGTCGGCAATTTCTTTGGCAGTAAGATTTGAATTGGTTTTTTCGTTATATATCGCACCAATAGATGCGCCCGACGCGTGCGCTTCAAGGCAACCAAAACTACCGCAACCACATTTTCTGCCGTTTTCTTCGACGATAAAATGACCGATTTCACCCGCCGAAAGACAGCCGCCACGATAAAGTTTATTGTCAAGATAAAGACCGCCGCCAATACCGTTGCTAACGGTAATCCACAAAAAGTCGGCGGTGTCTTGGCACGCGCCAAAATATTTTTCGGCCGCCGCCGAAACGTTTACGTCATTGTCGGCATAAGTCGGAAGGCCCGTCATCTCGCTAATGATTTCTACAATCGGTATGTCGCCCAGTCCCGAAAAAGGAGAATAGAGCCACTTGCCGCTTTTGTAGTCGCAAAGACCGGGTACCGCCACACCACAAGCATAAAAATCATAATCTTTAAGCGCTTGATACCCCTCGCGAATTAGGTCGGTTATTGTATCAATTGTATAATTTTTTGGATATTCGGCGCGAAAGGTGTCGAGTATATCGCCACTACTGCTCAAAGCGCCACAAATAAGCTTTGAACCGCCGATATCTACGCAAAAAATGTTTTTATTCATATTATCACCAACTAAATACTAACACAACACTCTTTATAAAAATATAAAATAAAGGTTATAAAATTTATATTTTGGCTATTTACATATTGCTTACCAAATGTTAAAATAGGATTGGTGATAATGATGATAAGCTGCGCTTTAAAACAAATTCATCGTGTAAAACACACGATACCAATTACAATTAAAACCCAAAAACATAGGTATCACGAGCTTGTTTACTTTATTTCGGGTAGTGGCACTACCGAAATAGACGGACAAATATACCCTTACAAAGCGGGGGACTTTGCTTTTTATAAAATGGGTACGCCGCACAACGAGTGCGACCCCGAACCTTGCGATATAATTTGGCTTCATTTTTCTTTTGATATTGAAAATATCGAGTTAAAAGAAGGCGTTTTTCACGACCTTGACGGCAGTCTTTTACTGCTTTTGAAAAGGCTTAGGAAAATTTCGCTTGAACAAAAAAAGCACAGCGAAATACTAACGGAAACCTGCCTTGCCGAAATTGTTGCAACCGTGTCAGAAAAGCAAGACGCAACCGAAACGGGAATAAAAAAAATAAACTTTGAAAAAATCATCAACTACATAGACCAAAATATAAACGAGCAGATAGATTTTAAACTTTTGGCGCAAAACAATCATTATAGCTACGACCGATTTAGACACATTTTTTCAGAGCAGTTTGGCGTGTCACCCTATTCTTATCTTATAAACCAACGTATTGAGCACGCAAAACGGCTACTAAAAAATTCTGATTCAAGCATAACCGATATTGCTTTTGACTGTGGGTTTAATTCGTCGTCGCAGTTTACCAACATTTTTAAAAAGTACGTTTCGCTTACCCCAAAAGAATATCGAAACAAAAATTGAAATTTTTAGATAAATATATATAATGTAATTATGAGGTGAAGGTTATGTATAACTTTTTTGTTGATAATGAAAATAAAAAAGACGACCGCTATTTTATTAGCGGTACTGATTTTAACCATATAAAAAACGTGTTGCGCATGAACGTGGGCGAGCAGTTTTTGGTAAGTTGCGACGACTCTAGTGACCTTTGTGAAATCGAGGGTTTTGAGGTCGACACCGTTGTGGTAAAAATTATCGAGCCAAACTACCAAAGCACAAACTTGCCAATCAAAATCCACCTTTTCCAAGGTCTACCAAAAAGCGATAAGCTAGAACTTATTATTCAAAAAGCAGTAGAATTAGGTGTATCGTCGGTAACACCCGTCGCCATGAAACGCAGCATTGTAAAGATAGACGACAAAAAGAAAAAGTCAAAAACCGAGCGTTGGCAAGCAATTGCCGAGGCGGCCGCAAAGCAAAGCAAACGCACCGCAATTCCCGAGGTTCGCGAGGTTATGACCTATAAAGAAATGCTAGACGAGGCAAAAAAACTAGACGTTTTGCTAGTGCCTTATGAGTGCGCCGAGGGTATGGCCGCTACTAAAGAAGCTTTAAGTCAAATTAAAGCGGGCACGTCGGTTGGCATCGTCATTGGTCCCGAGGGCGGATTCGAGCAAAAAGAAATTGACTCCGCGCTAGAAATTGGCGGCAAGGTAATCTCTTTGGGCGCTCGTATTTTGCGTACCGAAACGGCCGCGATTACAAGTGTTGCTATGTGTATGCTTTATAGCGAAATGGAATTATAAGATTTATTCATTATGTTATTAAAGGCCCCTTGCCTAAAGGGGGCTGTCAGCAAAGCTGACTGGGGGATAATTTAAAAATGGTTTGTAATTTCTTGAAAATTTGCAGCGTTAAAAAATATCCCTCCGTCAAAACCAAAGGTTTTGCCACCTCCCTTTAGGCAAGGGAGGCTATATTTTGAAATGACAGGAATGTAAATAATTATAATATGAAAAATTTGCCCGTAGAATTTGAAAAAAGAATGAAAGCGCTACTAGGCGCGGGTTTTGACGATTACGTAAAGTCACTTGAAAATCCGCCCGTAAAAGCGTTTAGAGTAAATAGCAGTAAAATTGCCGTAGAAGATTTTGAAAAAATAAATCCTTTTGGGGATGAAAAAATCCCCTACGTAGAAGGCGGATATTACCTTAATTACGAAAAGGTTGGCAACCATCCTTTTCACCACGCCGGACTAATCTACGTGCAAGAGCCTGCGGCTATGGCGCCGGCCGAGTGCGTTGATATTGAGCCTGACTCCAAGGTTTTAGATATGTGCGCCGCTCCCGGTGGAAAAAGCACACAACTTAAAAACAAATTAAACCAAGACGGACTACTTGTTTCAAACGAGATTATTCCGTCGCGTTGCAAAATACTTACCGGCAATATCGAGCGTCTAGGTTTTAAAAATTGTGTCACAACCTGTATGGACACTTCTCGTCTAGCCGCACTTTTCCCCGACACGTTTGACATAATTATGGTTGACGCGCCCTGCTCGGGCGAGGGAATGTTCCGAAAAGAACCTGTTGCCGTTGACGAGTGGAGCGAGGAAAACGTTCAAAAATGCGCCGAGCGTCAAACAGAGGTTTTGGAAAACGCAGTTCGTTGTCTGGCAAGCGGCGGCACCATTATCTACGCTACCTGTACCTTCTCTCTTGAAGAAAACGAAATGATGGTGGACGCCTTTTTAAAAGCGCACCCCGATTTTGAGATAATCCCCGTAAAGCCCGAGGTGCAAGCGGCATCTTCCGGCGGTATAAAATTTGACGGCTGCGAGTGTCAAAACATACATTTCGCGCGTCGTTTTTACCCACACACCTCGCGCGGTGAGGGGCAATTTATGGCGGTGCTAAAACACAAAGGGGAAAAGATGTTTTCTCGTGGTAAGCGCCAAAAACAACAAGCAAAAATCGATAAGATTCTAACCGATTTTCTTGATGACACACTCGAAAATTATAATAAAAACGATATTACCATCTATGGTGACACCCCTGTGTTTTATAACGGTGATATCGAAATTAAAAAAGGCAACGCCTTTATGTGTGGCGTTACCATTGGTGAAATAAAGAAAAACTATCTTTTGCCTCACCACCAACTTTTTATGGCGTACGGCAAGGATTTTAAACGCAAGATAGACCTCGCGGTTGACAGCGACGATATACAAAAATATCTTCACGGCGAAGAAATAAAGACCGACTGCAAAAACGGTTGGGCGGCAGTTACCGTATGCGGCGTGCCGATAGGTGGCGCCAAGGTGTCAAACGGAACGGCTAAAAATCATTATCCAAAAGGACTTAGAATATTAAAATAAAAAAGCGAGGACTATTCCTCGCTTTTTATTATTTTATTTAGTTCTTGCATTTTGTCTTTTGTCGGTTCGGGTAAATTACCAAACCTAAACTCCAAACCCATATTATCGTACTTGGTTTGACAAATTTTTCTAAACGGCAAAAGCTCGATCTTGTCAACACAAGAATAACCATCGGCAATTTGCTTTAGCCTTTTTGCGTTTTCGCAGTCGTCGGTAATGGTAGGAATAATAACCTGTCTTAAAGTGGTGGGAATTTTTTGTCCGTTTAAATATGCCAAAAATTCCAGCGGTTTTTCCATACCGCAACCTGCATATTCGCGGTAATCGGCATCGTTTGTAAACTTTACATCAAGCAACACGCGGTCGGTGACTTCTAGTAGCGACTTGACGTCGTCGTTTAAAATGCTACCCGACGTGTCAAGACAGGTGTTAATGCCTGCCTCGTGGCAAAGTGTAAATAATTCTCGACAAAACTCGCTTTGCAAAAGTGGTTCGCCACCCGAAATGGTTATGCCGCCATCTTTGCCAAAGTATTCGCGACAACGCAAAACCCTTTGCAAAATTTCGTCCGCGGTGTACTCGGTGCCGCCGGTCATCTCCCAAGTGTCGGGATTATGACAGCAGCCGCAACGCAGGTTACAACCCTGCATAAACACCACAAAGCGTACGCCCGGTCCATCGACCGTACCAAGACTTTGAATAGAGTGAATATTACCCTTTATCATAGTGCGGTGTGGAAAGTACGGCTAATAACTTCGCGTTGTTGTTCACGAGAAAGCTTGTTAAAGTTAACTGCGTAACCGGATACACGAATTGTAAGGTTAGGATACTTTTCAGGATTTTCGTAAGCGTCCATCAAAGTTTCACGGTTAAGTACGTTGATATTAATGTGGTGAGCCTTCTTAGCAAAGTAACCGTCAAGAATTGAAACAAGGTTGTTTACCTGTTCGTCATCGGTCTTACCAAGAGCTTCCGGAGTGATTGAGAAGGTGTTAGATACACCGTCGCGACAGTCGTCGTAGCTAATCTTAGCAACAGAGTTAAGAGAAGCAAGTGCGCCGTTTTCTTCGCGGTTGTGCATTGGGTTAGCACCTGGAGCAAATGGCTCGCCAGACTTTCTACCGTCTGGGGTAGCGCCAGTGTTTTTACCATACATAACGTTTGAAGTAATGGTAAGAACAGAAAGTGTGTGTGTAGCGTTACGATAGGTATCGGTCTTGCGAAGAGCGGTAATGAACTTGTGTGTCATTTCCTTTGCAAGTACGTCAACGCGATCGTCATCGTTACCAAATTTAGGGAAGTTGCCGGTTGTATCATAATCTACGATAAAGCCGTCTTCGTTTCTGATTGGCTTAACAGTACCAAACTTAATAGCGCTAAGAGAGTCGGTAACAACAGAAAGACCTGCGATACCAAACGCCATAAGACGCTCAACGTTGGTGTCGTGAAGAGCCATCTGAATCTTTTCGTAGCAGTAGTTATCGTGCATGTAGTGGATAACGTTCATTGTGTTTACGTAAAGGTGAGCAAGCCACTCAACGTAAATGTCGTAACGTTCCATAACTGTTTCAAAATCGAGAACCTCGTCGGTAATTGGAGCCATTTGAGGACCAATGTGAATACCGCTCATAGCATCGTAACCACCGTTAAGTGCGATGTTAAGAAGCTTTGCAAGGTTACAACGAGCGCCAAAGAACTGCATCTGCTTACCAAGTTTCATTGCAGATACGCAGCAAGCGATAGCGTAGTCGTCGCCGTAAACCGGACGCATGATATCGTCGTTTTCGTATTGGATAGAGTCGGTATCTTTAGAAACCTTTGCGCAGAATTTCTTAAAGCCTTCAGGAAGTCCTTGTGACCAAAGAACAGTAAGGTTTGGTTCTGGTGAAGAACCGAGGGTATAAAGGGTGTTAAGAACACGAAAGCTGCTCTTTGATACAAGAGTTCTGCCGTCTTCACCCATACCGCCTACTGCTTCGGTAATCCACATTGGGTCGCCGCCGAAGAGTTCGTTGTATTCTGGTGTACGAAGGTGACGAGCTATACGAAGCTTGATTACGAAATCGTCGAATAGTTCTTGTGCGCCTTCTTCGGTAAGAGTACCGTTTGCAATATCACGTTCCATATAGATATCAAAGAAAGTAGCTACACGACCAAGTGACATAGCCGCACCGTTTTGCTCCTTGATAGCGCCAAGGTATGCAAAGTAGGTCCATTGTACTGCTTCGCGAGAGTCGCGAGCAGGTCCGCTAATATCAAAACCGTGCATAGCAGCCATATCTTTTAATTTCTTAAGGAAAGAAATTTGTTTATAAAGCTCTACGTCTTGACGAATAACGTCGGTATTAAACGATTTGTCAGAAAGAGCGTTCTTGTCCTTTGTCTTTTCTTCGATAAGACGGTCAACGCCATAAAGTGCTACACGACGGTAGTCACCGATGATACGACCACGGCCGTAAGCGTCAGGAAGACCTGTAATAACGTGACACTTACGCGCAAGACGCATTTCGTCGGTATATGCGCGGAAAACGCCTTCGTTATGAGTTGTACGGAACTTGAACTCGTCTTCAATTGTTTCAGAAAGCTTGTAGCCATAAGCCTCACAAGCCTGACGAGCCATACGAATACCACCAAATGGGCTTACTCCTCGCTTTAGTGGACGGTTGGTCTGCATACCAACGATGATTTCATTTTCTTTGTCAATGTAACCTGGTGAAAAGCTGGTAAGAGAAGAAACGGTTGCTGTGTCGATATCGAGCACGCCGCCGAACTGACGCTCAAGAGCAAAAAGTCCCTCTACCTTTTTCATCAAATTCTTTGTACGCTCGGTAGCGCCTGCCAAGAAGCTTGCGTCGCCGGTGTACTCGGTGTAGTTCTGTTGAATAAAGTCGCGAACGTTGATTTCGTCCTGCCAAACTCCACCCTTAAATCCATTCCAATTTTCGTGTGTCATATATTAAACCTCCATTTATAAACATCCCGCAAAAAAGAGCAAATCAGCATAAAAAACACTGACCTGCCCAGACGCGCGAAGAGTATTATAATATATATATAATATTTTGTCAATGTAAAAGATTAACAAATATTCACTTTTTTCGGGCTAAAAAGACAAAAAAGAGCACAATTTGACTTGTGCTCTTTTAGTGTTTTATTGATTAACGTATTCGATAAACTTAATAAACGCTGCTTGACCTTTTTCGTCGCGCTTAAATACGCCTGCGTCCTCAAGAACTTTTGCAAACACGATACCGATTTCGTCCTTGATAATTTTATCAATGTTGTCGGCATTAATGTCAGCGTATTTTGCCTTGATTTCGTCAGCCCAGTCGGCGTGCTTTTCAATGCTTTCGATCGCGCGAATATCAGCGCCTTCGAGTATTGCTTTTTGAAGCTCGGCCATTTCGTCTTTAAGACGAGCAGGAAGAACAGCTAGACCCATAACCTCGATAAGACCGATGTTTTCTTTCTTGATGTGGTGAAGTTCTGGGTGTGGGTGGAAGTAACCTAGTGGGAACTCCTCGGTGGTGATGTTGTTACGTAGTACCAAGTCAAGTTCGTACTTGTCGCCGCGCATACGTGCGATAGGTGTTGCGGCATTGTGTGGCTCGCCGTCGGTCTTTGCAAATACAAATACGCTCTCGTCGGTGTAACCTTGCCAGGTTGTAAAGATTTTATCGGCAAGGTCAATAACGCGCTCGGCAGAGTCGCCTGTCAAACGGATTACAGACATTGGCCACTTAACAAGACCTGCGGTAACGTCCTCATAACCCTTGAAAACGATAGGATATTCAATAGGTGCTTTTTCCATTGCAAAGGTATAACGACCGCCCTGGAAATGCTCGTGGCTAAGGATTGAACCGCCAACGATTGGCAAACCTGCGTTTGAACCGATAAAGTAGTGTGGGAACATTTTTACAAAGTCAAAGAGTTTGCAAAAAGCTTTGCGGTCAACAAGCATAGGTGTGTGTTCACCGTTAAATGCGATACAGTGCTCTGGGTAGTAAACGTATGGTGAATATTGCATAAACCAATTTTCATCGGTAAGACGAACCGGAATAAGTCGGTGATTTTGACGCGCAGGGAAGTTAAGTCTGCCTGCATAACCTTCACACTCTTTGCAAAGCAAACACTTAGGGTAGTCTGCTTGTGGAGCGTTCTTGGCTGCCATGATTTCTTCAAGACTCTTTTCAGGTTTTGAAAGATTTATGGTAATATCAAGATCGCCGTACTCGGTAGGAGAAATCCATTTAACGTCCTTTGCGATACGATAGGTACGAATATAGTCGCTATCTTTAGATAGTTTGTGGTAATAGTCGGTAGCAGCTTCTGGGGATACGTTGTAGCGGCTAAAGAACTCAAACTCAACCTCTGATGGACGAGGCATCATAAGACCCATAAGCTTTGTATCAAACAAGTCTTTTGCAGTAATGTTGTTTTCGATAAGACCTTTTTCTACTGCGTAATCAAGAATAGCGGCAAGTGTGCTTTCAAGATCAACGTCGGTAAATTTTTCGTCGCAATTAAGTTCGCCAAGAGCTAACGCATCCATTAGCATATTGGTTACGTAAATTTCGTCGCGCTCGGTAAATAGATTTTTTTCAAGACCGTAGCAAATAAGTTTTTTAACGTTTTGTTGTATCATAATATCACCTTATTCAAATGTTGGTTTACAAGTGTTTTTGTTTGCAATGCAAACCCAAGAGTTGCCTGCGCTAACTTCAATTTCTTTGCCGTTTGCATCGGTAAAGGTAAAGCCGTTTGTTGACTTGCCCTTTGACCAGTTAATCTCTTGCTTAGTGCCGTTTGTTATGTAGTAACCTTTACCGCTATCGAGCGCTACCTTGCGGTGCTCGCCGTCTGGGTAGAAAGAGATAGAGGTCATAAGCACGAATATGTTTTTAACCTGAGTTTTTTCTTTTGTGAAGTAGTCGGTTTGTTCTTTTGAACCTATCATACGGGTGTAAAGACCGCTAGCTGCATCGTACTTAAATTTGGTTGTAGATGCAGGGAAAGGAATAGAAACGTTTGTAGCAGCGCCACCGTCGAGGGAAAGTTTCTCGTCGGTAAAGTCTACCCAAGAATCAGCGCTTGATTTTTTTAGATTAAAGGTTTTGTTAATGCGTGCTAACAATTCGCTTGTAATGGCATAAACGGTGTGTGTGGTTGACAAACCGTTAGAAAGTCTTTTTGAACCGGTAGCGTCACCGTTTACGTCGATATCGTCAATATCTTTAAGGTGAGGCGCGCAGTATGTAGGGTCTTGTCCGCAGTGAATATAAACCGCGTCGTGACCGAGAGCCAAATCAACGTAAGGATAACGAGCAGAACGAACGTTACCAATTTTTTCTACCACAGAAATATCTTGGAAAAGAGCTACCAAACGGGTAATGCCGCCTTCAACCTCTGTTTCGTAGATAACGCCCGCTTTTGAAAGACCTGTTTGAACAGGCATAGAAACGGTAGAGTTTTCAACCATTATTGCGATCGGGCGCTGTTTGGTTTGCGCATCGGTTTCTAACTCGGCAACGCCTGTAAGAGGATTTACAAAAAGATCAACCTTTTCGTTGTCTGTAGATTCGGTGTTTTGAGAGGTTTCTTGCGAAGAAACTTCTTCGCTTTCGTAATTAGAAAGATTTTCGTATTCTGTGTCGTCTTCGCCACAGCCTACAGCAAATATCATTAATGCGGCCATGGATGCCGCCAAAAGTTTTTTTAGCATAAAAAAGTCCCCCAAAATAAATTCATATTCAACATTATAATGATTTACAGGAGTCATTTCAAGGGTTTATGGCAAAAAATTATGGAAATTTTAATATATTTAGTATTGAGAAATTTTATAATATACTGTATAATGATATCGAATATGTACTTTATAAGGGGGCATAGGTTTTGAAATCGGTAGTATATCTAGATAACAGCGCAACAACTCGTCCGTGTGAAGCGGCGATTAATAATATAACCTTTGCTCTATCACAAGAGTGGGGTAATCCGTCAAGCCTTCACGATATGGGTTTTAAGGCTCAAATGTTGGTGGACAACACTCGCAAAACGGTGGCTTCAACCTTAAAATGTCGTGAGGACGAGGTTTATTTCGTGGGTAGCGGCACCGAGGGTAATAACACCGCAATTTTTGGCGCGGCATATTCTCGTCAAAAACGCGGTAAAAAGATAATTACAACTTCTATTGAGCATCCGTCGGTTTTAGAACCTTTTAAAAAACTTGAAAGCGAAGGCTTTGAGGTAGTTTATCTAAAACCGCAAGAAGACGGCGTAATTTCGGTAGAAGATTTAAAAAACGCTATCGATAAAAACACCGTTTTAGTAAGCATGATGCTTGTAAATAACGAAACGGGCGCGATACAGCCTGTAAAAGCGGCAGCTAAGATTATAAAAGAAGTTGGCGCGCCTGCGCTTTTGCACTGCGACGGTGTACAAGCGTTTGGCAAAATCCCGATAAACGTTGCAGAATTAGGCGCCGATTTATTTACCGCAAGCGCTCACAAAATTCACGGGCCAAAGGGTATTGGACTTTTATATATCAAAAAAGGCGTTACCATAAAACCATTGGTTGTAGGTGGCGGGCAAGAAAAAAACATGCGCTCGGGTACCGAGTCTGTACCGCTTATCTACGGTCTTAAAGGCGCGATAGAAAGCCTTGGAAATATAAACGAAAAACTAAAAGCACAAACTGAATTGTGGTTTTATGCAAAACAAACTTTACTTGATACGGGAATTATTACGATAAATTCTGCCGATAACGCGTTGCCGTATATTCTAAATGTTTCGGTAGAGGGTTATCGCTCTGAAACGCTGCTTCACTTTTTAGAGGCCGAGGGCGTTTACGTATCGTCGGGTAGCGCGTGCGCAAAGGGCGAAGGCAGCTACGTTTTGCGCGAGATGGGACTTGCTAGAAATCGAGTTGATTCGGCGCTTAGAATTAGTTTTTGTCACGATAATACAAAAGAAGATATCGATACGCTAAAAGAAGCGATTATATCAGCAACACAAAAGTTAAGAAGGTCTACAAAATGAAAGAAATTATACTTATAAAAGATGGCGAGTTGGCGCTAAAAGGTCTTAACCGTCGCAGTTTTGAAGATAAAATGGTAGCAACCATTCGCCGCAGACTTAAAAGTCTTGGCAAGGTTGTGGTTGAGCGTGCTCAATCAACCATTTATATTAAACCGCAAGACGATGATTTTGATTTTGCCGAGGCGCTTGACCGCATGGGTAGAATCTTTGGTATAGCGGCGTTTAGTCGCGCATGCGTTTGCGAAAAAAATATGGACGATATTTTAAGCAAAGCGCCAGAATACCTTGCAGATACTTTAAGAAATATTAAGACCTTTAAGGTTGAAGCAAAACGCGCTGATAAAGCATTTCCACTAAAATCTCCCGAAATTTGTCGCGAGGTTGGTGGCGCGTTACTTCGCGCTTTTCCACACCTTCGTGTTGACGTGCACAATCCCGACGAGATTATCACTGTCGAGGTGCGTGACTACGCTGCATATATTCGCGGCGGTCAAATCAAGGGCGCAGGCGGTTTGCCTGTTGGTACCGCAGGTCGTGCGCAGGTGCTTATCTCGGGCGGTATTGACTCTCCCGTTGCGGCATATACAATGGCAAAACGCGGTTTAGTGCTTAATGCAATTCACTTTGCATCCCCACCATATACAAGCCTTCGCGCAGAGCAAAAAGTGCGCGATCTACTTGGCAAAGTTGCGCGTTATAGCGGGGTTATCAAGCTTGCTATCGTGCCTTTTACCGAGATACAAGAAGAAATCGGCAAGCATTGTCCAGAGGACTATTTTACCCTAGTTATGCGCCGCATGATGATGCGTATCGCTTGTCGCGTGTCCGAAGCAGACGGATGCTTAGGTTTAGTTACCGGCGAGAGTTTAGGTCAGGTTGCAAGTCAGACATTACCTGCTATTGCCGCGACTGACGAGGTTTGCACAATGCCGGTTCTTCGTCCGCTAATTGGTATGGATAAAGAAGAAATTATTGCAATTTCAAAAAAGATTGACGCGTTTGATATTTCTATTTTGCCTTACGAGGATTGTTGTACGGTATTTACACCAAAGCATCCACACACAAAACCTAAAAAAGGTCAATGTGAAGAGGCCGAGAAAAATCTCGACATCGAGCCACTTATTGAGCGCGCGATTGCAGGAATAGAATATTCCTATATTGAATAAAATTTTTATAGAATGGGATAAGTATGGCAGGAAAACATTCAAAAAGTATTTTTGATTTTAGAAAAAGTCCTTATACAGTACCGAAAGAAAATACCAAATTTGAGTTTATAAAAAATTTATCGCTACCATTTAAAATTACCTTGTCGGCGTTTGTGGCTACTTTGGTTGTAGCTACTATATTTGTATGTTCGTTTTTTATACAAGGCAATGCCCACAACAAAATGCTAGAGGCCGCAAGAGAAACTTTTTATTCAACCGATAGCGCAACCGCGATTAGAACTTTATCTGCAGATAACTCTGAAATTATCGGTTGGTTAAAGATAAACGGCACCCAAATAGACGGGGTGATTTGTCAAGGCAGAGACGATGAATTTTATATTAATCATAATCAGCTAGGTCAAGAGAGCGAGTACGGCGCGTTGTTTGTGTCGGTAAACGATGACGTTGCTCGCAAAAACAATGACAAAAACATTGTAATATACGGCAATAACATGAGCGACGGCTCAATGTTTGGCGAGCTTAACCAATATCGCAATTTGAATTTTTACAAAAGAAACCCAACCTTCAGCTTTTATTATGGCGACAAGGTTGAAGTTTATGCTGTTTTTGCGGTTATGTTAATATCTTCTATGGATAACGACAACGGCAAACTTTACAAACCGTATAAAAGTTATTTTGCAAACGACGAGGAATTTAACAATTGGTATGCCGAAACCAAAACGCGCAGTATTCTTAACACTGGCGTAGTGGTAGAAAACGGCGATAATGTAATGACGCTAGTAACTACTTCGAGTGATTTTGAGGGTGCCAGATTTGTCGTTATGGCGGTACAAGTTGACGCTAGTGACGCAGGATTACTAGATATAAGGAGCGCGTCGCTTAATCCACAACCCAAATATCCCAAAATATGGTACACTTCACGCGGTCAAAAATATCCGTATTAAAAAACAAGAAGGGGAATAAAAATGATACAAAATTTAAAAGTTGACGTTATTTATCATTTAACGCCATCTGATTTTGAAATGGAATTTAATCTTTGTGGTTGTTGTAGAATGCGACTACTAAACGATAAAACAAACGATAAAAAAAGTTTTGTGCGCACCCTTGCTCGCGACGTTGCGCGAAGCCGCGTTATAATAGCGTGCGGTCCTCTTTTTGGTTCGGAGAGCATAATTGCTACTGTCGCTACCGCAATTGGTAACGGTCAAGCGCTTTGCGATAATAAAACTTACGGCATACAGGGCGACGATGAGATTTATATCATAAACGGCTCTACACCGCTCGTAACACCAGAGGGATATTTTGGCGGCTGCATAATCGAAAGCGGCCCTCAAACCATTATCTTGCTTACCGAGAACAAGGCTTTTCGCAAGAGTATATTGCAAAATCTTATACACCCATATATAGAGGAAATAAGCTATATACCTACCAAAAGTCCGCTTATAACTGCTCAAGTGCCCACAGAGACCGAAGAATTTGAAACTGCGGTCAGCGAAGAAGAAAATTATCTTGCAGAGGTTGACGAATACGAAACCCAACCCGAACCTCAAGAAGAAAACGTTTTGCCTGCACAAGAAAACGAGCATAACGTAGAGTTTGTGATGGATGACGATTCTGCCGAAGATAATGAAACACCCGCGTTTCAGCCTCCAAAAGACGAGAATTATACCCTAATGTATACCGAGGTTGAAAGCCGTAAAGAATCAAAGAAAAACTACAGTAACACCTATACCCCTTCAGAGAACGACAAAATATTCATTTCGGCGCAAGAAGAAAACGATGAAATGGACGCAAAACGTCAAAAAGAAAAGAAAGAAAAATCTGTAAATATTACGCTAGTGCTATTATTTATGCTTTTGGTGCTTTCTGTTTTAGCGGTTGTATATCTTTTGGTGCTTAGACCGATGACTATGGGCGCTGACGTAGGCGAGTATATAAAAGAAATTTTTGGCGCAGCAAGCAGTAACACGATAGTATAAAGGAGAAAAGTATGCCTTTTTTAAGTACGATGTTTGGCAAAATTGTCGCAACGTTTTTGGTTTCGATGGTGCCTATAATCGAGCTTCGGGGAGCTATACCTATCGGTATTGGCTACGGACTTGATTATTGGGTGGTAGTGACTGTGTCGGTAATCGGAAATATATTGCCGGTACCATTTATTATCTTGTTTATAAGAAAAATATTTGAGTTAATGCGCAAATGGAGCAAAAAGCTAGACTCGCTTGTTTCAAAGCTTGAGAAAAGAGCTCACGAAAAATCGGACGTGGTACAAAAATATGCGTTCTGGGGACTTTTTGTTCTCGTTGCAATTCCGCTTCCCGGTACGGGCGCGTGGACGGGAGCGCTGGTTGCCGCTATGCTCGACATGCGACTAAAACGCGCATTCCCCGCAATAGCGCTAGGCGTTATAACCGCCGCTACGATAGTTACGTTTGTAACCTACGGCGCAGACAAATTGTTTTTTTAGTGTTTAAAAAGTTTTAAAGCAGACTGTAAACTTACAGCCTGCTTTTTATTATATTTGTGTGTATTTTAGCATAAACATAATATAAAAAACGTATAGGGTGATATTATGCGAGAAAAAACACCGCAAGATTATGCAAACGAACTTATGAAAATGTATCGCGAAAACGCGGGCGCAATAAACGAATTGCAAAACAAGATATCTGTACCCGTAGCGCAGACGAACTTGCCAGAGCCGATTTTTCCGGATGGCACGGGCGGCATACAGGTCAACGTTACTACAATAGGTCGGCTTTACCCGGTAAAAAACGCACTTGTTACTATTTTTTCGGGTAGTCGCGACAATATGACAACACTTGATAGCGACGTAACCGACGAGAGCGGTAAAACAAAAATCTTTAGTTTAAAAACACCTCCCAGCGCCGAGTCACAACGATCTGACAACGGCGGTGAAGTGCCATATTCCACATATAACGTTTCGGTAAAAAGTGACGGCTACGTAGAGAAAATTGCTATGAACGTGCCGGTCTTTTCGGGGGTCGTTTCGGTGCAGGGCATCGATTTGTTGCCCGTTGCAGCGGCGGGCGGACATACGTCGCCACAAATCATAGACGAAGACAACAAATATAATCTTTGAATCTAGGAGACCGTTATGCCCGAAATTTTAAAACCCATAATCCCCGAGAATATAACCGTTCATTTAGCCGCTCCCGACACCCCTGCCGAAAACGTTACCGTCAATTTTGTAGAGTATGTAAAAAACGTAGCGTCAAGTGAGATTTATCCAACCTGGCCCGAGGCATCGCTTAGGGCGAATATATATGCAATAATTACTTATGCGCTTAACCGCATATATACCGAGTGGTATCCGTCACGAGGTTATAATTTTGATATTACAAGCTCTACTTCTGTTGATCAAGCGTTTGTGCCAAACCGCGATATATTTGAAAACATAAGTCGCATAGTAGATGATATATTCAACGATTACGTTGTGCGACAGGGCGAAATCCAGCCGTATTTCACCGCCTTTTGCAACGGCACTACATCGCGTTGCGACGGTTTATCACAATGGGGTACGGTTGACCTTGCCAAAACGGGACTTACACCTTATCAAATATTGCAAAATTACTATGGTGACGATATCGGTATTGTAGAAAATGCGCCCGTAGCAGATATAGACGAGTCGTATCCCGGTGTTCCACTAAAAATCGGGGACGCCGGAAACAACGTAAAAATTATTCAAACCGAGCTTAACCGAATTGCCCGAAACTACCCCGCCATTCCAAAAATCGCACAAGAAAACGGAGTCTTTGGCATAGACACGCAAAACGCTGTGCGTAAATTTCAAGAGGTATTTGACCTAGTGCCGAGCGGCGAGGTTGATAAACCTACGTGGTATAAAATAAAGCGTTATTACGTTGGGGTAAAAGGACTTTCCGACCTAATAAGCGAGGGCGTTACCATAAGTGAAGCGCAGGTGCCCTTTGCAACCCAACTTCGCGAAGGCGCGCAGGGAATAGCGGTTAGGACGATACAGTATTACCTTAATATATTAGCCTATTTTAATCCTGCGCTTATCGCTCCTGTGTTAGATGGAGTGTACGGCGCGTCAACGTCGAGTGCGGTACGCCGTTTTCAAGAATATTACGGACTTCCTGTAACGGGGGTTATGAATACTGTCACGTGGAACGTGCTAAATCGCATCTATTCCGAAACGGTCGAATTTTTGCCCGAGGGTTATTCGGGAGAATATGGCAAATTATACCCGGGTTATTTTTTAAGCGAAGGTATGAGTGGTCAAAACGTGCGCGATTTACAAAGCTATCTATCGTTAATTGGTAAAAATCTTGCGGCAATACCCTCAATTCCCGTAACGGGGTATTTTGGCTCGCAAACTCGCGAGGCGGTAATCGCTTTTCAAAAGGCGTTTGGTATTCCTGCAAACGGCGCGGTCGGGCCTATAACTTGGAATACAATCGTGCGACAATACGACACTATAATTGATGAACAAAGGTTATAAATCGGCCAAATTTGCAAAAGATAATACCAAAACGTAGGTGATGGTATTGTCTGGTAGCGTAAATGATTATAAAGACGTTAAATTAAGCGGCAAAATAAGCAGTGATATCGCACTGTTTAAATCGATTTTTAGTCGCGATGCAGTTTTGCGTACGCGTGAGATATTGGTGGGCGGTGTGACGCGATGCTATCTTATTTTTATGGATGGCATGGTTAATTCCGCCTCTCAGGGCGAAACGGTTGTAGAGGCTTTAATAGAGGCAAAGATACCCGCGGGGCAAAAGGTTAGTTGTGAGTATATCGCGCAAAATATTTTGTTTGCTAATGAGGTGAACGAAACCGCGAGTTTGCCCGATATGTTGCGCGCGATTCTTTACGGCGACACGCTGCTTATTGCCGATGGCAGCACAACAGCTCTTACAATAAATACCAAGGGGTGGCGCACCAGAGGTATAAAAGAGCCCGATAGCGAGCGCGTGCTACAAGGTCCGCGCGAGGGTTTTGATGAGGCGGCAATGTTCAACGTTGCAATGATTCGCCGCAAATTGCTAACTCCCGATCTTTGCATAGAGTTTATGCGCATTGGTCGCCGTAGCGACACGCCAATATTTATATGTTATTTAGGCTCTTTAGTGCGAGAAAATATGCTAAAAGAATTAAAGGCAAGGCTTGAAAAAATAGATATAGACGGCATACTTGATAGCAACTATATTGCCGAGTGTATTCGCGATAATAAATATAGCCTTTTAAAGACTATGGGCAGTACCGAGCGACCTGATATCGTAGCGGCAAGACTGCTCGAAGGGCGTATCGCCCTTGTGGTTGACGGCACGCCCGTAGTTTTAACTATACCATACCTATTTTCTGAAAATTTTCAGTCCGACGAGGACTATTATATCAATTTTACACTAGCGTCATTTGCGCGTGTTTTGCGGTGGTTAAGCTTTTTTATAACCGTTAGTGTGCCGGGCGTTTTTGTGGCGCTTGTTACTCACCATTTTGAACTTTTGCCAACTCATTTTGCATTGACGGTAGCGCGGCTTCGAGTGGGTGTACCAATAGCGAGTGTTGTAGAGTGTCTAGCGCTTATTTTTGCTTTTGAAATCTTAAAAGAGGCAGGACTTCGCATGCCGCAAAACCTAGGTCACGCGCTTGGCGTTGTAGGCGGCTTGGTTGTAGGACAAGCCGCCGTCGAGGCGGGAATTATAAGCGCGCCCATGCTTATTGCGGTAGCGTTTAGCGCAATATCGGGACTTATGATACCTCGAATGATGAGCGCGATATTTTATTTTAGAATCCTTGTTGTAATAGCCTGCGCCGTTTGGGGATTGCTGGGGTATTTTGCGTTAGCGTCGGTTTTTGTGATACGGGTGTTTAGTATAGAATCGTTTGGTGTTGATTATACCGAGTCGTTTGCGGCGCCGCGCTTTCAAACTTTAAAAGACTCGCTTTTTCGCGCGCCGTGGAATTTTATGAAAACCCGTCCTATTTTCAACAAAAACAGAGTAAGAAAGAGCAGTAAAAAATGAAAAAATCGATACTTTTAGTCTTTTTATTTTGTTTTTTGTTGAGCGGTTGTACTGGTTATCGCGAGATAGAGCGTGGCTACTTTGTAACCGCTATTGCTTTTTCAAAATCGGGCGAGAGCGTTAGCGTTTTTGTAGAGGCGGTCTTTTCTTCTGACGTGACGAACGAAAAAAGCGAAAGGGTAGTGTTAAAAAGTGTTGGCAATAGCGAAAAAGATGCGTTTGAGTCGCTTGAAACGTCGCTTGTAAAACCGCTTTATCTAGAGCATTTAGGCACTATACTTTTAGAAAACGAATCGGTAGAAAATATAGCCTTTTTAAAACAAATTAACGGAATAAACGATGGTGCTTGCGTAGTAAAAACAAGCGACGCGACAACGCTGTTTAAAAACGATTCACCAAGTGGCATATTAGGCTACGATATAGTTAATTTAATTAAAAAGCAAAATAAAAAGAACAATACAAAAACAACGCTTTATAATGCGGATAACTCCTGTCTTCCCACGGTGGACTTTAAAAAAGAAACGTTTATTTTGCAATGGAATGGATAAAACAAATGACAACAAAAAATTACAAACCGCATATATTTGCATTATCGGCCCTTTTTACGCTTGGCAACACCATAATTACGCTGTCTGGTTTAAGTGTGTGTGAGGCAATTTTGTTGCCGGGCGTATTAATAATAACGGCGCTTGTTTCTGCGGGTTTAAAAAACGTTGCGCACAAAAATCCCAGAGCCGCTTTTTTGATTAATATAATGGTAGGAGTTGCGGCGTTGTACGGCGCGGTGACGTCTATTTTAGATTACGCTTTGTTTTTAAAAGAGCAACAATCACCGCAAATTGCGGTTTGGCCAATGGCAATAATTTTGGCGGTGGTTGTTGTGAATTTTGTTGCTTGTAAAAAGTCAGCGGTCTATAAGCATTCTCTTTTTGTGTTTTTTGTGGTAGTGGCAATTATAGCGTTTTGTTTTGTAAGCGGAATTAAAAATTTTGATCTAGATAATATTGAAGTATTTTTTAACACTAATTTGTCTAACACAAAAGCGTATTTGCGATTTTTGATACCAATGTTTGTATTGCCGTTTTTTATTAGCGAAGAAAAATGTCAAAAGACGGCATTCTTAGGCGCTTTGTCAGGGGCTTTTATTCTTTTTGCCGTAACGTTTCAAACGTTATTGACTTTAGGCGAGGCGTTTGACACGCCGTTTGCTTATCTTAAAACAGTTAGTATTACATCAGTAGGTAGCCTTTTTACAAGGCTTGACGGACTAGTGTGGTTTGTGTTTTTTGTAACGTCAATAACAAGAGGTATAATTTGCACGAAAATTGCCGTATATAGTGTAAAATTATCGTTTGTTGATATTTACAAACAAAAATCACTGTGATATAATGAACCTATCTAATTAGACTAGAGTCTAATAAAAAAGGAGAATGATTATGTTTTGTCAAAATTGTGGAACACAACTAGCCGATGACGCAGTATTTTGCTCTAATTGCGGCACAGCTACAGCTGCCAATGCGCAGCCTCAACAAGCGCCTGCTCAACAGGCACCGGTATATACACAACCTCCCGTATATACACAACCTCCTGTATACGCACAAGCTCCTGTGAGACCTGCACAGCCAAACCCAATGTTTTCTAAATTCTTGGTAGCAATCATAGACTTTTGGAAATCACCAACTACCTTTATTGGCACAGCAGCAAAGAGTGATACTCATGAATGGTCTTTGCTTGCGGCAGTAAGCATCGTACTATATGCATTAAGCAATGCTGTTGTTGGTCTTGAATCTTTTGGCGGTTATAGTTATCCTTTCCTTGCAATGCTTGGTGTTGGCATACTTGTAGGCGCCGCTGCTTATGGACTTACATCATTAGGCGTATGGGTTGTAGTAGGTCAAATATTTAAAAAGCGCATGACTTACGTTCAAGGTTTGAATATGACTGCAGTTGCTTTCTTGCCATTAGCTGCAGTACAGGTTGTGAATATGATAGCAGGTCTTATCGATGGTTCTGTTGTAACAATGCTTACCACCTCTGCTCTTATTATGACAGCAATGTTAGTCTACATAGGTATGCAAAAGTTTGAAAAGTTAGAAAAATCACCATTCTATGCATTTAGCATTATGGCAGCTTGTGTTGTAATCGCAGTTTCTTTGATAAGCTTGCTTTACAGCGAAGTTATGGCAAGCGCGTACGTTGTTTCTGGCGTTGAATCAATAATTGGTGGTATGATCGATTACTATTATTAAGCATACTCTAAGGGGATGTAAAAATTGAAAAACGTTAAAAAGATAGTTTTACTATTTGGTTTGCTTCTTTTGATGGTATTTGCATTGTCTGGTTGTGGCGCAAACGTTTCGGGCAGCATGACCATAGATAAAAACTTTGCAGGTACTCGTGAAGTAATAGTTGCAATTGATAGCGATGACCTATCTTCTGTAACAGGCGGAATGACAGGCCTTGAAAACGTTATCAAGAGCAGTATTCCGTCACAAATGTCTTATAAAATAGAAGGCACAACAATAACCTTCTCTATAAGCTTTGCTAACATAACGGAATATCGCGAAAAAGTAACCGCAATAATAGCTGCGGGCGTTACTGAGAGCGAAAAAACCGACGGTGATTATATTACCCCTGTGGTGAACTACGAGCGCAATGAAAGTTATTTCAAAAAAGGAATAATGTTGGAAGAAAATTTCAACAATATGGATTTGATTGATTGGTATCGCGAAGCGCTCAGAACAGCAAATATCATTAGCGAAAGCGAATCCAACTGGTACGAAACAGGCAAGTTAAACGTAACGCTTGAAGGTTCTGATTATAGCTTTAGCTCTAACGTAGATATCGACGAGCAAGAAAACACCTGTCTTTCAAACTGCAACGTTACAACCAAATTGCTAGTAGACGGCACTTTTGAGCGCGAAATCGTCTTTGCTGCGAACGACTCTGATGTTAAAGCGCTAGCTGAAAAGGGTTGTGAGTTGGCAACGTATTTTAAAGAGTTTGCCAAAGATGGAGTGACCTTTGCTGCAGAAACTGATGACGATGGCAATGGTACGTACACCTTTACAATCAAGGCAGACACCGCTGAAGATTTGCTAAAAAAGACAAATGTTATAATGCAAAATGAAAATAGCAAATTTACAGTTACAACTACTCTTGACGAAGAAAAACTCGGCATAGCTCACGTTGCTATTGACGAAGTTATCGACGCGTCGTTCTATCTTGATTATGAAAGCGATAACGACGTTACACACACTATCTACGTTTATAACAACGCAGAAAAAGTAATCGCTACATACGGTGAAAAAGAAACGCGTTGCCACGAAAATGAAGATGGCAGCGTATGGTATTATCCAAATAAGAATACCGAATATCACTTTGAATTTGACTGGCAGATAGAATTCGAAAAAGTAAACTTTAGCGTAACACCGATAGGTGAAGGCGAAATAGAAGTTGCTTTTGACTGTGAATTTGCAGACGTTCTTCCAGAAGATATGAAAAAGTCTGCAATCGATCGCATAAAAGGTTTCCTAGAGTCAACAGAATGCGAAGAAACCGACAATGGAGTAAAATTCTCTTTCTCTGGTGACGTTGCAACCGTTACACTCCAGATAAACAAAGTTGTTCAAAACGCTAGCGGCTACGAGGGAGAAGAAGCACAACAATATTTCTGCGTTGACCACATAGCTGAATTTGACACCTATTCTCTATTTACCGCAGGTCAATGTTGCGATATATCATACGACTTTACCGCATTATTTGGCGACGTTAAATTGTACGTAGACCAAACCGAAGGATTCATGAGCAGCAAGTATTACGAAGGCGTTGCGCTTGATGACGAAGGCGAATATTATATAGAAGCTAGTGGCAATTTGGCTGTATACACAAAAGATTTAGCTTGGATGTCTGTTATAATTACCGCAATAAGTTTAATCTTACTTATCTTTGGTGTAATATTTGCACTTAAAAATCTTAGCGAGTTAAAGAGCTTTATTGCTTCTCTAAAAGAAAAGAAGGCTGCTAAAGCAGCTGCTCTAGCTACCGCGCAACCAGAGGTTACACAACCGCAAGAGCCAACTCCAGCAGAGACCCCTGTTGTAGCTCCTGCTCCTCAAGTGCCTGTAGTAGAACAAGCTCCCGTAGCGCCACAAGCGGAGCCAGCCGATGATGCGGTTGCTGCAAATGATGACGAAGAGGAGGATATATTATAATGAAAATTCCGGTTAAGTTTTTAATTGGCGTACTCGCCATAATTATTGGTATATCCGTAGCTCTCGTTTGCGTTTTATCACAACACTCATCACACGAGGCGGTAATTGCTGATTATATTAGCGCTATAAATGACGGCGACTTAGAAGCGATGATGGAGTATGCGCCAAGTTATTTCAATGTTTTTGGATACGGCTATGAAGATTCTTCGGAAGAAACCGACCCTATAAAAGCAGCGCTTGGTAAAAGTTGTTTTTCTATACCAGCTGACGCAGAAAAGGTAAACTACGTTGAGTTTTTGGGTTGTGAACTTGTAAACAATGATGTTCCAGAGGAATACAGAGAAACAACTGGCAACGTTATCGCGATTTTGATCAAGATAGAATACGTAGATGCCGACGAGGAAACCCAAACAATAATCCGCGAAAAAACAGTAATGGTATTTGAACAAAATGGTAATTATATTATAATGCCAAATAATTAAATGGGTTTTAAAAACAAATTCAAATAAATCAAAGCCCGCTTTTAACGGTGGGCTTTGATTTTTACCACAAGAAAATCTAGGAGTAAATTCATGGATATTTCAAAAATAGATAAGAATTTTAAATTAGAAACAAAAATCGAACGCGAGGGACTAACTTTTTACAACGTGGACGAAGCTCCGTTTAAGGTTTACGGCGTTTATCGTGATGGCGATCACTACGTGCGTATGTCTGCCGACGTAGCAAAGAGTGTTAGCGACGGTGTTTTTGGTCTTCATACACACACGGCGGGCGGTAGAGTGCGTTTTGTTACCAATAGCCCTTACGTTGCAATTAGTGTAAAGGTAAACAACGCTTACAAAATGCCACATTTTACCTTTGTAGGTAGTATTGGTTGCGATATGTTTTCAGGAACAAGATACATTGGCACAATAGTACCTCCCACCAGCGTGCAAGGCGAATACGAGGGTGTTATTGACACACCGTTTACCGACGAGCGTGAATACACCATAAATATGCCGCTTTATAGTGGAGTAGATGCTATGTACGTCGGTATTAAAGAGGGCAGCGTGCTAAAGGCGGCTCCCGATTATGAAATCGCAAAGCCGGTTGTTTACTATGGCTCATCCGTAACACAAGGCGGATGCGCATCACGTCCCGGCAACGCGTATCAAAACATTATTTCGCGCGAGCTTGACTGCGACTTTATAAATCTGGGTTTTTCGGGCAGCGCCAGAGCCGAAGACGAAATCGCAAATTACATAGCAAACCTAGATATGAGCGCTTTTGTATATGATTACGAATATAACTCGCCAAGTTTTGAGCACTACAAAAACACCCACGAGCGTATGTTTAAAATAATACGTGAAAAGAACCCTGACTTACCTATAATAATGGTGTCACGTCCAAAGTACTATTTGTCAGACGTTGCGCGCCGTTGGTTTACCGAGGTGCTTATGGTAACGTATAACAATGCCGTTGCCGCAGGCGACAAAAACGTTTATTACGTAGATGGCAAAACCTTCTTCCCCGAAGGAATGCGCGAGACGGCGCTTGTTGACAATATTCATCCAACCGACGTTGGTTTTTGGTGTATGTCACAACGCATAGGTGAAAAGCTAAAAGAAATCCTTAAATAAGGAATTGTGAGATATGGATTTTACAAAAATAGATAAAAACATGAAGGTTGAGACCAAAATCGAGCGCGAGGGTTTAACCTTTTATGATATAGATGAAGAGCCTTTTAAAA
Organism: Clostridia bacterium; assembly: GCA_017537245.1. Lineage (GTDB taxonomy): Bacteria > Bacillota > Clostridia > Oscillospirales > Acutalibacteraceae > UBA737. Next base: position 27,520 of record JAFYLD010000003.1, on the reverse strand, counting down.
TTCACGGTGTTTTTCGTGAGGGCGACCGCTACGTGCGTATGCCGCGCGAATTGGCCGACGGCGTAAACGATAGCATTAAATGGCTAAACGGTCACACCTCGGGCGGTAGAATTCGTTTTGTTACCGACAGCCCGTATATTGCAATGAAGTTGCAGGTAAGCGGCACTAGCAAATTTTCTTTCTTTTCGCTTACGGGACTTATCGGTTGCGACGTTTATTCGGGCAAACAGTATTACGGTACGATTATTCCGCCGCTTGATACCGAAAACGAATATGAAAACGTAATAAATATTCAAGAGCCTGCCGAACGAGAATATACAATAAATATGCCAATTTATTCATGCGTACATAAGGTTTATATCGGTATAAAAGAAGGCTCTACTTTAAAACCTGCGGGCGATTACAAACTTAAAACCCCGATTGTGTTTTATGGCTCATCCATTGTGCAGGGCGGATGCGCATCCCGTCCGGGCAATACCTACCCTAGCATTATTTCTCGTGAGCTAGACGCCGATTTTATAAGCTTTGGCCTTGCGGGTAGCGCAAAGGGCGAGGAAGAAATCGCCCGTCATATCGCAAGTCTAGATATGTGCGCATTTTGTTATGATTACGATTACAATGCAAACAATTTAGAGCACTATAAAGAAACTCACGAAAAGTTCTTTAAGATTATAAGAGCGGCGCACCCAGATATTCCAATCATAATGACGACAAGACCTAAAAAGCATTTGTCGGACGGGGAATTGGCAAGAATAGACGTAATGCTCGAAACTTATAATAACGCAAAAGCCAATGGCGACAAAAACGTTTATTATATCAAGGGTACCGATTTGTTAGACGACTCTATCGCCGAAAGCGCGCTTATAGAAAACTGCCATCCAAACGATTGTGGTTTTGCAAGCATTGCAAAGGTTTATAGCAGCAAACTTAAAGAAGTTTTAAAGTAATAAGATAAAAAAAGAGCACTCATACGAGTGCTCTTTTCTTTTACAATTTAATTTTTGCAAGACCTGCTTCAGACGTTTCTTTATAGCGAGAACAAATATCAAGACCTGTTTCTTTCATGGTGTGAATAACGTGGTCTAGCGATATTTTTCTGGTGTTCCACAAAAAGCTAGAAAGATTTACGGCGTTTATCGCGCGCATTGCCGCAACTGCATTACGCTCGATACAAGGTATTTGCACAAGACCGCAAATCGGGTCGCAAGTAAGACCTAGATGATGCTCTATCGCTATTTCTGCGGCATATTCAATCTTATCGATAGTAAGGTCAAAAAGCTCCGCCAAAGCGGCCGCTGCCATAGCGCAAGCCGAACCAATTTCTGCTTGACAGCCACATTCCGCACCCGATATAGACGCATTTGTTTTAATAAGATTGCCGATAAGACCGGCCGTCATTAGCGCGTGATATATTTCTTCGTCGCTAAAGCCGTTCTTTTGTTGGTGGTAATAAAGTGTTGCGGGTAGCACGCCTGCCGCGCCACAAGTAGGAGCGGTAACTATTGTTTCGCCCGCCGCATTTTGCTCGCTAACGGCGAAAGCATAAGAACAAACCATACGGTTTTGACGTGTTTCGGGGCTTTCGTCAATATGTTGGCTATTAAATAGCGTTTTTGCCTTTTTTTGAACTTCTAGCCCGCCGGGCAAAACGCCCTCGTCGTTAAGTCCGTTTTTGATAGACTGTTTCATCGCGCTCCAAATGGTTGCGATATGCTCTTTTAACTCTTTTCCCTCAAACTCTAGCGCATATTGCCAAAGCTTAATTCCCTTATCGTCACAGTATGCCGCAATATCGGTAAACTTGTCGTGTGGGTACACGTTTTCTAGTTTTTCGGGGCTCATGTTTTCAAACTCTATATAGCCACCGCCTACGCTAAAAACACGTGTTCTAGCGATTTCTTTGCCGTCTTTTAGAGCTGTGAGTATCATTGTGTTTGGGTGAGGTATGTTTTCCTCGTCCATATTAAATTCTATTTTGCAAGGAGTAGGAGCAAAGGTCTTTTCGATAACGGTATCGGTGCCGTGTCCCTTGCCCGTCTTTGCCAGCGAGCCAAAAAGTATAGCCGTAAATTCATTGGCGTCAGCGTTTTGTGACTTAAATATTTTGCAGGCCTTTTCAGGTCCTATGGTGTGCGAACTGGATGGTCCGCGACCAATTTTGTAAATTTCTTTTATAGAGGTCATGCCTGACATAAATTCACCTTAAATTTCAGAGTATATTTGAACTAATTTTTTAGCCGAGTCGGCCATTTCTTTAATGCCGTCAAAGATATTGTCGGCAGTGCGGTTTTTAAGGTATTGATCGACTTCAAGCGTGAAATAGCCCTTGTAATCAATCTCTTTTAGCGCCTTAACAATAGGAACAAAATCAATATCCATACTAAACGGAATCTGATGAGAATCGTGCCATTTGTCGTTGTCGTGTATATGAAGCGCTTGTAGGCGGTGGTCGAGAGCCTTTATCATCTCTACCGCGGTAGTATCAGAGCCTTTCATTTCGGCGTGACCGATATCAAGGCAAGCGACAATACCATTTGCTGCGTCCACGTGGTCGCAAAAACTTTTTGGCGTAGCGCAGGCCGCAAAGCAAGAGTGGTCTTTTTCTTTGTCCCAGCACCACATATTTTCGGTTGCGATTTTAACACCATATTCATTAGCAAACGGAATAAGTTCTAGATACATTTCGGCATTTTCTTGGGCGCTTTTAAAGTTGTCGGGGTGTATTACGCAAATCTTACCACCCGCTTCTGCTGTGCACTCGATAGCGCGCTTTAAATAAGAGCGAATCTCTTTTGAGTACACCGGAAACGGCGCGTGTGACTGGTTACAATGAATACCGTTGTCAAGGCCGATTTGTTTTAACCTGCGGGCAAAGGCAAGATAATTATCGCTCGATAGCGGATGGTCGGTAGGGTTTACGGTTTTGGTACCCCAATCGTATTTGCACATACTAAACATTGAAAAATCCCAAGCGTCAAAGCCTGCTTTTGCAACTAGCTCTATTGTTTTTTCTTCACCAATAATTTTTGCCGCAGAGGCAATTTCGGTAGATATTTTCATAAAAGCACCGCCTTTTTACACATTGTATCACAATAAAATTTAATAAACAATACCATTATTTATTATTGTACAAAAAGTTTTGGTATAGTATAATGTAAAAAAACGAAAGGTGGTGGCAAAATGAATATTGCAATAGCGTGTCTTAATTCTAAATATATTCACGCGTCGCTTTCGCCGTGGTGCTTGCTTGCAGGCGTTAGGGAGTTTTGCAAAACCGACGTTACCGCCACCGTTTGCGAGGGCACGATAAACCAAAATCTTGACGAGTTTATCGCGTCTTTGCCACAATGCGACCTTTACGGATTTTCTTGCTATATTTGGAATATTGAGCAAACACTCTACGCTTGCAAAAAGATAAAAGAAAAAACGGGCGCAAAAATAGTCCTTGGCGGTCCCGAGGTTGCCTATCGAGCGCACGATATTTTAAATAGGTACGATTTTGTTGACTTTGTTCTTTCTGGCGAGGGTGAATTTAACTTTCCAAAACTCGTCGACGCGATAAACGGTGAGGATGATTTTGAATCGGTTGACGGTCTTTCTTATCGTGGTGACGACGTTATAACAATTCCCGAAAAGGAATATACCGCCACTCCGCCCAACCCTTATTGCAAGGAGTTTTTTGATAGCCTTCGCGACCGCATCTGCTATATCGAAACCTCTCGCGGTTGCCCATATCGTTGCGCCTTTTGCCTTTCGGGCAGGTGCAGTCCGCTGCGATTTTTTGATATGGATATGGTTAAAGAAAATATAATTCTTTTGGCAAATAGCGGCACAAAGACCGTTAAATTTGTTGACCGCACCTTTAACGCAAACTACCATAGAGCAAACGAGATTTTGGCTTTCATTAAAGAAAATTACGGTGCAAAAATACCCGAGGGCGTGTGTTTTCACTTTGAAATTGCGGGCGATATTTTGCGCGAGGAAACGCTTGCTATATTAAAGGAAATGCCCTACCGCTCGGTACAGCTTGAAATCGGTATGCAGTCTTTTAACGAGGAAACGTTAAAGACCATAAACCGCAAAACCGATACTAAAAAGCTTATAAAAAATATTAAAAAACTGCTCGAATTTGGCAATATGCATATACATATCGACCTTATCGCAGGGCTTACGGGCGAGGATATAAATAGCTTTAAAAACAGTTTTAATATCGGCTATAATTTACACGCGCACATGTTACAAATGGGCTTTTTAAAGCTGCTTTACGGCTCGGATATGAGAGAAAACAGCGACAAATACCCCTGCAAGTTTAGCGATACTCCGCCCTACGAGGTAACGAGCACGCCGTGGCTTACCGAGGGCGAAATCACCGCGCTAAAAAACTGCGAGGACGCGCTCGAGCGACTATACAATAGCGGCAGATTTTTACAAAGTCTTGATTATTTAATAAACCAAATAGGCATCGAGCCGTTTGATTTGTTTTATGATTTTGGTAATGCGGCAAGCGGCAACAAAACCAGTCTTTCGCTTTATGCGCAAAGGTTTTTTGAGTATTTTAAAGATAAATGTAACCCCGAAATTTTGCGCGAAAAAATTGTTTGCGACCTGCTTTGTTGCGGCGGCGAAAAGCATATACCCGACTGCCTCAAGATAAAAGATCCGCTTTATAAAAAAGTTAAGCAAGAACTTTCTGAAACGCTTGGCAACAACTTTAATTTTGCAATACTATATAGTGAAAATAAAGTTTTTGCAATAACCCAAAACGAACAAAAGGATTTGTTTGGGAGAAAAAAGGGAATGTGTATAGAGGTGTAAGGATTTCCCGGTAAAGATGTGCATCTAATATAGTTTTAACGGGATACTCCCGGCGCAACGCGCCTATCGCCTCGCGTACGCTCGTTGCCCACGGCAGCGAAAACAGTCCACAGGACTGTTTTCTTCCGCTACGCTCCTGCCTTGTTCGAATCTCCTATTCCCCGAAAAAGCCAAAAACAAAAACCACCCTAATGGGTGGTTTTATTTTTGGCTGGGGAATAGGGATTCGAACCCCAACAAACAGAGTCAGAGTCTGTCGTGCTACCGTTACACAATTCCCCAATATTCAGTTGAGCAATACATATTATATCGCAATTTTTCGATAAGTCAAGAAAATTTTTGCCAATTTATTAAATTCTTTCGTTCCGCCTTGCCGTAACGGCTTGATGATAACCTGATCTTAAGTTCAGGTGGGTTTTCGCCAAACGGTTTCGCGCTCCCTTCTTCCGAACTCGGCACCGCCGCGGGAGGTCTGCAAGCCCACCGCCTGAGCAGAAATCCCTTTTTGTTATCTTGTAGGGTTATATAAGCCAGGATACACGCACAAGGCAGAACGTAGCAATTTAATTATTTCTCGTCAATTTCAAAGAGGTCTTGTAGTCTGTCAACAAATGCGTCGGCAACTGTTTCGTACTCGTCGTCATCTTCGATTTCGTAGAAATATTCTTCGCCGTCTTCTTCGCCAACTTTAACGATAACGAGCTCGCCCGAATCGTCAAGCATAGCCTGTGGATCAGAGTATTGTGGCAAAAGCGCAAGATAACGCGCCTCGTCTGTTTCGATACCGTCTAAAACCTCAAAAACATATTCTTTGCCCTCGTCATCGGTAAGGGTTACTATGTCTGGGTTGTACTCTTCGTTCTTAATGTTTTCGCTCATTTTCTATTCCTCCCAAAAGCAAGCTAACAAATATATTTTACCCCAAAAATTGCGTTCAGTCAATAGAATTGTTTTTCTTTTGTGAAATCTTCCAAAAAGGTGGTAAAGTTTTTAGTTCTTTATACAAAATGTATAAAAGTTATTCAGTTTTTGTTGACAAGTTGTGCATAATTCAGTATAATAAAGACGGAAAGTAAAGAAAGGAGCGGTAAAACGCTATGAGGGACACTCCACCAGAAATTTCAAAAAAATAATTTGAAAGGCGTGAGTCCAATGTACAGGTGATAAGTAAACCTGACAACTATAAATTAACAAAGGATTGAGTCCAAAGGATTAGTTAGTTTTTAACTCAAAACAAAATTTGTGTAAAGGAATGAGTCCGAAAGTTTAATTAGTTTTATTCGGAACTAAAATTTACAGACGGTGAGTCCGATGTATAGTTAGAACTTAATATTAAATTATGCCTTCGCAGCTTTACGTTGCGAAGGCTTTTTTGCGTTCGGAATTTTGAATTTGTTTATATAATATTAATATTATTATTCTTGCATTTAATGTGCACGCGTGCTATAATGCATTATGTATAATTATAATTATTATAAGGAGAAATATGCCTTGTCATTTCCATTAGAAAACATTAGAAATTTTTGCATTGTAGCACATATAGACCACGGTAAGTCAACCCTTGCCGACCGTCTTTTAGAGCTTACCCAATCGGTAGCCGAGCGTGATATGGAAGAACAAATACTCGACAGTATGGACCTGGAACGTGAGCGCGGTATTACCATTAAGGCTCACGCGGTAACACTTTACTATACTGCCAAAGACGGCAAAGAATACGAGCTAAATCTTATCGACACACCGGGACACGTTGACTTTAATTACGAGGTTTCTCGTTCCTTGGCGGCTTGCGAGGGCGCAATACTTGTTGTTGACGCGTCACAGGGTATAGAGGCGCAGACCTTGGCTAACACATATTTGGCGGTTGACCACGGACTAGAGATTTTGCCTGTTATAAACAAAATCGACCTACCGTCTGCCGAGCCTGATAGAATAAAGAACGAGATAGAGGACGTTATCGGTATTCCTGCCGACGAGGCTCCGCTAATCTCGGCAAAAACGGGTATTAACGTAGAACAGGTTTTAGAGGCCATAGTTGACGGCGTACCCGCGCCAAAGGGTGACCGCGAGGCTCCGCTTAAAGCGCTTATATTTGACTCATACTACGACCCATACAAGGGCGTTATAGTTTACTTCCGCGTTGTATCGGGCAAGATTAAAGCGGGCGACAAAATCAAGATGATGGCGACAGGCGCCGAGTTCGACGTTGTGGAGCTTGGTCGCAAGCGCGCAACCTGTTATGAAACGTGTGACACGTTAGAGGCGGGTGAGGTTGGTTATCTTGCCGCATCAATAAAGACCGTAAGCGAGGCGCGTGTTGGTGATACAATCACACTAGTAAACACCCCTGCCGACGAGGCGTTACCCGGTTATCGCGCGGCAAAGCCCGTTGTGTTCTGCGGTATTTATCCTGCCGACGGCGCAAAGTACCCCGACCTTCGCGAAGCGCTCGAAAAATTGCAGCTAAACGACGCGTCACTTCTCTTTGAACCCGAAACGTCACAAGCGCTTGGCTTTGGTTTCCGTTGCGGCTTCTTGGGACTATTGCATATGGAAATTTTAGAAGAACGACTCGAGCGTGAATATAACCTTGACATTATCACCACCGCTCCTAGCGTACAGTACGAATTTGTACTAACAAACGGTGAAACAATATACGTAGATAATCCTACAAATTATCCTGACCCTGCCGTTATATCCGAGGCGTTAGAGCCTGTTGCAAACGTGCATATCTATTCGCCGAGCGAATACGTTGGTACTATAATGCAGCTTTGTGAGGAACGTCGCGGCGACTACAAGGGTATGACCTATATGGGCGACCGCGTAGATATTCACTACGTATTACCAATGGGTGAAATCGTTTACGACTTTTTTGACGCTCTAAAGAGCCGCACAAAGGGTTACGCGAGCTACGACTACGAAACCGCAGGTTATCAAAAGTCTAACCTTGTAAAGCTAGACGTTATGCTCGCAGGTGATACGGTTGACGCGTTATCCTTTATCGTTCATAACTCAAACGCGTACGCACGCGCTCGTCGAATTGCCGAAAAGCTAAAGGATTATATTCCTCGTCAGCTTTTCGAGGTACCGGTACAGGTAGCGGTTGGCGGTAAAATCATTGCTCGCGAAACAGTAAAGGCTATGCGCAAGGACGTATTGGCAAAATGCTACGGCGGTGATATTACCCGTAAAAAGAAACTTCTTGAAAAGCAAAAAGAAGGTAAAAAGAAGATGCGCCGCTTAGGCTCGGTAGAGGTACCAAAGGACGCATTTATGGCAGTTCTTAAACTTGATGAATAAATTGCCTCCCTTGCCTAAAGGGAGGGGGACCGCTTTAGCGGTGGAGGGATAAAGTTTTGATAAAACAAATTATATCTCCCGGTAGCCTACCGGCGACAGCCCCCATGTGGTAAGGTGGCCTCGTAAGGAAGAGGTTAAATTATGACCAGTAGAAGAAGAAAGGCGATAATCCGCCGCAGAATATTTATAGCGCTTTTAGTAGCAATTTTGGTAGCAATTGGCGCGCTTGGTTATCTTATTTTTAAAATAGCGCAAAACGATCCTACCGAAAACGAGGACTCGTCAGAGATTACTTCGGTTTCAAGTAACGTAAGCGAGCCTTCGTCAGAGGAGGCGCCAACCTCTAGCGACGTGACCTCTTCAAAAGAGGAGGAACCGCAAGAGCCCGAGATTATAACCACCCCAACGGGTGTCGAGCTTGACGCTAATTTTGGTAGATTGCTTCTCATCAACGGACAAAACGCCCTGCCCGATGATTACGATACTAAGGTGCGCGACTATTTGGTAGAAATTGACCCTAAATATCGCAACAACAACTACGTAACGCAAATACACAAGGACGTTTACCCATATATTACCGCGATGGTAGCGGCGGCTCAGGCAGACGGCGTTGATTTGCGCGTTTGGTCACCATTCCGTAGCTACGCTATACAAAACGACCTTTTCCAAAAACAGGTTAATCGCGTAGGCGGTGACGAGGCAAAGGCCGCAACGGTAGTGGCGCGTCCTGGTACTAGCGAACACAACACAGGTATTTGCGCCGACTTTAATATGGCGAGCGACGCCTTTGAAAGCACCGAAATGTACACCTGGATGTGCGAAAACGCCCAAGACTATGGCTTTATTCTTCGTTATCCAAAGGATAAGCAACACGTAACAGGCGTTATCTACGAGTCTTGGCACTGGCGTTTTGTTGGTATAAACTACGCCAAAGAAATAAAAGAACTCGGTGTTACGCTTGAAGAATACGTAGAAATGAAAAACCTTGATCCTGCAATGGATATGTACGGTGACGACAGTTACAAGCAGTAAATTACTAGACTAATTTTTGGAGGAACGCTTTATGGATTTTAAGCAGTTTTTTAGTCAATTAAAGGGTAAGAAAATCGCAATGTGCGGTATTGGTGTTAGCAACACACCACTTATACTCAATTTTTTAAAACAGGGCGCGCGAGTTATCGCGTGTGACCGACGCGAGCGCGAGCTTATTGGCAATATTGCAGACGAGCTAGAGGCCGCAGGCGCAGAGCTAAAGCTTGGCGAGGATTATTTAAGCAACCTAGAGGTTGATATTATATTCCGTACACCCGGCATGAACTTCCACCTACCCGAGCTTGAACGCGCACGCAAGCGCGGTATTGCCGTTACCAGTGAAATGGAAGTGTTCTTTGACCTTTGTCCTGCTACTATTTTTGCGGTAACAGGTTCAGACGGCAAGACCACAACCACCACCCTTATTGCAAAAATGCTTGAGGCCGAGGGCAAGCGCGTGTTTGTTGGCGGTAACATAGGCACACCGCTTCTCCCCGAAATTGAAAATATTACTGCCGACGACTTTGTCGTAGCAGAGCTTTCTTCCTTCCAACTTATTTCTATGAGAAAGAGCCCCGACGTGGCTGTTGTTACCAACGTTGCTCCTAATCATCTTGACGTGCACAAGGATATGGACGAATACGTAGAGGCAAAGAAAAATATCCTTCTTCACCAAAACGCATTCTCTCGTACCGTACTTAATCGTGATAACGATATTACCGAAGATTTCCGCAAGGACGTTCGCGGTCAAAGCTTGGGTTTTAGTATGACTCGCCGTCTTAATAACGGTGCATGGCTTGATGATGATGGTATGCTTCACATGGCGTATCGCGGTATTGACGTTCCTGTTGTTGACCGCAAAGAAATTCGCATTTTAGGCGACCATAACGTAGCAAACTATCTAACCGCTATTGCGGCAGTTTGGGGCTACGTTGGCGTTGACAATATTTGCAAGGTTGCTCGCGAATTTGGCGGTGTTGAGCACCGAATCGAATTTGTGCGTGAGGTAAACGGCGTTAAGTATTATAACGACTCTATCGCGTCAAGCCCAACAAGAACCATCGCCGGACTTAAAGCCTTCTCTGATAAGGTTATACTTATTGCGGGCGGCTACGATAAACATATTCCGTTTGAACCGCTTATGCCTTATCTTGTTGAAAGAGTAAAGACTCTTTACCTTTGCGGCGATACTGCCGACAAGATTGAAAGCTGCTTGCGTGATTACGCAGGCTTTGACGGCAAACCCGAAATTGTAAGGGTAGAAGATATTGCCGAGGCGGTAGCCAAGGCTCACGCAAACGCAGAGCCTGGCGACATAGTAACACTTTCTCCTGCATGCGCTAGTTTTGATAAATATCCAAACTTTGTCGCAAGAGGAAATCATTTTAAACAATTGGTGAATGAACTCTAATGAATATTAAAGAAACCTTATTTGAACTATCAAACGCGGTTAGTATTGGCAATATAACCGATGCCAGCGAAAAGGCGTGTGAAATATTATCAAACTATGCTAAAACACGCCAAAACGGTATAGAAGTTGTTGGCGAAATAAAGGGCGAGAGCGAATATACGCTAATGCTTGAAGCCCATATCGACGAGGTCGGCTTTGTTGTAACCGACGTTGACGCGTCAGGCTTTTTGACCGTTAAAAACTGCGGCGGCGTGGACCTTCGTATGTTGCCTGCAAGAACGGTTATAATACACGGCAAGCAAGACGTGACGGGCGTATTTTGCGCAACCCCGCCACACCTTGGCGGACCTAAAGAATATGACGATATTGCGGCTCTTAAAATAGATACCTTGCTTGGCGAAAAGGCAAAAGAGATTGTAAGCGTTGGTGATTTTGTAACCTTTAACGCAAAGGCAGACGAACTACAAAACGGACGAATTACAGGCAAAAGCCTTGATAATCGCGCGGGCGTGGTTTGCCTTTTGGAACTTGCTAAAAGACTTTATGGTAAAACGTTGCCATATAACGTTGTTTTCGCCTTTACCGACGCTGAAGAGCTTGGTAATCGTGGCGCTAAAACCACTACCTTTGATATTTCGCCCGACGAGGCTTTCGTGATTGACGTATCCTTTGCCGACGCGCCTGACGTATCATCACGCGATTGCGGTAAATTAGGCGGCGGCGCAATGATAGGTATGTCACCTGTTCTTGATAAGGGCATATCTAAAAAGCTTGTATCGATTGCAAAAGAAAACGAGCTTGCATATCAAACCGAGGTAATGGGTAGCAGAACAGGTACTAACGGCGACGTTGTATCGGTTACAAAAGGCGGCGTAAAGACAGGTCTTGTTTCTATTCCGCTTAGAAATATGCATACCGACGTTGAGATAATCGACCTTAAAGATATAGAAAACGTTTGTGATCTTCTTGAAAAATATATATTAGGAGGTCGCGCGTAATGAACGAGATTTTAAAAAGTCTTTGTATGATAGACGGCGCTTCTGGTGAAGAGGCGGCTGTTCGCGAATTTGTAATTTCACAAATTAAAGATTTTTGTGAGTATAGCGTTGATAACCTAGGCAATATTATCGCTTTTAAAAAGGGTAAAAACGCATCGGCTAAAAAGGTGCTTATAGACGCTCACCTTGACGAGGTTGGTCTTATTATCACCCACATAGACGGCGACGGATTTGCTCGATTTACCACCGTTGGCGGTATTGACACCGCGGCGCTAATGTTCCGCCGAGTGCTTATAAACGGCAGTGTTAAGGGCGTTATAGGTGGCAAGCCCGTGCACTTGTGCGAGGGTGACGAGCGCAAAAAATTGCCAAGCGTAGATAGCCTTTATATTGACTTGGGCGTTTCTTCAAAAGAAGAGGCCGAAAAACTAATAAGCGTTGGTGACTGCGCGGTTATGTGCAGTGATTATACCGTGGTTGGCGACAAGGTTTTATCAAAAGCGCTAGACGACCGTGTTGGTTGCGCGATTTTAATTGATTTGTTAAAGAACGATGCCGAATATGACTTTTACGCTAGCTTCTCTACCCAAGAAGAGGTTGGTCTTCGCGGCGCGAAGGTAGTGGCATATTCGGTGGATCCTGACGCCGCAATTGTTATTGACGGCACAACCGCCGCTGATATTTCAGGCGTTGCCGACAGTAAAAAGGTTTGTAGTCAGGGCGAGGGCGCTGTTGTATCGTTTATGGATGGCGCGACAAGCTATGACCGCGAATATTATAGTGCAGCTTTAAACAGTGGCATAAAAGCTCAAAGCAAGTGCGCGGTAGCGGGCGGCAATAATGCGGGCGCTATTCACCAAAGTCGAGGCGGCGTTCGTGTGGTTGCTTTGTCGGTTCCTTGTCGATATATTCACACGTCGGGTTCTACCTGCGATATGCGTGACGTTATCGCGGTACGTGACCTTACAAAATATATGCTAGAAAACATCGCGGGCGGTAAGCTATGATTTCTTTGGTAAACGAGATACCAAAGCTGTCACTACCGCTTGCCGAGGTTGTAAAAATAAATTGCGCTTACAATTCTTATCACGATGCGGCTCTTTTTTGGACTCAGGACGAAACACGCGCGGTAATATCTATGTTAGATGGCAATATGGTGATTTATAACAACAATGCCGATATAGACGAGTTGCGCGAATTTGTTGGTGTAATATCTCCCTCATCGGTGTTTAGCGACGCCAAAACGCTACTAACGCTTTTTGGCGATAGCTTTCACGAGGTTTGCGTGGTAAAGTGCGACAAGAAGTTTTACTGTGATAATATTTCAGATAACGTAAACAGTAGCGAAATGTACAAGCTACTTAACGTAGAAGGGTTATCTTTGCCGCCTTACGAGTTTTTTGCGGTGGATTTTTGTCATAGATTAAACCATGGCGAGCTTAAATATTTTGCCAAAAAAGATTTGTGCGCCGCCATAGGTATTTCGGACGGACAAGCCGTTTTGGTAAACGGTATTGCTTCTCACCAAAAGGGTATGGGCACCGCGGCTTTAGAGGGGCTTTTGTCACAGTATGACATTACGGCAATTGCCGTTTGCGAAAAAGAGGTTATGCCCTTTTATTTAAAAAACAATTTTAAGCACGTTTATAACGCGGGCTATTGGAGGAAAAATCCTTGAATTATTTTAAGTTTAATGAAAAATTAGAAAAATTGGCTCTCGACGCCGAGCAAAAGGCAAAAGAGAGCTTTGATAGAATAGATGGTATTACCGAGTATAACCAAACAAAAGTGCTAAACGCGTTTATTAAAAATCGTGTTAGCGAAATGCATTTAGGCACTTCTACGGGATATGGTTACGGCGACGTTGGTCGCGATACGCTCGACCAGGTTTTTGCCGATTGTATGGGCGCCGAGGACGCTATTGTGCGTCACAGTTTTGCATCGGGCACACACACTTTGACGGTAGCATTGTTCGGCATGCTAAGACCTGGCGACAAGGTGCTTGTGCTTACCGGTAGACCTTATGATACAATTATTGGTGTATTCGGTTTTGAAGGTCACGTTGACGGCTCTCTTGTTGATTTTGGCGTAGAATATAATCAGGTTGATTTGCTTCCTGACGGCACACCCGACATCGATGCTATAAAAGCTGAATTATCACGCGGCGAATATAAGATGGCATATATTCAGCGCTCGCGCGGATATAGCCTTAGACCAAGTCTTACCGTTGATAAAATTGGTGAGCTTTGCGCAGCTGTGCGCGAAACTTCACCAAATACCGTTATTATGGTTGATAACTGCTACGGCGAGTTTGTCGAAACACGCGAGCCAACAGAGGTAGGCGCCGATATTATTGCAGGTTCACTTATCAAAAATGCAGGTGGCGGTATTGCTCCAACAGGTGGATATATTGCAGGTAAAAAAGAATACGTTGAAATGTGCGCAGGTCGTATGACCGCTCCGGGTGTTGGTCGTGAAGTCGGCGCGTCACTCGGTCACAATCGCGAACTTTATATGGGACTTTTTGCCGCTCCTCACGTAACGGGTGAGGCGCTTAAAACTGCAGTATTTGGTTCGGCGCTACTCGAACTTTTGGGTTACAAAGTTAGCCCTACGGTTGACGAGGCGCGCGCAGATATAATTCAAAGCGTAATACTCAACACTCCCGAGGCGCTAATCGCATTTTGTCGCGGTATGCAGTCGGGCGCTCCGGTTGATTCGTTTGTTCGTCCAGAGCCATCTGATATGCCGGGTTACGACGACCAAGTTATTATGGCGGCAGGCGCATTTACGCTCGGTTCTTCAATAGAACTTTCGGCCGACGCTCCATTACGTGCGCCTTATGCCGCGTGGATGCAGGGCGGACTTAACTATCACAGCGCAAAAACAGGCGTGTTGCTCGCAGTTCAAAGTATGATTGACGACGGCGCACTAAAGATATAAAAAGGACTGAATGATTTGAAAAAGATATTTGATGGTAAAATTTACGAAATATTGCCAAAATCTGATGGAATAATTTTTCCATACCAAAAAGCGGTTATCGATCAAGGTGACGTAGTTTGGTATAAGATGCTATCAATCGAAAACTCATCACTTACCGACGTTAGTGAAAATATTTATCTTAACATTAAATTTGGTAGTAATTACAGTGTTGCTACAGGCATTTGCAAAAATTTTGTTGCCGAAAAGGCGCTAGTGTTACCTGACGGCAGAACCTTACTTTGTAATGCAAACGGTCAAGTGTTTATTATAGATAACGATGGTATGATAAACATTTCGGGCGAAATGAAATATCGCGACGAAACACCATCTGCGCTCGCTTACTACAAAAATTGCATCTGGGCAAGTTTTCGCGAAAATAACGTTTTAATCAGATTTAATATCGCTACTATGAGAAACGAGCTTCGCATAGGTGGTAAAACTTCACCGTTTTCTGCTCCGGAAGATATCTTTATCGATGGCGAATACGCTTACGTAAGCAATGGTAAAGCAAACAACGTAATCAAAGTAAATCTTGAAAGCTATTCGGTAGATGAACTATACACCTTTGAAGAGCCTGTACTCAAATTTATAAAATCGGGCAACTTTGAGTTTGTGCAGCTTGAAAGCGGTCTTTACGTGATTTAAGAGGTGCGTTATGCTAGAAAAAACAATAATACTAAAAAACTTTGAAGCGGTTAAAAATTTTGTAGATATCGCAAACACAAAGCCTTATGACATAGAGTTGGTTTCGGGTAAGTACGTTGTAAACGCAAAGTCGATTATGGGTGTATTTAGCCTTGACCTTACAAAACCGCTTGTTATGGTGGCGCACACCGACGCTCACGCAGAGCTTTTGAAACATACTGCTCCATTCCACTATGAAATACAACCCAAGAAATAGGTAAAATTATGACAGAGCAATTTATAAAACTTCGCCAAAAGCTAATTGAAAAAGATTTTGGTAATATGAATGACCGCCAATTTGAAGCGGTTGTTACAACCGAGGGCGCAGTATTGGTGCTTGCGGGCGCAGGTAGTGGTAAAACCACGGTGCTTGTAAATCGTATAGCAAATATTGTTAAATATGGCAAGGCGTACAATAGCGATTTTGTGCCTATGCACACCGATGCAGATATTTTGGCGGCAGAAGATTACATTAACGGTAAAACCGACACGTTACCTTACGGCGTATTCTCGGTAAGTGCGCCACGCCCTTGGGAAATACTTGCCATCACCTTTACAAATAAGGCGGCAAACGAACTTAAAGAACGTATAAACGCAAAACTAGGCGAGGGTGGCGAAAGCCTTTGGGCAGGCACTTTCCACAGTGTTTGCGGCAAAATTTTGCGTATGAATGCCGAAAGAGTCGGTTTTACGTCGCATTTTACGGTTTATGATACAGACGACCAAAAACGTCTTATCAAAAACATAATGAAAGATCATAACGTGGACGAAAAAATGTTCCCGATTCGCGGTATTTTATCGGCAATATCATCTGCAAAAGATTCACTTGTTTCGCCTGCCGAGTTTAAAGAAACTGCCGGTCACGATTATCGCCAACAAACCATAGCAAAGATTTACGAAGCTTATCAAAAACGTTTAAAAGACGCCGACGCTATGGACTTTGACGATATGATAAATTATACCGTTCAACTTTTTAGCGAAAACGAGGACGTTTTAGAATATTACGGCAGCAAATTCAAATACATAATGGTAGACGAATATCAAGATACCAACCACGCGCAGTACGAGCTTATTCATCTTTTGTCAAGTGTTCACGGCAATTTGTGCGTTGTGGGTGATGACGACCAAAGTATTTATCGTTTCCGTGGCGCTACTATTGAAAACATCCTTAATTTTGAGGATGATTATAAAAACGCAAAGGTTATTCGCCTAGAGCAAAACTATCGCTCGGTTGGTAATATACTTAATGCGGCAAACGCAGTAATTGCTAACAACCGCGGTCGAAAGGGTAAAAACCTTTGGACCGATAAGGGCGACGGTGACCTTATAAAACTTTATACAGCGGCTGACGAGCGCGACGAGGCGCGTTACGTTGCCGATAAGGTGCTAGCGAGCGTGCGCGGCGGCGCAAAGTTTTCTGACCACGCGGTTCTCTACCGCATAAACGCGCAATCAGCTGCGATAGAAAACGTTTTTGCGCGTAGTGGTATTTCTTACCGAGTAATTGGCGGTATGCGTTTCTACGAGCGAAAAGAAATTCGCGACGTTTTGGCATATCTTAATCTTATAAATAATAATAACGACGACGTTAGACTGCGTCGTATTATAAACGAACCAAAGCGCGGTATTGGTGATACAACCATAAATCACGCGGCAGAAATTTCGCGTCAATTGGGCATTAGTCTTTTTGAGGTATTAGACACCGCCGATCAATATGCGCCAATTTCACGCGCGGCCGGTAAGCTAAAAGAATTTTGCGATATGATAAAATCTATTAGCGCCAAAATAGACGAAACTCCTATTAGCGAGTTGCTTACCGAGGTGCTTGACAAGAGTGGTTATAGAATTAGTCTTATGTCTGATGCTGACCCCAAAAATGCCGACCGCCTTCAAAACGTTGATGAGCTTGTAAACAACGTAAAACAATATGAGCTCGAAAATGACGAGCCAACCCTTTCAAACTTTTTGGAAGAAATTGCGCTTGTTAGCGATATCGATTCAATGAACGATAGCGAAGACAAGGTTACTCTCATGACGGTGCATTCGGCAAAGGGGCTCGAGTTTGAAAAGGTTTTCCTCATCGGTTTAGAAGAGGGTATTTTCCCGGGCAACCAGTCAATATATGAAGGCGCGAGCGAAATAGAAGAAGAACGTCGCCTTATGTACGTTGCAATTACACGCGCAAAGCGTCAACTTACTATTAGTAACGCAGTTACACGAATGGTATTCGGCTCTACAAACCGCAATATGCCATCTCGATTTTTAAAAGAAATCCCCGATGACTTTTGCGATATGTCGGCAAAGGTGCCTTCGTCCTTTGGATATTCGGGCGGTTTTGGCGGCGGCTCATATACCCCACGCGCAACTCGTCCTAGTGTTGCGCCGTCTTATAGCAAACCTGCGACTTCTACGCTTGGCGGTTTTTCTGTGCCTAAAAAAGCGGCGCCCACCAGTAGCGAAAGTTATAGTGCGGGTCAACGCGTTGAGCACGGCACTTTTGGCAAGGGACTTATTGTTTCTGTGTCGCCAATGGGTAACGATACGTTGCTCGAAATAGCGTTTGATACCGTAGGCACCAAAAAACTTATGGCAGCCTACGCAAAATTAAAAAAAATGTAATACTTTTTATATTGGTATTTGATAATATATAAGTAAAGGAGTGAATCATTATGGTAGCGCCAAGTCCAGCTGTTAAAAGAGTAGCAAAAGATGCTTTAAACCGACAGTTGTTAAAGTCGGTAACGGTTTGTTGCGTAGCGATTTTTGCGTTTTTTATTATTTCGCTTACAAGTTCTTTAATATCTGTTTTTGCGGGCGAAATTGGTTATTCTGTTAGCATGTGCGTTATGACGTTTTTAGTTTTACAGCCATTGCTTTTAGGTGTGTTAAGCTATTTTAGACGTCTTGTTTTTGACCAAGATGACAGCGTGCTTATAATTTTTAGATATTTTTCAAATTTAGAAGAATACAGACGCGCAATGACTTTAATATCAATGCTTACCATTAGATTTATTTTGTCTGCGGCAATATTGTTTTTGCCTTGCATAGTGGTTTATATACTTTCTACCGAAACGGTGTATAACCTATTAGATATGCCTATGCCATCATGGACTTCAAATTTGTGGACACTCAACTCTTTTCTCGCTATTCTTGCGGCATTTGGTTTAGTGTTTGTTATGCTTAGATATTATCTTGCTCCGTTTATATTTGTTAGCAACGATGAACTTGACCCCGCCGAAGCGGTAAATATGTCAAAAATAATTGCCAAGCGTACGGGCGCTGACTTTTTTGGTCTAGTTCTTTCTTTTATACCATGGCTCTTGCTATCAATTTTTGTCGCGCCTCTTATATTCACTCTTCCGTATTTTATATCATCATATTGTGTGCATTGTCGTTTTGCGATAAACGACTATAACCGCGACGTCGACAAATTTAACGCTAGCGCTACTCCAAGTTTTAGCACTGACGAAATTTAAAGTAGGTGTTTTAATGAGAAACGTAGGTTTTAAAATTTTGTATCTTGTTACTGTGCTTGTTATGGTGGTAGAATTGGGATTTACTGTAAAGAATAGTATTTTTACCAATATTGCCGACGTTCCAACAGGTACGTTTGTTGAATCGTATCCTTGCGATTCTTGTGAAAAGAAGATGAACGTATATTTGGTAAAAAATAATCTAGGCACAGCGATACGTGGCGAAATAGAATCAAACGGACAAAAGCATAATATCTTTTGGCAAACAGGAATAGAATCGGTTGACGTGGTATGGATCAATGAAGACACGATTTTGATAAACGAAATTCCGCTTGACGTAAACGACACGTTTGGTTACGACTGTCGTCGAGGTTATTCGCTATTTGACGATGGCTCGCTCGAAGAAAACTTTACAAACTTTAGTAGGTAATATGAAGAAAAACGATATAATCGAACTTGAAATCGTAGATATCACCCACGAAGGTAGTGGTGTTGGTAGATACGAAGGTATGGCGATTTTTGTGCCCGGCACCGCAGTAGGCGACACAATAAAAGCCCATATTCTAAAAGTCAACAAAAATTACGCGTTCGCAAAATGCGACGAAATACTAACTTACTCGCAACACCGCATCGATTTAGATTGCGGTGTGTTTGCGCGTTGTGGCGGTTGTACTTTGCGCCACATAGATTATAAGTATGAGGCAGCTCTCAAGCAAAACCGAGTTACCCAAACAATGCGCAGAATCGGTGGCGCTACTATGGACGCTAGGGATATTATATATAATGAGTGCCCTAACCGCTATCGCAACAAAGCGCTTTATCCCGTAGCAGAAGGGGGCGAGATAGGTTTTTACTCTCACCACTCACACCGAGTAGTGGTGTGCGAAGATTGTCTTTTGCACCCTGAGGTTTTTACCACTGCGGGTAAAGTGTTTACAAATTTTGTAAAAGAAAACGGTATTTCAGTCTATAACGAGCAAAGCGGCAAGGGACTTTTAAGGCATTTTTATCTTCGCGAGGGAAAACTGACGGGCGAAATAATGGTAGGTGTCGTTATAAACGGCAACAAACTACCAAATGCCCAAAAGCTTATCGATGATTTAAAATCCGCTTTGGGCGAAAGACTGACAAGCGTTATTCTAAATATAAACACACTTGATACGAACGTTGTATTGGGTGACAAAAACGTTTGCCTTTACGGTAGAGAATACATATACGATATTCTTTGTGGAGTTCGTATAAGAATTTCACCACATTCTTTTTATCAGGTTAATCACGATATGGCCGAGCGACTTTATGAAAAAGCCGCCGAGTACGCAATCCCCGAGGGCAAAAACATTTTAGACCTCTATTGTGGCGCCGGTACCATAGGACTTTCTATGGCAAAAAAGGCCAAAAGTATAATCGGTGTCGAGATAGTTGATGCCGCTATTCGTGACGCTAATATAAACGCCAAAGAAAACGGCATTCAAAACGCGCGATTTATATGTGGTGACGCGGCAAAAGCGGCGTTGCAGTTAAAGGGCGAAAACGTATCTGCCGACGTGGTAATTTTGGACCCACCGCGAAAAGGTTGCGAGGAGTCGCTGCTAAACACAGTAGCGCTCGACTTTGCTCCCGAGAGAATTGTTTACGTGTCTTGTGACGTGGCAACTCTTGCTCGCGATACCGCCATTTTAGAAAAATTAGGGTACAAACTTATTGAATATACCCCTTGCGACTTATTCCCTCGCACCGCTCACGTAGAAACTGTCGCACTATTCGTTAAAGGAGAGTAGTATGCAACCCGTAAACAAAAAACACGTAAAAAAGCATACCGAAAACGTGGCCAAAGCCGACCGATGCCCGCACTATAAAAAGTGTGGCGGATGTCAGCTTCAAAATATGCCGTATGAACGTCAGCTCAGCTTTAAACAGGTAAAGGTTATTAAATTGCTAGGTCGTTATCATCACGTTTGCGAGATAATCGGCATGCAAGACCCTTACCACTATCGCAACAAGGTGCAAGCGGCATTTGGCACTAAACGCGGCGAGATAATATCGGGCGTTTATCAGTCTTCTACCCACAACATCGTACCTGTTGACAGTTGTATGATCGAGGACCAAAAGGCCGACGAAATTATAGTTACTATAAGAAAATTGTTTAAAAGTTTTAAACTAAAAGCTTTTAACGACGTTACAATGCAGGGCTTTTTGCGACACGTACTTATAAAAAGAGGATTTTCAAGCGGTGAAATTATGGTAGTGCTAGTAACTTCTTCGCCCGATTTTCCAAAGGAATCGCAGTTTGTAAACGCGCTGCTTTCTCGTCACCCCGAGATTACAACCATCGTTCAAAACACCAACAACAAACGCACCAGCCTAGTCCTAGGCGAACAAAGCCGAGTGCTTTACGGTAGCGGTTATATCGAAGAAGACCTTTGCGGTTTTAGATTTAGAATTTCGCCAAAAGCGTTTTATCAAATCAACCCGACTCAAACCGAGGTGCTTTATAACAAGGCGATAGAGTTTGCCGAACTTTCGGGCAACGAAACCTTGCTTGACGCATATTGCGGTACGGGTACTATCGGTATTATCGCGTCGCGCCACGCAGGCCAAGTTATTGGCGTAGAATTAAATGCCGATGCAGTAAAAGACGCCAACGTAAATGCAAAGCTCAACAGCGTTGAAAATATAAAGTTCTACTGTGCAGACGCAGGCAAATTTATGGTAGAGGCGGCAAATTGCGGCGAGAAATACGACGTGGTTATTATGGACCCTCCAAGAGCAGGCGCCAGTCTTGACTTTTTGCGCTCACTTGTAACGTTAGCTCCCGAAAAGGTGGTTTACATATCTTGTAACCCCGAAACCCAAGCGAGAGATTTGTCTTTCCTCACCCGAAAAGGCTACAAAGTGCGCCGTATTCAACCTGTCGATATGTTCCCACACACCGAGCATGTGGAGACGGTAGCGCTTTTGACTCGACAAACCAATTAAATTTAACAAAGGGGACAAAAGTATGGAGCTTACTTTTGCAAACAAAACCCTCCTACGTCCAAAGGTGTTAGATAAAATAAATAGATATTTAGAACTATCTGAACACAATAAATTAACCATAGGTTTTTATAAGGACGGGCAGTGTTATGTTTTTGGCGAAGCGGCAGAGAACGCGCTTTTTTATGATATTGGCTCTATAACTAAAACAGTAACCTCGCATCTTATTTTAAAACTACACGAACAAAAACGTCTTGATATTAACAAAACAATAGATAACTATTTACCTCTTAAAAAAGGTAATTATCCTACAATTTATCAGCTTTTAACTCATACTGCGGGTTATCACCATTTAACTCCGGTCGAGGTGACTGTACCCTCACTTATAGCGCACGGATACGCTAGAAAAAATCCGTACGAAAACTGCACCGCTAAAACGGTGATAACAAGTCTTGAGCGTCGCAGATTTTTGAAGCCCAAACAGCGTTATGGTTATTCGGATTTTTCATCGGCAATATTGGCGGTTGTGGCGCAAGAGGTTACAAAAACGCCATTTGCAAACCTTTTTGAAGATTTTATAAACAATGATTTAGGTCTTAAAGATACCGCTATAGAACTTGATGCTAAAATCAGAATCCCACTCGCTGTAAAGGGTAAAAAGCTTTTGCCTTTTTGGATATGGAAACGAAATAACCCGTATATTGCGGGCGGCGGAATGGTTAGTAATATTGGTGACGTTTTGAAATATCTATCGCTACAAATAGAGAGCGACAAGTCATATATCTCTAACGCGCATAACGTGTGTAAAAATTCTATTCTTAAAAACGATAATCATACTATGTGTATCGGTTGGCACAGCTATAAACAGTCTAATCAGTTATGGCACGTTGGCGGCGTGGGAAGTTTTAGAAGCTCTATTATTTTCAATAAAAAATTAAGGTTGGGCGTCGCGGTTTTGGGCAACGCTAAAGGAAAAGCTTCTGCCAATGCGCATTATATAGCAAAAATGCTTTATAGCGAGCTAAAAAACAATAGAATAAAAGTATAACCTAAAATCCTGTTATCTTAAGTGATAATGGGATTATATTTTTTAAAGTGAATGCATACTCTTTTTTATGGGGGTATGAATATGAAAAGGCTTTTAGCACTAATACTTTGCGTTTCGTTAATCTTTTCTTTAAATATTGTATCGGCGGTGACTGTTTCTAGCGAGTGCGATATATCTGATATTGCCGTACCGATAGATAGCAGTGTTACCGATGCGGCAATCGGCACAAAACTAGACATAAAAGCAAAGTCGGCGATTTTAATGGAGGTAAATAGCGGAAAAATTCTTTACGAACAAAATGCCGACGAGCAACTTCCTCCCGCCTCTATTACAAAAATAATGTCGCTTTTGCTTATTATGGAGGCGATCGATAGCGGAAAAATGTCGGTCGAAGACGTTATAAGCGCAAGTGATCACGCTTGTAGTATGGGTGGTTCGCAAATTTGGCTAGAGCCGGGAGAAACTATGACAGTAGATGATTTATTAAAAGCCACTGTTATTGCATCGGCAAACGACGCTACAGTAGCACTTGGTGAACAAATCGCGGGTAGCGAAGAAGGTTTTGTGGCGATGATGAACGCTAGAGCCGAGCAATTAGGTATGACAAACACCCATTTTGTAAACGCTACGGGGTTAGATGCCGAGGGGCATATATCTTCAGCGCACGACGTTGCTATAATGTCGCGCGAGCTTATAAAACACGATCTTATAAAAAACTACTCTACAGTTTGGATGGACACATTGCGCGACGGCGAGAGCGAACTTGTAAACACTAACAAATTGGTTAGATTTTACGATGGTACTACGGGGCTTAAAACCGGTACTACCTCGGGCGCGGGATATTGTCTATCGGCTACCGCCGAAAGAGGTGGACTAGAACTTGTGGCGGTTGTTATGTCGGGCGACACTTCAAACGACCGATTTAACGGCGCCAAAAAGATGCTCGACTACGGCTTTGCAAATTACGAGTACACAACCAAAACGGTAGAACTCGAAAATAATGAAACAAAAATCCAAAAAGGTGTGCAAAAAACGGTAAAGATAAAGGTAGCGCAAGACTTTGGCGCACTACTTAAAAAGAACGAGTCATCAGCCATTGTCGAGGAGTTAATTTTAGACCAAAATATTACCGCTCCAATTAAAAAAGGCGACAAGGTAGGCGAGGTAAAATTTAGTCTAAACGACGAAGTTATAGGCTCGGTCGACGTGATTGCCGCCCAAAACGTTGATAAGATGAGCTTTTGGACCGCTTTTTTGTGGATTTTATACGGAATAACGCAATAATTTTTTAAATTTTTGTGAAAATTTGTGCAATATACTTGCAAATCGGTAAAAAATAATGTAGAATAAATTAAACAAGGTGGGGTCGTGTCCCCGTCTTGCTAAAAACACAAAGGATTGATTCTATGGCATTAAAGTTTAGTAGCGCTTATGCCAAAGACTTTATTCGTGAAAACGATATAAAAGGTCTTTTGGGGGCTGTGGCCGACGCGCACAAAA
The DNA here is from genome assembly GCA_017537245.1 of Clostridia bacterium. Taxonomy (GTDB): domain Bacteria; phylum Bacillota; class Clostridia; order Oscillospirales; family Acutalibacteraceae; genus UBA737. The sequence continues at coordinate 3,307 of JAFYLD010000003.1, read as the reverse complement.
CTGTAAACGAAAAAAGCGGCCTCGGTAACGACTTTTTAGGTTGGGTTGACCTTCCGGAAAATTATGACAAAGAAGAATTTGCTCGCATTAAAGCGGCGGCAAAAAAGATTCAGTCCGATACCGACGTTCTTATAGTTATCGGTATTGGCGGCTCTTATCTTGGCGCTCGCGCGGCGATCGAGTTTTTAAAAGGCCCTTATTATAACACTATCAGAAACGGCGCTCCCGAGATTTATTTCTCAGGCAACAGCATTAGCGGTTCAAACCTTGCCGACCTTCTCAAAATTTGTGAAGGCAAGCGCGTATCCGTAAACATAATTTCAAAGTCAGGTACCACTACCGAGCCTGCGGTTGCGTTCCGCGTGTTCCGTAAACTTCTTGAAGAACGTTACGGCGAAGAGGAGGCAGCTCGTCGTATTTATTGCACAACTGACAAAGCTCGCGGCACTTTAAAAGCATTGGCCGATGAAAAAGGTTATGAGTGCTTTGTAGTTCCGGATGACGTAGGCGGTAGATTTTCGGTTCTTACGGCGGTTGGTCTTTTACCAATTGCAGCGGCAGGTTGCGACATCGACGCTCTTATGCTCGGCGCGGCAGCGGCGGCTAAAGATTATAACCTAAACGATATCGAGCAAAATCCTTGCTATCAATACGCGGCTTTGCGTAACGCGTTTTATCGCAAGGGCAAGTCAATAGAGTTGCTTGTATCTTACGAGCCACGATTTACAATGATGGCAGAGTGGTTTAAGCAGTTGTTTGGCGAGAGCGAAGGCAAAGACAACAAGGGTCTGTTCCCGGCGTCGGTTACCTTCTCTACCGACCTTCACTCTATGGGTCAGTTCGTACAAGACGGTGCTAGACTAATGTTTGAAACGGTCGTTACTATCGACGATAACGGTAGTGACGTTGTTATAGAAAAAGAAGATAACGATGGCGACGGACTAAACTTCCTCGCGGGCAAGACAATGTCCTTTGTAAATCAAAAGGCATTTGAGGGTACTGTACTTGCTCACACCGATGGTGGCGTACCAAACCTTGTTATCTCTATCGATAAGGCAGACGAAGATAACCTTGGTCGACTTATCTACTTCTTTGAAAAAGCTTGCGCAATATCGGGTTATATGTTGGGCGTAAATCCATTTGACCAACCCGGTGTTGAAAGTTATAAAAAGAATATGTTCGCGTTACTCGGCAAACCGGGTTACGAGGACATGAGAGCCGAGCTAGAAGCAAGACTTTCAAAATAAAAAAGGTAAAATAACCGTGCTGGCACGGTAAATATAAAGGAGTTGTTTTATATGATTAAACTTATTATCGGAAAAAAAGGTGCAGGCAAAACTAAGCGTTTAGTAGAAATGGTTAATTCCGCTGCTGAAACAAGTCTAGGTAACGTTGTATGTATCGAAAAGGGTGGCACACTTACATTTTCCGTTAGTCATAAAGCCCGTCTAGTTTATGCTGATGATTTTTCAATCTGCGGTTACGATGAGTATTATGGTCTTCTTGCTGGTATCAAGGCTGGCAACGCTGACGTTGCACAGGTATTTGGTGACGCTACTCTACGCATTGGTTCACGTGACTACGGCGAGCTCGCAGCATTCCTCAAACGTCTTGCAAAGATTGAAGACGTAGAATTTGTATTCACAATTTCTTGCGACGAAGCAGATCTTCCTGCAGAAGTATTTGAAGTTGCTGAAAAAATCTAATTTACTTACAAATTAAAAAACACCGAGGTTATACGCCTCGGTGTTTTCTTTTGTATGCACCAATTATATCGGCTACTTCGTTAGTCAAAAACAGCAGCGCGGTTATATTTGGTATGCACATAAGTCCGTTAAAAATTTCTGCTATCACCCATACTGCATCTGCGCGAAAAATAGCGGCGGGAATTTGCGTTAATATAAAAAGGGTTAAAAATATATTTTTGTTTTTTTCTCCAAACAAAAACGAGAAAAATTTAGCTCCGTATAATCCCCAACCCACAACCGATGAAAAGGCAAAGAAACAAACGACAGGGCAAAAAATAAATATAACGTTTTTCCCGAGTGTTGAAGTTAGCGCGTTTAGAGTGATAAGTGACGCGGTGTCTACACCATAAGAAAATTCCCCCGCGCAAAGTATAGTAAGTGCCGTCAAGGTACATACGACTACCGTATCGATAAACACCTCGATAATTCCCATAAGACCAAGACTGACCTCGTCACCCTCGCTGCAAGCGTAGGCAACGGGGGCCGTGCCTAGTCCCGATTCGTTAGAAAAAACACCGCGCGACATACCAAAACGCATTGCGATAAATGCCGAGCCAACGGCTCCTCCCGTAACGCACTCGGGATGAAATGCGCCAACAAATATTTGCGAGAAAACCACCGGCAATTTTGATAGATTCATCGCAATAGCGATGCTTGTCATACCAACGTAAGAAAAAGTCATAACGGGAAATATCTTTTCGCAAAAGCGACCGATAGAGCAATCGCTTTTTAGCACAAAAAAGCAAATGGTCGCGCAGCATAATCCCACTAGTAATTTTATAATTAAGTTTTGATTAGGAGATAGTAAACTAACAGAATTTACAAGTTGGCTTATACTATTAGACATAGTGTTAATTTGGGTAAGATTACCCACGCCAAACGCCGCAGCAACACCACAAATGCAAAAAATATAAGAAAGTGGCCTAAAAAATGGTGGCAACGCATTTTTTATGTAGTACATAGCGCCACCCGAGTATTGCCCGTCGGGTGTTTGCTCGCGGTAGCGTACCGAAAGCGCGATTTCAGAAAATTTTATAATCATACAAATGACGGCTGACACCCACATCCAAAACACTGCTCCCGCGCCGCCCAGCGCAATAGCGCCGGCAACGCCCACGATGTTGCCTGTGCCCATCGTTGCCGAAAGAGCGGTACTGGCCGACTGAAAGGGAGTTAGTTTTTTGCCGTTTTTGGTTTGCGATTTTTTAAAAAACGTTTTAAAAGCGGTTTTAAAATTAGTTATTTGAAAAAATCCTGTGCGGAACGACAAAACGACTCCCGTAAAGAAAATAAGCAGTAAAGTAGGTGCTCCCCACACAAAAGAATTGACCTTATTTAACAAATTTAGCACACTTTTTTACCACCAAAATAAAAATTTTTTAATTTTTTTGAAATTTACTATTGATTTTATAGAACTTTTGTGCTATTATACTATGGCGGTTTGAAAAGACCGCAACATTTTAATATGTTTTGCGCTGGTAGCTCAGTTGGATAGAGCGTCTGGCTACGGACCAGAAGGTCATGGGTTCGAATCCTCTTCAGCGCGCCAAAATCAAGTT
>JAFYLD010000040.1 GCA_017537245.1 Clostridia bacterium | reverse complement strand
TCTCGGAATGGTGTCGACACAGAAAAATTTGAAAAGATATATACTATGCTTATTGATGAGGTTAGAGCTGCCTGTCCTGAAACAAAGCTTATGATTATTGCACCTTATGTGTTGGAAGGCTCTGCTACCTGTAACACCGATGAAATTCCCGACCGATTGGAAAGATTTAAAAAAGATGTTGCCGAAAAGGCTGAGGTTGCGAAGAAAATTGCCAACAAATACAGTTTGCCTCTTATTGAATTACAGGCGGCTTTTGATGAAGCTTGCACGAAAGCTCCGCCCGAGTATTGGACTGCCGACGGTGTACATCCTACCCCAAGCGGCCACGAAATTATAAAAAGGCTCTGGCTTGAAACGTTTGAAAAACTAAGAAAGTAGAAATGCTGCTTTTAAGTAGAAGAAATCTCCGGTTTTCAGGCACATTCAAATCGTGTCATTAAGTTCAAAATACCCAAAAATCCCGTTCACGTAAGTGAGCGGGATTTTTACTTTTTACTTCTTACTTCTTCACTCTTACCTTTTACCTCAAATATACCCCCCTATTGACAATATACCCCTCGGGGGTATATTATGTATTTGGAGGGTAGCTTATGGATAATAATTGTTGTAGTAAAAAAACAAAAAGAAGCGACGAAGAGAAAAAATTGATAATAAGCCGTCTTAACCGAATAAACGGGCAAGTAAACGGCATAATTAAAATGGTCGAAAACGACGCGTATTGTAACGACGTGCTTATTCAACTATCGGCTGTAAAAAACGCTGTTAAAAGCCTTTCGTCACACGTGCTTGAAAACCACTTGTATATGTGCGTGACAAGAGATTTAGAAAACGGCGAGCTTGATACGATTGATGAGCTTATTAGTTTGTTTAAAAGATTTAATCAATAATCATTATAGGAGGTGAAAATATGGAAAAAATCGTACGTTGTGAAAAATGTGGCGCAATGGTTAAAGTGCTAATCGATTGCACCTGCCCAAACTGCGGTATCAAGTGCTGCGGCGAAACAATGAAAGAAATTTCAAAAGAAGAAGCAGACAAGTATTTAGAAAACAAATAATCTAACGTGACAAAAAGCCTCGGGTTTTTCCGGGGCTTTTTATTATTGCGATAATACTGCTTTTGTGCTATAATGCGCTTGGGGAGTGATATTATGGTAAAACATATTATTTTATGGAAATTAAAAGCAGAGCACAATAACACAGACGTTAAAAATGGTATTAAACAAAACCTAGAGGGTTTGCTCGGTAAAATACCGGGACTTTTAGAAATAAACGTGCAAACCGAAAGCCTTGCGTCATCTAACGCTGACGTTATGCTTTACTCGGTATTTGACGACGAAAACGCGCTAAAGAGTTACGCAGTACACCCCGACCACGTTTACGTTGCCGATAACTTTGTGCGCCCATATACCGAGACCAGAATGTGCCTTGATTTTGAGGTGTAAATATATAATAAAAGCCGTGACTATTCACGGCTTTTTTATTTTTGTATATTAGGATTTTCTGTTCTTTCAAGCAAATAATCAATAGAAACGTTAAAATAATCGGCAATTTTTATGAGTTCGTTTATACCAGGTTCACGTTCTCCGGTTTCGTAGCGGCTAATAGTGTTTTGGTTTGTATTTAAATCCATGGCTAATTTTAATTGGGAAATGCCTTTGGATTTTCTTATTTCTTTTAATCTCACAAAATCACCTCTTGACTTTATTATCCCACACTGGTATAATTTAAATATCCCAATTTGGTATATTTTAAGGAGGATGTTTATGAAAAAATTTGTAATTGCATTGTTAGTTGTTTTGTTTTCTCTAGGACTTTGTGCTTGTTCTAGTGCTGCGCCTGTTAACACAGAAACGACACAGGAGGAGGATCCAATCCAAAAAAGAAAAGATATGTTAGATGAAGCATTTATAGTATGTTGCGATGCTGATATAAACTTTGCGTCATTATCTTCTGATAGTACGGCATTAACGATTGATACCAATCCTAATGACACTGGTTATTCGCGTTATGAAGAAGATGCGACAGCGGCTATAGTGGCTACCAATAGTTTTTTGAATTTGCCTGATTCGCTTACTGAGAAAATGGCTAGTACAAGAGCGCTTGATGGAATGCAAAGTCAAAACTGTGGTGATTTTACTGTGAGTTGGACCTATCATCCAGATAATGGTTTGAAAGTAATTTACGAGGTTAATTTTTCATAATTTATAAAATTTAGATTTTTTAATCACGCTTGTTTATATTGTTATTAAAAAAATAAAACACATCCTTTCGGGAATAATAATCTCGAAAGGATGTGTTTTTATGGTAGAGCAAGATACGATTAAGCTGCTGCGTGAGTGTGACGCGGGTATTAAGATGGGTGTTAAGTCTATTGATGACGTGTATAGCCATACTACTTCGCACAAGATTCGCAATCTTTTGGACGAGTGCAAGCGTGAGCACAAAAAACTAGATAAAGAATTGCAAAAGTTACTAGCCTCTTATCACGACGATGGCAAAGCGCCAAACCCCGTGGCAACGGGTATGTCTTGGATTAAGACTAACGTAATGCTAGGACTAGACGAGTCCGACAAAACTGTTGCTAGCCTTATGACCGACGGTTGCGACATGGGAATAAAATCGCTTAACAAATATCTAAATCAGTATGAAGCGGCAGATGAAAAGAGCAAAGATATTTGCAAAAGACTAATAAAAGTAGAAGAAAACTTGCGTACGCAAATGCAAGAATATTTATAAAACAAAAAGGTATCAACCGATAAGTTGATACCTTTTTAATTATTTGTTTTTGTAAATTAGTCTGCCAACCTCGGGCATGTTTGGTAAAATATCTTCCGCTAATACCGAAATTGGTCCCGATGCCCATGGGTGACAAAGGCTTGTATTCCACTTTTGGTCCTTGCCCCACGCTTCAAAACAGGTGGTAGCGCCCTCGCGCACCATATTGTACCACGAGTGCTCACTCTCGTTTATGATTAGGCTGTAAGCATCGTGGTATTTACCCATTTTGCAAAGAGATTTTAGCACAAAATAGGCAAAATAAACGCCGCAACAAAGTCCCTTTTGCATTATGAACTCGGCGATTTTATCGTTTTGGTCGGCGGTTGTAATGCCGTAAAAAGCGGGAACAACGTTAGAGTGCAACGAACTGTGAGCGCCGTAAGGACGATCGGTATAAAGCCCTGTTTCTTTGTTGAAAAATGCGGTGTTATATGCCGCAATAAGCTCGCGGCTTTTGTTCTCGCGTGCAATGCCCAAAATATCAGCTATTTGCTCGGTTTGCATAATACAACCGATATAAAACGCGTTAATCACGTTGTGCACACCAGGCTCTAACGGTTTTTCAAGCTTAAAGTCATAGCCGTCGCGCAAATTGTCGGGCCAGTCAACCAAATTCCACTTGTCGTCAACCGTTTCGAGTAGTCCGTCGGCGTTTTGAAAACGGCTAAAATGCTCTATAATTCCATCACAGACGTCGTAACATTTTTTGAGATACTCCGTATCTTTAAAGTGATTATAATGCCTTAGAGCCAAAATAGGGAATTGTAGCGAGTAGTCGGCAATTTCTTGCATATAGTTGCCGGGTGTTACTGCGAGTAGTCCGCGGCAAGCGGCGGCAGATTGCATTTGATTATCAACCGCTTTTTTAAATAGCGAGTAATCGCCCGTAACAATTACGTGCGACGCGCTACTGATGGTAAGGTCGCCCGCATACTGTCCCTTTTCGCGACTTGGACAGTCTACAAATACCTCGCCCGCGCCATATTTAATACCGTTTTTACAAACGTCCCAAACCGATTTTAAAACCTTGTTATCGGTCTCGAGTGTGCAGTAATCATCGTCAAAAGGATAATGCTGTACCATAGCGCAAATAGAGGTGATTTCAACGTCGCGGTCAGGCACAAGTGTTACGTAGCGAAAAGCTTTGTATTCGTATTGCGCGAGTGTAGATTCACCATCGGCTAGTGTCCAACGCTCGTCATAAAGGCAGTTAGCTCGCATATTGTAACGCACTTTAAGCGGGGTGTCCTCTAGTTCTTCACCACACAAGATACGAACCATATCGCCCGATTTACCACGCGCGGTAATCCTTAGCGTGGCGGTAATTTCGCTGCCAAAGTCATAAAAGATAGCGCCGTTTTCCAATTCTTTGGTTAATACGGGGTTTATAGGATAAACCTGCAAGGTTTTTACACTTTCATCACTAAAGGTGTAATCAACCTTCTTTTCGCACGCGTTGTGCCACGCAGCAGGTGTCCAACGGCTATCAAAATTCTCGGCAAAGGCGGTGTCGTAGCCAATTATATGGCTTATAGTATAAGCGCCAGATAGGGTGTATTGCCAACTGCTATCGGTCGCTAGAATACACGCGTCGTTATTATAAATCTCGGCAACTAGTCCCATTCGTCTGTCGGCGCTGTTATAAACGCGATTTACAAGACCTTGATAATAAACGTCAACGTAAATTTCGTTTTTGCCCGCCTTTAAAAAGTCGGTTATATCAATCTCGTTCCAATAATAGCAAAAGTGATAACCCTGCGCCACACCCTGCGCCACGAATTGACCGTTTATATAAAGTTTATAATAATCGTCGGCAGTAATTCGTATGCTATATGAACCGACCTTTTCTGCTAGAGAAAAGGTCTTTTTGGTTAGCATATGCACGTTTTTGAATTTTTCTGGTAATTCGGGTTTTATAGCGCATTTTTCTTTGCTAAGCAGATTTATTGGTTGCTCGTCTAAAAACTCAACCGGGCAAATCCACTCGCCGTATTTAAAGATATTATTTTTCATCGACAAAAACCTTTTTAACAGCTTCTAGATAACCGTAACCATAAACGTTGTCGGGGAGTAGGTAGCTTGTTTCGGTCCACTCGTTCCAGCTGTTTACAGTTATTAGCGAAACACCTGTCTTGTCGGCAAAATCTTTTGCCATGCGTAGCGCTTTTTCAAACTTTTCGGGGGTATTGTTTTTGCAAATACCCCAGCTAAAATCCTTAAAACGAGGGTTGTTGTCCCAACCGATCGAAACGTGAGGGAAGTATGGCACTTTATAACTTTCGGCTACTGTGTCCCATTCTTTTTGCACGTCGGGGAGAAGTTCATCATACTCGCGGTCAATGTAGGTGAAGTGAACAAACTGATAGTGTGTAAGAGAAGAAAAACCAAGCTCGGTAATAAGTTCGTTGGTGGTTTCGATTACTTCGCCGTCAACGCCCGAGAAGTTTTCCTTTTGTCCGTTCCAGCGCACAAACTGAAAATGCACGCCGTCAAGACCGCTTGCCTTTGCCTCGGCGTCTAGCCACTCCATAGCCTCGCGAGTTTTTTCTATGCTGCCAAAACCTTTTACAAAGTTTTTGAGAGCATAGATGCTAATAACAGGTTTGTTATCAATTTTGTAGTAGTTGTCAAGTTTAAAGTATTGGTCGATCCAACGGCGACCGATTTTATAAAACTGCTCAATAGTTACGTCGCCACGCCAAATTGTGTCCCACAACTTGCCCGAACTTCTGCGGTCCCAGGTGTAGTTTGCATCGTGGTTTGCCCACATAATGTAAAACTTCATATCTTTACAGTTTTTAGCCTTTAAGAAACCGTCGTTTAGGCAGTTTTCAAGGAATGGGCGGTCGTCGTACCAGTACCAGTCGTAGATAAATACGTTAACGCCATGGTCGAGCGCCATTTTAATCTGCTGCTCCATAACCTCGGGGTCGGATTCCTCTTGAAAACCAAGAAGTGGTTTTCTGTCCCACACATAACCGTTGTCTTTTACCTCGCCATAAGCATCGCGCACAGTTTGCCACTCGCCGATGTCCTCTGGCCAAAAGATTTTGGTTCTAGGTTCTTTGCCGGTGTATGCCGGCCAAATATATGCCGCTACGTCGTATTTACTCATATAAAAGCACCTCGCGAAATAATAGTTTGTTTATCGTAATTATTCTATAACATTTAAACTTAATTTGCAACAACAAAAAAGACGAATAGCAAGTCAAATAAACTTACTATTCGTCAATTATTTTTATCGTGAAAGTACCATACAAGCAAGGTATGAAACCAAAACTGCAGCGCCTAAAACAACGTAGGTTACAAGTTTTGCGCCCTTGGTTGGATTTGTCTTTTTAAAGCGGTTTTGCATAAGTATTGATGCCGCTACAAAAACGGTAGAAATAATACCAAAATAAATCATATATCTTGATGCTGCGCTATCAATATAAACGTATTTGTTTCCCGCAATAAAGTCAGATATGCTAAAGATGGTAAAGTTAAACATATTACTACCTACAACGTTACCAACCATTGCGTTAAAGTTGCGCTTACGAACAAGAACAACGCTTGATGCAAGCTCTGGCAAAGATGTAACAACGCCCAAGAAGATAGCGCCTGCAAGAGATGCGCCTAGTTGATATTCTTCTGCGATTTTGTCGGTGAAATGTGTAACCAAAAAGCTCATTCCAACAAGACCGATAGCCATAATCACAAAGCGAATCACTATTTGCTTTAGGGTAAGGTTAGAATTGTCTTCCTCGTCGTTTTCGCTGTCGTCGTTTGCAAGGAATTTTAGAGAAATAAAGTAAATTATTAAGATAACAAGTGAAGCACCGTTTATCTCGACGTATGGAATACGTGTGTAATCAGGGTTGATTAGCAAGGTTGCAATCATCAAGATATCGGCAACAATTGTGCAAATAATGGTTGCAATGTGTGATTTGCCGATTTTTGCATTGGCAAACGCTTTAACCGACAACGCTGTTGTAGCGCCAAAGATACATAGGTTAAATACGTTACTACCAAGCACGTTACCGATGATAAGACCGGGATTGTCTACTACGGTTATCGCCGTAATACTAGTAACAAGTTCAGGTAGCGAGGTGATAGCGGCAAGAATAACACCGCCTATAAACGCGCCTGACATGTTGGTTTTTTTATCGAGCAGGTCAACATAATCTGCGCACTTCATAGAAAAGTAGACAAGCGCTGCCGCCGATAAAAAGTAGAGAATAAATGTAACTACCATGGGGAATCCTCCTTTGCTTTTTAGGCAAAAATTTTAAAAATTTGCATAAAAATACCGAGCACGGCCGCGCCATACTCGGTGTCAAGCAAATATAAAGACCCCACGTACAGCTTTTGACACAAGCTCTACATGAGTCTCGCAATTTAAAGCAAGCCAGATTTTTAAAAAATCGAGATTGTTGACTTGCTACGCACGTTTGTGCGCTTGCTACTCCCCCATATCGAAACGATATTTTTAAACTGTGTAATCCATTGATTACACTATCATTATATTCAAGTGGTTAATTTTGTCAAGAAAAATATTGTCGATAAAATTTGGGGTATTTGTTCACAGTAATTTTATTGAAATTTTAAAAATAGTGTGTTATTATTTTTTTGTAAAAATTAAAAGAAAGGTTTTGAGTGATATGACAAAACTACTAAAGAACAAAATCATAGCGCTAATTTGCGTTTTGGCGCTAACGTTTAGCCTTATGGCAACACTTTCCGCTTGTGGTGAGAGCGGCACTTATTATGCAGATATCGTTATTAAAGGTTACGGTACAGTAACGGTTCAACTTGACCGCGAAAGCGCTCCAAAGACGGTTGACAATTTTGTAATGCTTGCAGAAGACGGTTTTTATGACGGTCTTACCTTCCACAGAATTATGGAAGGCTTTATGATGCAAGGCGGTGACCCTAAGGGTGACGGCACAGGCGGTTCTGACAAAACGATCGTAGGTGAGTTTACAGCTAACGGATACGATAATCAGCTTAGCCATCTTCGCGGCGTAATTTCTATGGCGCGTTCACAAATGTACGACAGCGCAAGCTCACAGTTCTTTATTGTGCATCAAGATAGCACCTTCCTAGATGGTCAATATGCGGCGTTTGGTTACGTAACAGAGGGTATGACCATTGTTGACGAGATTTGTACAACCGTAACACCGGTTGACGACAACGGCACTATTCCTGCAGCAAACCAACCTATTATTGAGAAAATTGTTATTAGAGTAGAAGATTAAAATAGCAAAATTTGCATACAATAATTTTGATTTAGGAGGCATAGCCAGTGATAATTACAAACGATATTAAATACGTTGGTGTAAACGACCGCAAGATAGATTTGTTTGAGGGGCAATACGTTGTCCCTAACGGCATTTCTTATAATTCTTACGTTATTCTAGATAGTAAAATCGCCGTTATGGATACTGTCGATGCCGCCTTTACACACGAGTGGCTAGATAATATCGAGGCGGTTTTGGGTAATACCGAACCCGATTATCTTATAATTCAACACATGGAGCCCGACCACTCGGCAAATATTGCAAACTTTATCAAGCGTTATCCAAAAGCGAAAATTGTTTCTTCGCAAAAAGCGTTTGCTATGATGAACCAATTTTTTGGCACCGATTTTGCCGATAACCGCATAATAGTAGGCGAGGGTGACACACTAGACTTGGGTCGTCACAAGCTTACCTTTGTTACAGCGCCTATGGTGCATTGGCCAGAGGTTATAGTTACCTATGACTCTACCGACAAGGTGCTGTTTTCGGCCGATGGATTTGGCAAATTTGGCACACCCGACACCGACGAGGACTGGGCATGCGAGGCAAGACGTTACTATATAGGTATAGTTGGCAAATACGGCGCGCAGGTACAAAATCTGCTTAAAAAAGCGGCAAACCTCGACATAGAAAAGATTTGTCCTTTGCACGGACCGGTACTTGACGAAAATTTGGGTTATTATATTGGTCTTTATAATACTTGGTCTAGTTATCAAGTAGAAGAAGAGGGAATAGTAATTGCCTACACCTCGGTTTATGGCAATACTAAAAAAGCGGTCTACAAGCTTGCCGAAAAATTACGCGCAAACGGTTGCCCAAAGGTTGTTATAAACGACCTTGCACGCTGCGATATGGCCGAGGCGGTAGAAGACGCTTTTCGTTACAGCAAGTTGGTACTTGCTACCACTACCTACAATGCCGAGATTTTCCCCTTTATGCGTGAGTTTATAAACCACCTAACCGAGCGCAATTTTCAAAATCGAACAGTAGCGTTTATAGAAAACGGCAGTTGGGCGCCACTAGCGGCCAAGGTTATGAAAGAAATGTTTGCAAACAGCAAAAACATTTCTTTTGCCGAAAATACAGTTAAGATTTTATCGGCGCTGAACGAAGAAAGCAATAATCAGTTAACCGCTTTAGCCGACGAGCTTTGCAAAGATTATTTGGCGCAACAAGACGAAACCGCCAACAAAAACGACCTAACCGCGCTATTTAATATAGGTTACGGACTATACGTTGTTACATGTAACGATGGTCAAAAAGATAACGGCCTTATTGTAAACGCAGTAACACAGGTTACAAACACGCCAAACAAAATTGCCGTAACCATAAATAAAGAAAACTATTCGCATCATATTATTAAGCAAAACGGTAAGATGAACGTTAACGTGCTTAGTGTTGACGCTCCGTTCTCTGTTTTTGAAAAGTTTGGCTTTGAAAGCGGCAGAAACGTTAATAAATTCGATTCTGACGAGCAACTTCGTTCGGACAACGGTCTTGTTTTCTTGCCAAGATATATAAATTCGTTCATTTCTTTAAAGGTCGAACAATACGTTGACCTTGATACACACGGTATGTTTATTTGCGAGGTAACTGAGTCGAGAGTGCTTTCTGATAAAGAAACCATGACATACAGTTATTATTACGATAAAGTAAAGCCAAAACCACAAATAGACGGCAAAAAAGGTTACGTGTGCAAAATTTGTGGCTATATATATGAAGGCGAAACCTTGCCCGAAGATATAATATGCCCACTTTGCAAACACGGCGCCGCCGATTTTGAGGAAATAAAATAATTTTTTGGAGGAATTTATTATGAAAAAGTATGTATGCACAGTTTGTGGCTGGATTTATGACGAAGCGCTAGGCGACGAAGATAACGGAATAGAGCCAGGCACCGAGTTTGAAGAATTGCCAGACGATTTTGTTTGTCCGCTTTGTGGCGTAGGCAAAGAAGATTTTGAGGAAGAACAATAAAACAAATATCAAACCGCAGTTTTAAAAAACTGCGGTTTTTTTGTAATCTTTTAACAACTTTTGTCGAATTACTTGACGATATTTTTTATTTATGATATCATTATCGTGCGACATGAATTTAATAATGCAATCACAAGAGAAGAGTTTTTACTTCGGTAAAAACACATTCTCTTATTTGACTTTCTCTTGTGGATTGCAAATTCGTGTCGCAGCGTATGAGCTATGTGTTTTTCGGTGCGTAGCTTATGCTGCGCACTTTTTTAGTTTTCGGCCGATATAACAAAAAATAATATTGTTATATTAAGGAGGGTTATCTATGCCTGACTACAAGCAAATGTACCTCGACTTGCTTGATGGTGTCGAAAAAGCAATAAATTTGTTGATAGACGCGCAAAGAAAGAGCGAAGAGATTTATATTGCTACCGATGAAACAAAAGAAAATTAAAACAAAAACGCCGCAAAAACGCGGCGTTTTTTTAATGTTTGTGTTGCAATATTATTTTGATATGTTAAAATAAACATAATTTAGTTTTAGGCGGTGATTATATGACCGAAAAACAAAAACGCGACTTGGGCGAGCTATATAATCCCAATACCGATAGGGAGTTGGTACTGGAGATATTTGCCTGTAAAGAAAAGTGTGATAAATATAACAAACTGCCTATAACAGACGTTGACTCACATACAAAACTACTTAAAGAGATAGTCGGCTCAACTGGACAAAACGCTACAATATTACCAAACTTTTGGTGTGACTATGGCTACAACGTGCATTTGGGCGACAACTTTTTTGCCAATCACAACTGCGTAATGCTTGATTGCGCGACCATTCGTTTTGGTAAAAACGTGCTTGTAGGTCCTAACTGTGCTTTTTATACAGCCGGACATCCTATAAATACTGGCGAACGTGTCGCGGGATTAGAATATGCAAAACCAATTACTGTGGGTAACAACGTTTGGATTGGTGGCTCGGTTACGGTACTGGCGGGCGTTACAATAGGTGATAACGTTATAATAGGAGCAGGTAGTGTTGTGACGCGTGATATACCAAGTGGAGTTATCGCTATGGGTAATCCGTGTAAAGTCTATCGAAATTTAACGGAAGAAGAGATGAAATAAAAAGTGTCTAAAAAGGCAATTAGCAAGAATTTTACAAGCGGACCTATAATGCGGCAAATGTTTACTTTTATGTTGCCGTTTATGTTGTCTAACGCATTACAGGTGCTTTACAGCACGATAGATATGGTTATTGTTGGTAAATACGTTGGTACTGCGGGCATTTCTGCGGTAGGTCAAAGCGGTTATATTATCACCTTTGCCACCATGTTGTGTCTCGGCTTTTCAAACGCGGGGCAGGTACTTTTAGCGCAGGCGCTAGGCGTTGGTAAGCGCAAAGAGATGAACGACATTATCGGCACGTTGTTTACCCTTATATTTATAATAGCGGCAATACTGTCGATTATAATACTAGGTTTTAGAACTCAAATACTAGACCTTATGAACATACCAAAAGCATCGTACGATATGGCGATGGAGTATATGGTAATATGTACAGTAGGTTTTATTTTTACCGCAGGTTACAACATAGTGTCGGCGATACTTCGTGGCATGGGCGACTCGTCAAGGCCGCTTTTGTTTATCGCGATAGCGTCGGCTGTAAACTTGATACTAGACTATCTATTCACAGGTCTTTGGGGATGGGGAGTTGCAGGCGCGGCCTACGCCACCGTTATTGGTCAAGCGGTATCGTTTATATTCTCGATTTACTACCTCTATAAGCGAAAAGAGGCATTTGGTTTTGACTTTAAGCCAAAGAGCTTTATAATGCATCGTCAATACGCCAAAATGATGCTATCTATCGGTACACCAATGGCGATACAATCAGGTTGCATCAATATTTCAATGTTGTTTGTAAACTCTATGATAAACGGCATTGGTCTTGTAGAATCGGCTACCTTTAGCGCGGGCGGTAAGATAGACGATATTATCAACAAGATATCTCAAGGTATTCACTTTGCCGCAATGCCAATGGTAAGCCAAAACGTAGGCGCCGGCAAACCAGAGCGCGCAAAACGAGTAGTGCATTGTGCTTGGATTTTTGCAGGAATTTGGACGGTAGTGTTTATAGCGCTTTACATATTCTTTGGTAAATTTATGTTCCAATTATTCTCAGACGACCCTGCCGTTCACGAACTTTCGGGCACGTTTATTAAAGCAATACTTTGGATGTTCCCAGCCCTCGCGCTTATGCGTGGTACAGGTGCGCTAATTCAAGGCATAGGCAACGCAAAGCTCAGTATGGTGTTAGCGCTTTTAGACGGCGTGGTGCTACGTATTGGTCTAAGCTGGCTGTTTGGTATATACTTTGATTGGGGATTCTACGGCTTTGTCTTGGGTTATGGTCTTGCGGCTTACGGCTATGCAATACCCGGTGTTATATACTTTTTATCAGGAATCTGGCAACGCAGAAAAACGCTTGCCGACGACATATAAAACAAAAGGAGATTTATTATGCCAAAGGTCTTTCCAGAACTTAAATCGTCCCCCGTTATCAAAAGATACGAGGGCAATCCGGTTCTTTCTATGAAAGATATTCCTTACGAGGCAACCTGTATTTACAATGCCGGTATTGCAAAATACAAGGGCAAGTACGTTATGGTTTTTCGTAACGATATTAAAATAAACGGCTACGGAACAAATCCGCTTAAAAAGGTAGACCTAGGTCTTGCTACCAGCGACGATGGTATTCATTGGAACGTTTCTCCAAAACCATTTTTAGCGGCCGAAGATTATGTAACTGATGAAATTCGACGTTTTTACGACCCTCGTCTTACAGTAATCGACGACGTATTATATATGTGTTTTGCGGTTGATACAAATCACGGTGTTCACGGCGGCGTTGGTATTATTCACGACCTCGAGCGTCTTGAGGTGCTTAGCATCTCGGCTCCCGACAATCGCAATATGGTGCTTTTCCCGGAAAAGATAAATGGACTATACACTCGTCTAGAGCGTCCATTCCCGGTATATTCACGCGGTGGTAAAGACCGTTTTGACATTTGGTTTGCGCAGTCGCCAGACCTTAAATTCTGGGGTAACAACACACTTGTTATGGGTGTTGAGCACGTGCCGTTTGCTAATGATAAGATTGGCCCTGCAGCGCCACCTATCAAGACCGAAAAAGGTTGGCTTACTACTTTTCATAGCGTAGATATAGACCAAACACGCGGTAAAAACGGTTGGGAAGATACCTGGAAAAAGCGTTACTGCGCAGGCATTATGCTACTTGACCTTAACGATCCGTCAAAGGTAATAGGTATGAGCAAGTTGCCACTTATCGCGCCCGAAACCGATTACGAGGTTGACGAGGGACTTCGTCAAAACGTAATATTCCCGGGCGGTATGATACTTGAAGACGACGGCGAGGTAAAAATTTACTACGGCGCATCCGACACAGTAGAGTGCCTTGCTACCGCAAAACTTGAAGATTTATTAAATCTTTGCGCAGAATCAATGTAAAACACGAGGACATTTTATGAAAAATTTAGGTTATTATAACGGCGTTTGCGACGAAATAGAAAACATCTTTATTCCAATGAGTGATAGAGTTTGCTTTTTTGGCGATGGTATATACGACGCTACCTACAGTCGAAATTATAATATATTTTCGCTCGACGAACATTTAGATAGATTTTATAATAGCGCCAAGCTTTTAGAGATAGAACTGCCATATTCAAAGCAAGAAATGGCAGAGTTATTAAACGATATGGTTAAGAAAATGGACACGGGTGAAAACTTTGTTTATTTTCAGGCTACACGCGGTAGCGCGGCGGTTAGAAACCATACGTTTCCAAGCGAAGGTAGGGCAAATATCTGGATAAATATTTACCATAAAGAAATTTTAAACCTTGAAAAGCGTGTTCAGCTTATTACAATGGAGGACACACGTTTTTTACACTGCAACATAAAAACCCTAAATCTAATTCCTGCGGTTATTGCATCTCAACGAGCAAAAGAAGCAGGATGCTTTGAAACGGTTTTTCATAGAAACGGACGCGTTACCGAGTGCGCGCATAGCAACGTACATATTATAAAAGATGGCGCGCTAATTACCGCGCCTACCGATAATTTAATTTTACCGGGCATTGCAAGAAAGCATATTATAAAGGCTTGCAAGGAAATGAACGTACCTGTTTTAGAACAGCCGTTTAACCTAGAACAACTTTTTGACGCCGATGAGGTGCTTGTATCGTCGGCCGGCGCGTTGTGTCTTGTGGCCGATAAAGTAGACGGCAAATCAGTAGGCGACAAAGCGACAGAAATTGTCGAGCGTTTGCAAAAAACGTTGTTACAAGACTTTTTGCGCGAAACTAATTAAATTTTGCATAAAAGAAAAAAGAACACCTTTTAGGTGTTCTTTTTTTGGTGACCCGTACGAGATTCGCTCGACGGCAGCGCCGTCGACACAGTAGAGTGCCTTGCTACCGCAAAACTAGAAGATCTATTAAATCTTTGTGTGGATGAGAAATAAAAAAATAAAGCACCCATTTTGGGTGCTTTATTTTATGCATATGACACTAAAAATCATTTAAGATTAAATAATTCATATAACTTATCTAAAGTTTTTGCAGGAAAATAAAGATCTATACTTTTTATGTCATCCGATAAATTAATTCCTTTGCGCGATAAATTATAAGAAATTTTATGGGCGAAAGTTTTATCAATTTTAAACACTGCTACAGTTTTAAAAAAACACTTTACAACATATTCGTTGTCATTCACTAATAATTTTCCGCCATTAACGAACCAAATTGAATTGGATTTCTTATAATGAGCTATTTTGTATTTTCGCACACAATCACCGCCTTAAAATTTATTATATCATTATAAAACAAAAAGCGCAAGGCAAAGCCTTGCGGATATATTTGTGCCATAGGCACACCGAACTTATTCACTATTACCTATTACTTATTACCTTCCAAAAATCCCTTTACCGACTAAATAAAAGTGAATAGTGAAAAGGTAAAAAGTAAAAATCCCTCAGACTTTTGTCTAAGGGATTTTTGGTGACCCGTACGAGATTCGCTCGGTGGCACCGCCACCGACACGCACCCGAACTTGTCAACTGTCCCCCGGACAATTGACATCGGGCTTTGCCCGACCGTTCTTTTCGAATCTCGCACTTAAAGACAAATAAAAAAAGGACAGACACCCTAAAGGGCATCTGTCTTTTTTTGGTGACCCGTACGAGATTCGAACTCGTGTTACCGCCGTGAAAGGGCGGTGTCTTAGGCCTCTTGACCAACGGGCCGAATGGTGGCTGTAATAGGATTCGAACCAATGACACCACGGGTATGAACCGTGTGCTCTAGCCAGCTGAGCTATACAGCCATATTCATCGGTTTTTCACCGTGCCAAAGTATTATATATGTTTATTGGGAATTTGTCAAGCAAAATTTTAAAAAAATTTTCAAAAAAATACGGACAAACTTAATTTGCCCGTATTTTTATTAAATATCAGTACTATTTTCGATGATGTTGCAGTAAATCATATTGTAGCCAAAAGCAGAACTGTCATTCTTTACAAAGAGTGATACAGCCTTTTCTGATTTTGCAAAGCCGTCGTGGTTATCAACGATAACGTCGCTTACTACTGTATAGCTGCCATCTTCATTTTCTTTTATAGAAACGATGGTGTGGTTATAACTTGTAAAGCCGCGAGGAATGACGTAGAGATAACCGTCAAGTTGTGGATAGTCAGCATTAATGCCCGACATATCTTCAATTTCGATGCCGTACATATCTTTTACAAAACCCTTAACGTAGGTGTTTGCTATAAAGTCCTCGTTAGCGCTGTCGCGCAAATCAAGGAGCGCGAGTGACGCGTTGTTGATAATTGTGTCAGCGTTATCAAAATCGGCATTGTAAACAAAATTGTGGTTAAGCATGTTTAGAAAACGTGCTTCTGCAGGATTTGTGCCAGCTTCTTGCGCGGTAGCTGCCGAAACTTTGGCAGTGTCGCTTATTTCCGGAGCAATAAGTGACAAACAAGCAATTATCGCAACGACACATAAAATAAGACTAAAAACTTTTTTCATCACTTACGACTCCTTTCAGTTAAATTCCGTGATTATATTATATATATAAATACTAAAAAAATTAAGCAACAATTTGGTTACAAATGTTTTCAATTTTGTAACTTTTAAGCCGTAAAAGGTTACAAATAGTTACAATTTGTGAGTTTTAACCAAAAGATATTAAAATTTTTTAAAATTTTGGTTGTAATTGCTAAAAATATATGCTATACTTAACCAATAATCAGAACTTTTTAGTAAAAGTTCACAAGGAGGATACACTTATGAAAAACTATTCAGCTGACAAAATTAAAAATATTGCCTTTTTGGGTCATGGTAACTCAGGTAAATCAACGCTTGCAAGCGCGATTTTGTACCATTCCAAAGCAATAGAGCGAATAGGTAATACATCAGAAGGTACCTCAGTTTTCGACTTTGACGCAGAAGAAAAGAAACGTGGCTGTTCTGTTTCTACCAGCATTTACGCTCTTGAAAAAGGCGACTTTAAGTTAAATCTTATCGACGCGCCGGGTCTATTTGACTTTGCGGGTGGCGTTAGCGAGGCTCTTGCCGCAGCAGACAGCGTTATTGTTACAATCTCTGGTAAATCAGGTCTTACCGTTGGCGCAAAGCAAGCTTTTGAAAAGGCTCGCGCTGCAGGTAAGGCAGTAGGTTTCTTTGTTGGTAAACTTAATTCTACCCACGCTCACTTCTACCGCGTAATTTCTGCTTTGGTTGCAAATTACGGCGCAGTTGTTTGCCCTGTTGTTGTTCCATACATTGTTGACGATGTTGTTCAGTGCTACGTTGACTTGGTTGCTAACAAAGCTTATACCGCAGACGGTTTAAATCTTGCCGATACCGATATGCCAGATAGCAGCGAAGTAGCTTCTATGCGCGCTATGCTTATTGAGGCAGTTGCATCTACCGACGAAGCGTTGATGGAAAAATACTTTGAAGGCGAAGACCTCACTGCCGACGAAATTATCGCAGGTCTAAAGACCGGTGTTGCTGGCGGCGACATTTGTCCTGTATATTGCGGTGTTCAGCTTACAGGCGACGCTATCGGTCTATTTGCCGACAGCATTGCAGAGGTTATGCCATCCGCTGCTGATAGTACGTATACGTTAGAAAGCGGCGTAAAGGTTACTTATGATGCTGCAAAAGAAAACGCGCTCTTTATCTTTAAGACAATCGCTGACCCATTTGTTGGTAAGCTTTCATACTTTAAGGTTATCTCCGGTAAAATTACCGGCGATATGAAGCTAAAAAATAATCGTACAGGCGACGAAGAACGTCTTTCAAAGATTATGTGGCTAAAAGGCGGCAAACAAGAAGACGCTACCGAAATTATGGCGGGTGACATTGGCTCTGTTGCAAAGCTTGGCGAAAGCATAACAGGCGACACATTGTCTGCAACTGGTACAGTAGCCGTTAATGCTATCGAGTTCCCACTACCAAATCTTAAGACCGCTATCTACCCTGCAAAGAAGGGCGACGAAGAAAAGATTAGCGCAGGTCTTAACAGAATTATGGAAGAAGACCCAACACTTAAGGTTTATAACGACACCGAAACACGTGAGCTTGTTATGAGCACACTCGGTGAGCAACATACCGATATAGTTGTATCAAAACTAAAGGCAAAATTTGGTTGCGACGTACTACTCTCTAAACCAAAGATTGCATATCGCGAAACAATTCAAAAAGCAGTTAAGGCACAAGGCAGACACAAGAAACAATCTGGCGGTCACGGTCAATTTGGTGACGTTTGGATTGAATTTGAGCCAACCGATAGCCTCGAACTCGTATTTGAAGAAAAGGTATTTGGCGGCGCGGTTCCAAAGAACTTCTTCCCTGCAGTAGAAAAGGGTCTTCGCGACTCTACCCAAAAGGGTGTTTTGGCAGGCTACCCAATGGTTGGTATTAAGGCAACACTCGTTGACGGTTCTTACCACCCTGTTGACTCTTCTGAAATGGCGTTTAAGATGGCTGCATCTATCGCGTTTAAAGAAGGTATCTCTAACGCAAGTCCTGTTCTACTAGAGCCTATTAGCACACTTAACGTTATCGTTCCTGACGATATGCTCGGTGACGTAATTGGCGATATTAACAAACGTCGTGGTAGAATCATTGGTATGAACCCACTCGAAAACAAGATGCAAGAAATCATCGGTGAAGTACCAACTGCCGAAATGTCAGACTTCTCAACCGCTATGCGTTCGCTAACACAGGGCACAGCAACCTTTACACTTGAGTTTGCAAGATACGAAACAGTACCTGCAAATATAGCTCAAAAGGTTATTGAAGAGGCAAATAAAGAATAATTTTAAAAAGACGGGAGTTTTCCCGTCTTTTTTGTTGCAAAAAATTTAAAGTGTGCTACAATGACCTTGGGTGATGTGTTATGAAAAAGTTCAAAAATATTAGCGCATATTTCTTTATAATTTTAGCGGCAATTTTACTGGCTTTTACCTATCAACTCTTTATTGTAAAAAACAACTTTGCTCCGGCAGGCATAAACGGTATTGCTACTATGATACAGTACAAAACGGGGTTTAGCATAGGTTATATGTCGCTTTTGATTAACGTGCCGTTATGTGTGATTGCTTATTTTTTTGTGAATCGTGATTTTGCAAAAAAATCATTGCTATTTTGTTTGGTTTACTCATTTGCCTATTTGGGACTCGGGCAACTTGATTTTTCGGCATTTCAGTATGATGCAGGCAATCACGACACTATATATCCCGTAATAATAAGCGGTACCTTGGGCGGTTTGGTTTATGGAATATGTGCGCGTCACAACGCATCTACTGGTGGCACCGACATTGTGTCAAAATACATAAGCGTGAAAAAGCCCTATTTAAACTTTTTTTGGATAACATTAACTCTTAACGCAATAGTTGCGGTAGCATCTTTCTTTGTTTATGCAAAGGCTGATGCGCAGGGTAGCACGAGTTATGATTACAAGCCGGTGTGTTTGTGTATTATTTATTGCTTTATATCCACGTTTTTGGGTAATATAATTCTTCAAGGTTCAAAGCAAGCCTATAAATTTACGGTTATTACTACCCACGCTGACGAAATAAGCAAAGAGGTATTAACTACACTCCGTCACGGCGCTACCAAGCTTACTGCAGTTGGCGCATATAAACAAGAAGAAAAAGACGTACTAATTTGCGTGGTAAATAAGCACCAAATAGTGGATTTTCAAAACATACTTAAAAAATATGATAATACCTTTTCGTTTGTCGAAAACGTTGGTAACACTTTTGGCAACTTTGCAAAGGTTAAAAAATAATTTAAAAGCACGAACCGAAAAGGTTCGTGCTTTTTTATATTCTTACAATACTTGGTAAAATTCCATTATCTCTAATATCTATAATCGCGTAACTGTTGCCGCCATCACGCGAGCGGGCGCAAGAGCCGGGATTTATGACGTGTATACCGTCAACGTATTTTATATCGGACACGTGGGTATGTCCGTAAAGCGCTATTTGACATTCCTGCTGCTTTGCGGCTTGTAGTAAACCGCCGATACCGCCTTTGACACCCAAGGTGTGCCCGTGGGTGATAAAAACTTTTGTGCCGCCAAAATCTACCGTCAAGCAATAAGGGTAGTCGGAAAGAAAATCGCAATTTCCGCTTACTATATAAAATTTTTTATCGTCATATTCATAAGTGAAATCCTCGATATCGCGAGTAACGTCACCAAGAAAAACTATCGCATCGGCATTTTGTTCGCGACGAATTATTCTATCTATAACGCTACCGTGACCATGCGAGTCAGAAATTACCACAATTCGCATAAACGCACCCTCTCTTAACATACATTTACATATATAATACTTTATTTTGGGAGGAAAATCAAATGAATAATGATTTTGGTAAAATAGATAAAAAAACTCTCGATGCTGCGCGACAAGGAGATAAGGACGCGCTACTAAAAAACTTAAAAGAAGACGACCGCAAAAAGATAGAAGAGGTTTTGGCCGACAAGGAAAAGTTAAATAAAATATTAAACAGCGATGCCGCGCAAAAACTAATGAAAATTTTAGGTGGAAAAAAGAATGGATGACATTAGCGAAAAACTAGCAGAACTGCTAAACGACCCCGAAAGTTTAAATCACTTGCGCGAAATGGCAGAGAATATACTGGGGAATAACGATCAAAAAGAAACACCGCCCGAATCTAGCGATAGTTCGGGCGGATGGTTTGATAATATCGATCCTTTGCAACTAGGCAAAATAATGTCGATTATGTCGCGTCTTAAAGCTGGTCACGACGATAATCGCGCAAAACTGCTGTTGGCGTTAAAACCGCATCTTAGTGAGCCTAGACGCGAAAAGGTAGACACCGCGATAAAACTTTTAAAACTTATCGATTTATTACCTCTTTTAAAGGGGAGCGGAATGTTTGATTTTTAGGGAGTGCATAATTATTGACCGGTATGCATAATTTTTCAAATCGCAAGAACAGCGCCATAAACGAAATGCTTGAAATGAATAAAAGAGCTAAAAAAACGGCCGATATACCGCCGCAAAACAAGACAAAATGCGATAAAACCCACGTCCCTCCGCCAGGTTTTTCATTTAGCGCAGATGAGCTACTCGTTTTAGGACTTGTTTTAATATTATCAAAAGATTGTGATGACAATTTGCTTTTTTTAGCACTTTTGTATATATTGACGTGATAAGGGGTAATCGGTGAAAAAATCAAGTTACAAAAAGGTTACAATTTTTATGGAAATTTTTGCATTTTTAAGTGTTATGTAAACCAAAACAACCTAAAAAGTTTTTCACATTTTCCACCGAGAAATCCACCACTTAGAAGGCAAAAGTGTGGTTTTATGGCATTTTTCGACCTTAAAACGGTGGAAAACTCGGTTAATAAGTGGTAAAATGGTGTATGCAAAAATAAAGTGAATAAAAAATTTATGTAAAACAAAATAAAATTATTTTGCTTAAAAATTTTACAAAAAACAGTGAATTTTATGCGACTTTTTTCGTCAAAATTCCAATATTCTCTTGATACGCGCAAAATAAGGTGATATAATACTAGAAATAGACGTGGTAGGAGGTTTTTTGATGTATCCATTACTACTTAAAGCACCGCTAAAGGATTATCTATGGGGCGGTAGAAGACTAATTGATGAATTCGGTTTTGAAACCGATAAAGAAAAGGCGGCAGAGGGCTGGATGCTTTCTTGCCACAAAGACGGCAACAGTGTTGTTCGCAACGGTGAGTTTGCAGGACAAACCTTGCAACAAGTTGTTGAAACTTGGGGCAAAAAGGCTCTTGGTAAAAAGAGCGCCGACTTTACATATTTTCCAATTCTTATAAAACTTATCGACGCAAAGGACAGGCTTTCGGTCCAGGTGCATCCAAACGACGAGTACGCTCTAGCAAAAGAGGGCGAATACGGCAAGACTGAAATGTGGTACGTTGTTGACTGCGATGACGACGCGCAACTTATCTATGGTTTTAACCAAGATATCAGTCAAGGCGAGTTTTTAGAACGTATCAACAGCAACAACCTTTCTCCGGTTTGCAACTACGTTCCGGTTAAAAAAGGTGACGTGTTCTTTATTGACGCGGGCACAATGCACGCGATTGGCAAGGGAATACTCATTGCCGAGGTGCAACAAAACTCAAACACAACCTATCGTGTATCTGACTACGGTCGTCTAGGCGCCGACGGTAAGCCACGTGAACTTCATATTAAGCAGGCGGTAGAGGTTACCAAAACACAAAAACCAACCAAGCCTTACGGCGCGGTGGGTGACGTAACCATCTATCCTTTTGGTACTGTTAGAGAGCTTGCATCTTGCGAGTATTTTACAACCGAACTTATTACACTTAACGGCAACGTTGGTGTTTATGATAACGATAGCTTTATTTCTCTACTTGTTTTAGACGGTAATGCAACACTTTCATACACAGGCGGTATGATGCGACTTAAAAAAGGCGACAGTGTGTTTATACCAGCAGGACTAAAAACCAGAATTTCGGGCACTGCCGAGATAATGCATACCCACATGTAAATTTTAAGAGCCTCCTTTTTGGGGAGGCTCTTTTTATATTATGATTTGTGCTAGTATTAACCCGCAAACGCAGGGTAGCCCTAGCGTACCGCTACCGATTACGGTGTACCAATTTATTGGCACAAAGACACCTGTGAATTTTTGTGTTAGATTTATTAGAGCAACGGCAAAAAATCCTAGTAGCGCATTTATAATAATTGACTTGAAAAAAGCATGACTTTTTATATGTAAAAACAGTAGCACAAGCGAGCATAATGATAACCAGATCATTGTGAGAACAGCTATGATTTTCAAATAGCAACACCCCACATAATTATATGTAGGGTGTTGTGTTTATTATTCGAGATAAAGCGTCTATTCCCAATTCATCATATTTTCAAAATACGAATCAAATATAGTATAGTAAAAACAGATGAATAAAAGGCTCAAAACAGAAAATATCAGCATTAATATGTTTTTTAGTTTTTCTTCACCTTTGAATATTGAAATCATTTGTAATATGGCGCTTGCTATGGTTAATCCTGTGGCATAGGATGGATATAAATATAAAAATACAAATGCAACAAATTGCAATTCGGTTGATAAACCAAGATAATTGCCGCCAAACTCAATAATTAACATACAAACCGTGAAAATTATATATGGTACAACCAATAACCAAAGCGCAACTTTTGTTTTTGTAATCCGCTTTTTTGTGTTTGATAAGGTATTTTCGATATCGTTCATAAAACCAATACCTCCTTTAAAACAATTATACAGTTAAATATAGATAAACGCAATAAAAAATTCTTTGTTAAATTTTTATTTTTTATAGACATATTTAATAAGATATGTTAAAATACTAATAAAATGGGAAAGAATGGTTTTGGATTTATGAAGGTTGATAAAACTGTAATAAAAGAAACAAAATATATCGCTTCGTTTGTTATTATATTTAGTGTGCTAATGCAAGCAATATTTTTAATAATTGGCAAGTGGGATTACACAATATTACTAGGCAACTTTTGGGGTGCTGCAGTAGCGGTTGGCAACTTTTTTGCAATGGGACTTTACGTTCAAAAGGCCGTATCGCAAGACGAGGAAGAAGCAAAAAAGACAATTAAAACGTCTTATTCACTTAGAATGACGTTACTGCTTTTGTTTACAATAATCGGTGTAGTTATTCCAATCTTTAGCTGGATGACCGTAACTATTCCGCTAATTTTCCCGAGCATCGCAATTTTCTTGCGACCATTAATTGACAAAAACAAAAAAGACTAAATTTTTTATAAAAACATCTATAAGGGGGTGTTGCTTTGACAAAAACAAAAACTAGCGGTCGTTTTAAGCTGGTTGATACGCTGTACGTTTTGGGTATGATATTGCCGTTTGTATTGTGTATGGTATTAAAGGTTTTAACTAACGTGCCAAGCGAGGGAATCTCGATTTCGGGCGCTATGCCGTATTTTACCATTCCTATGCCGATACAAGATTTGGCAATAACCGAGGCGCAGGTCAACTCGGTCGCAGTAATAATTGCGCTATTTTTTATGTGCCTTTACTTTACTCACGGACTAAAGGTTAAAGCAACGCTTAAACGTCAACTTATAGTCGAGTGGATTGTCGAAAAGACCAAAAATCTAGTAAACGCTAACATGGGTGATTTCTTTAACGGCTATGAGCCGTTTATTGCGGCGATTATGGGACTTTCGGCTGTGTCAAGCCTTATGGCGCTTTTGGGACTATTCCCACCAACGTCAGACATTAACATAGTAGCGGGTTGGGCAATACTTACCTTTGCGCTTATAACCTACTACAAGTTAAAGGGCGGCTTTGGCAATTATCTTAAAGGATTTACAGAGCCAATATTTGTAATGACACCGCTCAATATCTTGGGCGAGGTAGCAACGCCTGTGTCATTGGCGTTCCGTCATTACGGTAACGTTTTATCGGGCTCGGTTATTGCGGTACTAATCGCGTCGGCGTTACAGGGTGTTTCCGAGTTGTTACTCGGTTGGCTACCGGGTGTGTTTGGTGAAATACCGTTTTTACAGGTTGGTCTTCCCGCGGTGTTATCGGTTTACTTTGATTTGTTTAGCGGCTGTATGCAAGCGTTTATCTTTGCAATGCTTACAATGCTTAACATTTCGGGCAACTTCCCGCGTGAACTATATGAAAAAAGACAGCAAAAAAAGCAGTCTAAAAAATCACAAAAAATTAAAACAAATAAATAATTTTACGGAGGTAATTTATTATGGCACTCGCAATTGGTATTATTTTAGGTTGTTGCGCACTAGGCGCAGGTATTTGTATGGGTATAGGCGCTATCGGTCCTGGTATTGGTGAAGGTAATGCCGTATCTAAAGCTTGTGAGGCAATTGGCCGTCAACCGGAAGCTAAGGGCGACGTAACTTCTACTATGATCATGGGTTGCGCTATTTCTGAAACAACAGGTATTTATGCGCTCGTAGTAGCAATTTTGCTTATCTTTGTTGCTCCTAGCATCTTTGTTGATCTTTTGAAATCAGCAATTAAATAATCGGGGGAACAACAGTTGAGTATTATATCCGTAAATATATGGCAAATACTCATTTCTCTTGCAAACCTTGTACTTTTGTTCTTAATACTTAAAAAGTTTTTGTACAAACCGGTGCAAAAGATGCTAGACGAACGTCGCGCACAAATCGATAGTGATTATGCCGACGCCGAGTCTGCGCGTACAAGTGCCGAGCAAAAAGACGCCGAGCTTACAGAGCGACTCGCTAATGCCAAGGCAGAGGCCGAAGGCATTGTTAAGGAAGCGGCAGATATTGCAAAAGCGCGTGGTGACAAAATTGTTGAGGACGCAAGAGCTACTGCTGACGGAATTATTCGTCAAGCAGAAGAGGATGCCGAACTAGAGCGCAAGCGTGTTGGCGAAACCATAAAGGAACAGATTATAGACGTTTCTACCGCTTTGGCAGAAAAAATGCTTGAGCGTGAGGTTAATGCCGACGATCACAAAGCGCTTATTGACGATTTTATTGATAAAATAGGTGAAAACTAATGACAGCGACAGGTAACAACTACGCCGAGGCGCTGTTTATGTTGGCGCGCGAAGAAAATTTAATAGATGAATTTTACGAAGGACTAAAAATGGTAGAAGAGGTGTTTGCAGAAACTCCCGAATATCTACAGTTTTTAGCTACTCCAAGTATCCCCAAAAGCGAACGCACCGCGACACTGGCACAAGCCTTTGAAGGCAAGGTTAATACACATGTTTTGTCCTTTTTGTGTCTTATGTGCGAACAAGGCAAGACCGAGCAATTTTTTGATAGCGCTAGTGAATTTTACCGCCTACGTGAGTGGGCTAGCGGCACGGTTGTTGCCAAGGTTACAAGCGTGGTAGAACTTACCGAGCAGCAAAAGATCGACCTTATAAAAGCGCTCGAAAAACGCACCGGCAAAAAGGTGACGTTAAACTGTGTTACAGACGACACATTGCTTGGCGGTATTGCGGTAGAGCTTGATGGTCAGTTGCTTGACGGCAGCGTTAAATCTAACTTAAAACGCGCGAAGGAAGTGATTAGCGTATGAGCGAAAAACAACAAGAAATTAGTTATATTATAAAAGAGCAGATAAAAAATTATCGCTCACAAATAGAGATGAAAGAAACCGGCAGAGTTATTCTTGTCGGTGACGGTATTGCACGCGTATATGGTCTTACCAACTGTATGGCAAACGAGCTATTAGAGTTTGAAGACGGCTCTGCAGGTCTTGCTCAAAACCTAGAGGAAGACACCGTTTCGGTTGCTATGCTATCTAACGATAATAACATTCGTGAGGGTACTGTTGTGCGCCGTACGGGCAAGGTGCTTTCCGTGCCTGTTGGCGAAAAAATGCTCGGACGTGTTGTAAATGCGTTGGGCGAGCCAATTGACGGTAAAGGTCCAATCGAGTATAGCGGCTTTAATCCAATCGAGGCAGAAGCGCCTGGTATTATCGAGCGTAAGAGCGTATCTGTACCACTACAAACAGGTATTAAAGCGATTGACAGTATGATTCCTATTGGTCGCGGTCAGCGTGAGCTTATTATCGGCGACCGTCAAACCGGTAAAACCGAAATCGCTATTGATACGATTATCAACCAAAAGAACACAGGCGTTTTGTGCATCTACGTTGCTATCGGTCAAAAGAATACTTCTGTTGTAAGTCTTGTAAACAATCTTACCAAAGCAGGCGCTATGGACTACACCATCGTTGTATCGGCATCTGCTTCCGAGAGTGCGCCGCTTCAGTATATCGCTCCATATTCTGGCTGCGCTATGGCTGAATATTTTAGAGCGCAGGGTAAGGACGTTCTTATTATATATGACGATTTAAGTAAGCACGCGGTAGCATACCGTGCGTTATCGCTTCTTATTCGCCGTCCACCGGGTCGTGAAGCATATCCCGGTGACGTATTCTACTTGCACTCAAGACTACTCGAAAGAGCGGCTTGCGTAGCGCCTGAATACGGCGGTGGTTCTATTACCGCGCTTCCAATTATCGAAACACAAGCAGGTGACGTTTCGGCATATATTCCTACAAACGTTATCTCTATTACCGACGGACAAATATTCCTCGAAACTGAACTTTTCCACGCGGGCGTTATGCCGGCTATCAACCCTGGTATTTCGGTAAGCCGTGTTGGTGGTTCAGCTCAGAAAAAGAGCATGAAAAAGGTTTCGGGCGAACTTAAACTTTTATATTCACAGTACCGCGAACTTCAAGCTTTTGCGCAGTTTGGTAGCGACCTCGATGCCGATACTAAATCTCGTCTAGCGCTTGGCGAGCGTATTGTTGAAGTGCTTAAACAAAATCGTAACAACCCAATTTCTGTTGGTTGTCAGGTTGCTATTATCTATGCCGTTACAAAGGGCTGGTTAGATACGATACCTGTAGATAAAGTTAAGGATTTTGAAGAGCGTTTATATGAAAAACTACAAAATCAAAAAGCCGATTTGTTAAAACGTTTTGAAGAAGGCTATTTTGAGGATGAAGACGTAGCGTCACTCGAAGAAACACTCAGTGAAATGACGAGGTAATGCCAGATGTCAGGTAACACTAAAACACTTAAACTGCGTATAAAAAGTGTTGACTCTACGTTGCATCTTACCAAGGCTATGGGACTTGTTGCATCCTCTAAAATGCGCAAAGCAAATTTAGCTATGGCGGCAGGTCGTCAATATGAGGCGGCGGTGCAAAACGTGGTAGATTTGCTTACCGCATCGCCCGATTGTCAAAGCAGTCCGTTTATGCGCGAGTTTAAAGACGGTGGCAAAACTCGTCTTATCGTAATCGCGGGTGACAGAGGCTTGGCAGGTGGCTATAATGCAAACGTTTTTCGTACTGTGCGTGATTTTGGCGAGGCCGAAATCATACCGATTGGTAAACGTGCTTGCGAAAGATATGGCCAGAAAATCGTATCTAGCGAAAAGTTTTATGCAGCAGACGCTTTCAAATTGGCAAAAGAGTTGTGCGAGCAGTTTGCGGCGGGTGAGTTTGACCGCTTGGGAATAGTTACTACAAACTATATTTCAATGATGACTCAAACGCCTGATATCAAGTGGGTTTTACCGCTTACAAAGGGCCAAAACGTAAAAAATACTGCCGCAGTTTTTGAACCAGATGAACGTACAATACTTGATATCGCAGTGCCCGAATATCTTTCGGGTGTGATCGTAGCTTGCGTTCGCGAGAGCTTTGCAAGTGAGGTTGCGGCTCGCCGTATGGCGATGGATTCTGCGGGCAAGAACGCTCAGCAAATGATTGACGAATTGCAACTAGAGTATAACCGTGCGCGTCAAGGCGCAATCACGCAAGAAATTACCGAGATTGTTGCCGGCGCAGGCAACTAACTTCTTAAGGAGTTGAAATAAATGTCTAATAAAACTACCGGTACAGTATCCCAGGTTATGGGTCCTGTAGTTGACGTGCGTTTCGAAGAGGGCGCACTACCGGCTATTTATAACGCGCTTACAATGCCTATTGGCGAGCGCACACTTACCGTTGAGGTAGCGCAGCACATTGGCGACAACGTAGCTCGTTGTATCGCTATGGCATCTACCGATGGTTTGCAACGCGGCACTGCAGTTACCGATACAGGTAAGGCTATCAGCGTGCCCGTAGGTCGCGACACTTTGGGTAGAATATTTAACGTTTTGGGCGAGCCTGTTGATAACGAGCCTGCTCCCGAAACCGATGAAAGATGGAATATTCACAGAGCCGCTCCTGAATACGATGAGCTTTCTACCAGTACCGAGATACTTGAAACAGGTATTAAGGTTATCGACCTTATTTGCCCATATTCAAAGGGTGGTAAGATAGGTCTATTTGGTGGTGCGGGCGTTGGTAAAACGGTTCTTATTATGGAACTTATCAACAACATCGCCAAAGAGCATGGTGGTCTTTCGGTATTTACCGGTGTTGGCGAGCGTACTCGTGAGGGTAACGACCTTTACAACGAAATGAAAGAATCAGGCGTTTTGGAGAAAACCGCGCTTGTTTACGGCCAGATGAACGAACCGCCAGGCGCACGTATGCGTGTTGGTCTTTCGGGTCTTACTATGGCTGAATATTTCCGCGATCAAGAAAATCAAGACGTACTTTTATTTATTGATAATATCTTCCGTTTCACACAGGCGGGCTCAGAAGTATCGGCTCTACTTGGTCGTATGCCTTCTGCCGTTGGTTATCAACCAACACTTGCTACCGAAATGGGCGCTTTGCAAGAGCGTATTACCTCTACAAAGAAGGGTTCTATTACGTCTATTCAGGCGGTTTACGTACCTGCCGATGACCTTACCGACCCTGCTCCTGCAACAACCTTTGCTCACCTTGACGCTACAACTGTTTTGTCACGTAACATAGCTTCTCAGGGTATTTATCCTGCGGTTGATCCGTTAGAATCTACCAGCCGTATCTTGTCGGCAGAGGTTTTGGGCGAAGAGCATTACTTTGTAGCTCGTGAAGTACAAAGAATTTTGCAGCGCTATAACGAACTTATGGATATTATCGCTATCATGGGTATGGATGAACTTTCTGACGATGATAAATTGCTAGTTGGTCGCGCTCGTAAGATTCAGCGTTTCCTTTCTCAACCTTTCCACGTATCCGAAAAGTTTATCGGTATCGAGGGTACTTACGTACCGGTTGCTGAGACAATTCGTGGCTTTAAAGAAATTATTGAAGGCAAGCACGACGACCTTCCTGAAAGCGCGTTCTTGTTTGTTGGTACTATCGATGAAGCAGTTGCTAAGGCAAAGGGTGGTAAATAATGAGCACCTATAAACTTGTTGTTTCTACACCTGACGGCAGCGTGTTTGACGATGAGGCTACAACCCTTATCGTTCGTGGTACCGAGGGCGAACTTGCCGTTATGGCAGGGCATATACCCTTTATCACCGCGGTAAAACCAGGTAAATGCAAAATTGTTTTAGCTGATGAAAACGAAAAGACAGCTACAATAGGTGGCGGAATTCTTACCGTTCAAGGCGATAAGACCACGTTGTTGTGCAGCGATTTTCAATGGAATTAAAGTGAAAAACACCGCTTTTTGCGGTGTTTTTGTTTTTTGGTATATTTCGTTGCAAAACAGTATATTTAATGTTATAATATTATAAATATATAATTCACTTACCAAGGAGCAAGCGAATGAAGTTTAATAATATAAAAAAGATAACAAGCTTAATATTGGCGTTGGTTATGGTTGGGGTTATTGTACCAACCGGTATAAACGTTAGCGTAGATGCGACTACTCCCATAGTAGAAACACCCGAAAGGGCAGTTAATTCTATTTCGGTTTGGAGTGGTAGTGCCGCAACAGAGTATGCCGGCGGTAGCGGTACGCAAGACGACCCATACATAATCGAAACTGCCGATCAACTTTATTTGGCGCTTAGCAGCGTTACCGATACCACCCAGAATGTTGCCGGCGGTAAACAAACAAGTGAGATTAAGCATCAAGATTATGATAAGACTACAAGTTCAGGTTATCAAAAAATGGTTCCTGTTTATACACCATATTATTATAAAGTTGCCGACGGTGTAAAGGCTTTTTATCTAAACGATATTAGAGGCAGCGAAACGCTAGCGGGTATAAAATCTTTTGTTGCGGGTTCTAGTAAAAATACTTGGAATCCCGGAACGTCGTTTGTTGGTAATCTTGATGGTAACGGTGTTACTATTTACGGCATGTATTCATCAAACGGTAAAGGCTTTGTAGCTAAAATGGATGGCACGGCAACAGTTCAAAACTTTAATTTTGACAGTTGCTATTCTAAGAGCACGGGATGTGCCGCAATTGTTACTACAGTTTTAGGCTCGTATACCAATGATTCAACAATAGAAACCATCGCAAACGTTTCGGTAAGAAATTGTTATATTCAAAGTACCCGTAATATTGTTTTAGGATCAAATAATACTTACTCTGCTGGCGCTGCCGGTGTTGTTTCTACAAGCTCTACTGCCCAAGAATTAAAAATACTTAACACTTTGTTCGATGGATATTCTTGTGAGATAGTTCAAGGCTCTTCTTCAGAGGTTACAACTCCCGAGGGTTACGTTAGTACGCTAGGCGGTATTATATCAGGATCGCAAAGCATGAACAACGTTACTCTTTCTGGTTGCGTATCACTAGGTGCGCCGGTTGTTGACGAGGTTTATATTCCGGGCAAAGAGATTAACTATAATCGTTATACAAACAGTTTCCAGGTTTACGTTTATAATAACTATACCGATTATCCGACTACACTTTGTGACGCATATCCCGGTAAATATGATAAACTACTTTCTATTCATCGTTTAGAAGTAAAAAACAAGTACGTGTTGACCGATATGCCAGAGCTAAAATGGCGTAGCGATTGGCAGTTGGTAGAACTTGGTAGCAGAGCAATTCCTATGCCAAAAAACAATTCTAAAATAAGCACGTCTTTTTCTTCTTACACAGATCAAATAATAGCGCAAAATGGCGGCACGGGCGCAGTGAGTATTATAGCAAGCGCAAATCCAAGTGGTACTTACGGCATGTATCATGACCTTATAGGCTCGGGAACTAAGGAAGACCCTTATTTTATAGATAACGCTTTCCATCTTGCTCGCGCAATAGCTTCGGGCGGTAAAAATGCGTATAACCGAGTATATTACAAATTAACCTGCGATATTGATGCATCAGAATCCACGTGGATTACGCAAGATACGCCTAGCTCGTCTAAATATACCTACGTTAACTTTAATGGCGAAATAGATGGTGACGGTCACGTTGTTACGGGTGTTTTTTGTGGTGACGATGATGCGGCAGGTCTAATTCCTGTTTTGGGCGAGGAAGGCGTTGTAAAGAATCTACACGTGCGTGATAGTTCTTTTGTATCGGGCGGTAACAAAGCAGGAGCCATTGCGGGCGAGAGTTTGCAAGGTTCTTTAATAGAGGGTTGTTCTGTAGAGAATTGTCAAGTTTACGGCGTTGGCGAAACAAACAATGCAATCGCCGGTGGTAACGCTGTTATTAAAAATAGCTATTGCATAACCGATGATAAAAATACAACCAAGTATTACAAAGCAGACGGTACAAATGGTGATATTGACGTAGAGGCAAATAGCGACGTTTGGTATATTGGCGGCGCGTCAAATAGTATACCAAGGCTTAAAAATTTTGGCGATGCTCGAGAATATTTTGATATAGATGGCGACGGTCAAGCCGATAGCTATGGAGCATCTGATTTAGTGGCTCTTAGAAAGAAATTGTTGATGTCGCCGGGTTACGAAAACGTGTATGCCGACGTTAGCCGTAACGGAGTGGTTAATATTGTTGACCTTGCTGTTTTAACTCGTATGATGGTAGGGGATTACGATAAAATTTCGGACGGATTTTGGCGCAACCTTGAACTAGGTACAGTAAAAATATACTACGGCGAAAATGATAATTATGATGCGGCGCGTTTGCTTGAAATTTATTTAGAAGTTAAATTCCCTAAACTGGATATTCAAAAGGTTGTAAGTGCAAACAAAACCGTATCAGGTAAAGAAAGCGATAAAAACGCAGTTTACGTTCACGAAAACGATATAGTAGCTACACCTACGGGCTCTTGTGAAATTATCGTAGGCGATATAGCAAATTATAGTGCGTATAGTTCAAATAGCCTTGAAACCAACGATTATTCTATCGAGTACAATAAAGAGAAGTGTGTCGTTTGGTTAAAGGGTGGCAGTTTTACAGGCGTAGAGCAGGCGGTTCGCGATTTTATAACAAATTCTAACGAAAAGACAGGCTACGTTTACAGCGTTGAAAAAGCAACGCTAGACAAAGAAAAATGGGCAAAAACCGTTTTGGTTGATACCGACTATGACGGCGTGGCTGATACCGAAAAGGTAATGTATTATGCTTGGGGTGACGAGTTTGAAGGTGTTATTGACGGTGATAAAAATCCAGAGATTTCGACCGATATTTGGTATCATTCAAGAATGAATACCGAAACCAATCGCGGTACTGCAGGCACTTACCGAAACGTAGAGGGTGCAAACGCATCAGAGTTATCTAAACTTTATCAAATAAAAGATGGCACAATTTACATTACTCGTGGTGTTAAGGCAGAGTATGCTACTGCCGAAACCGACTTTTTAGGGTATGAAAGATTGTATAACCAAACAGGCAAGGATGCTTTTGGCGGCGAAATTGACGATGAGGATATCATCGCAAATCCCGGTTACGTAAAATCTAACGCATCTTTACTTTGGAAACAAGGCTATGCCGAAATGTACGGTAGTTTGCCGTCGGACGGTCATACCTTTGCTTCTTGGTGGATGCTAGGTCACGGCGTTATGACAAACTACGCTATGGACGAGTCACTTTACGGCAAGGTTTATAAGTTGAATGATACCGGTAAATATGCTTACGATGGTAAAACAGTCTGGCCTATTTCTAATGACCTCACAACCTATAAATACCAAGTTCCTACAAACTATTTTGAAATAGATATTTGGGAACTTATGCAAAGCAATGGTCTTTTGTATTCTTCTTATCAAAAAACCAGCACAACAGGTAGTTACGATTACAGACTTTATCTAAACGTGCACAAGTTCTATTCTGTGGGCGCTAGAAGTCAAGCTACGGTTAACGTTATCGACTGGGATAACCCAGATACTCCACGCGGAGTTATGCAAAAGGAATGGTTTGGCGAGCCGTCAGACGACTACTACTTTAGCGCAAGCGCGGCTTATTACGATTTTACTTCTGGTAGCGTTACAAGATATACCAAAGATAGAAGCGGTCGCGTAACTGCAAAATATAACGAGGACCTTCAAATTCAACTTACAGCTCCTCGCCGTTATGGATTCTACTGGAGCACAAACGGTGTAGATAAGTTTAATTTTACGTTATATATCTATGACGTAAACGGCGATGGTATAGAGGGCGACGATGCAATCGTTGGCTCAAGCAGCATTAATTATAATACACAAGACGGTATGAAGCCTAGCAATTATGACATTGTAAATGATGCTGAGGTAGCAAACCAATATATGTATTTCATAATTGATAACGTGCTTTATACTTCTAACGCAAAGCATAACGACGCTACCGAAGAAGTGGCGGTTATGTTTACCGATATGCTTACCAACGAGGGCACGACGGCAAATCCGGACAAGATAGGTCTTGAGATGGATTATTTGCGAGTTTATCAGTATGACGGCAGACGTGATATCATAACCCGCGAAACTGAAAACTTTAATAATGGTAATCACTTTGGTTATTAATTAAATAAAAATCAGCAGATGGAAAAATCTGCTGATTTTTTTGTTGAAATTAAAAGGTGAATATGTTAGTATAATTGTATATGTATGCTTTTTGAAAGGGTTAAAGTATGAAAATTATTACAATTAGCCGTGAGTTTGGTTCAGGCGGTAGAGAACTTGGAAAGCGAATTGCTGATATATTAGGATTTGACTATTACGATAGCGAAATTATCAGCGCAGTAGCTAAAAAAAGCGGTGTAGATGAAAACTACATAGAAAACGTGCTTGATAACCATGGTTGGCAGGATATACCGATTAGCTTTGTTGGTACAATCGGTTCTGCAGGTTACATGAACGCAAGCGCGGTAAAGCTTCTTGTGCAGCAAAAAAAGGTTATCGAAGAAATTGCCGCTCTAGGAAAAGACTGCGTTATCGTAGGTAGAAATGCCGACGTTATCTTGAGCGAGTATAAGCCTTTTAATATATTTGTATGTGCTGAATTATCGGCAAAAATTGAAAGATGTATGCAACGCGCAAAGTCTGACGAAAAGATTACCGAGCGCAAGCTTGCAAGAAAAATTAAAAAAATAGATAGAATGCGCGCAAATACTCGCACTGTTTTATCTGGTCAGGGTTGGGGCGAGCGTCACGATTATCACCTAACAGTTAATACTACCGATTGGCAAATCAAAGAATTGGCAAAATCCGTAGCTCAAATGGCTGACGATTGGTTTAAAATCGAAAGATGAGAATACAGCTTTCAGACCACTTTAATTTTAACAAACTAATCCGCTTTACATTGCCGTCTATCGCGATGATGATTTTTATGTCGATATATGGCGTTGTGGACGGATTTTTTGTTTCTAATTACGCCGGTAAAACTCCTTTTGCGGCGGTTAATTTAATATTCCCTTTTTTAATGATACTAGCCACGGCGGGATTTATGTTTGGTACGGGTGGTAGCGCCATTGTTGCCAAAAAGTTTGGCGAAGGTAATCCACAACAAGCAAACCAAAACTTTTCGCTTTTTGTTTATACGGCCGCTGCAGTTGGTGTGGTTTTGGCAGTGTTGGGCATTATATTTGCGCGACCTATCGCAACATTGCTCGGCGCTGCGGGTGAGTTGCTCGACAATGCAGTATTATACGCTAGAATAATTTTAATCGCGCTTCCTTTCAACGTGTTGCAATTTTTGTTTCAGAGCTTTTTTGTCACTGCCGAAAAACCAAAGCTTGGGCTTATTACTACCGTATCATCTGGTGTTACAAATATAATTCTCGACGCTATACTCGTTATATTGTTGCCGCAAGACTTAAAGCTTGTCGGCGCGGCGATAGCTACGGGTATGAGTCAGGTTATAGGCGGTGTATTACCGCTTGTATATTTTTATAGAAAAAATAGTAGCCTTTTACGTCTTGGTAAAACCAAATTTGACGGCAAAGCGCTTGTTAAAGCGTGCACCAACGGTTCATCCGAACTTATGAGTAATATTTCGATGAATCTTGTAGGTATGCTATATAACGTACAACTTATGAAATACGCGGGCGAAGATGGTATTGCCGCGTATGGCGTTATGATGTACGTAAGTTTTATTTTTGCATCTGTTTTTATTGGTTATTCCATTGGTACAGCGCCGATTATAAGTTATCATTTTGGCGCTCAAAATCACGGAGAATTAAAAAACATTCTCAAAAAGAGCCTAACGCTCATCGGTGTTATCGGTGTGTG
This sequence comes from Clostridia bacterium, assembly GCA_017537245.1. Classification (GTDB taxonomy): domain Bacteria; phylum Bacillota; class Clostridia; order Oscillospirales; family Acutalibacteraceae; genus UBA737. Next base: position 4,957 of record JAFYLD010000040.1, on the reverse strand, counting down.
TATGATAGGTATTGGTCAACTTGTTGCAGTACCGCTTGCAAAGATTTTTGTAGGGTATGATAGTTCGCTTATGCAACTTACCGTATCGGGATTTAGAATTTTTGCGCTCTCGTTTGTATTTATGGGATTCGCGATTTTTGCGTCGGGATTCTTTACCGCGCTTAACGACGGACTCACCTCTGCGACAATATCTTTCTTGCGCACGTTGGTTTTCCAAATTGCTGCGGTATTACTTTTGCCACTTTTATTTGGTATAGACGGCGTATGGTTTTCTATTATCGTGGCCGAGTTTATGGCGGTAGTTTTTGGCGCGCTGTTTATGGTGCTAAAACGCAAAAAATACAATTATTAAAAACAAAAAATAACACGCTTTGGGGTTGTACTCTAAAGGACAGTAAAAAAGCTGTGTAGAAATTTTCTACACAGCTTTTAATTCTGTCTTATACCGTAACAAGCAGGGAAAATGTACGCCACACTTCCAAAACTTTAGGAGAATCTAAAACTCTTTAACCTTACTCACGACTAATAGCAGCCTGTGGTGCTATTAGCAAAAGAGGGAAACCTTTTAGCAATCACCGCTTGTAACACAAGTTCCGTCATACAGTTCTTTGGCACTAACCGTAAACATATAAAACAACGGATAGTGTTCTTTGTAAGCAACCTTGAATTCTTTGAAAAATTTCAAAAGGTTTTCAGGTTCAACTTTTTCTTTTCTGGATAGTATGGGGGTTGTTTTTCTTTGGTAAGATACCTTCATATTAAACGGCGCGTGTTTTTCAAAAAGATTCTTTAGGTCTTCTATGAGATAGTCTTTAATGGGTCTTTCTTTTATGTAAATTCCAACAATGTCTTTTTCAGGTTCATATTCAACCCAAATTAAACCACCCCAAAAATCCTCACATCCACCCAAGAAAAAGGCAAAACCATATTCAGGATGCTTTTCACCCAGCACGTAGGGCTTCGATTTGCTTTCAGGCTCTTCCCATTCCCAGCCGTCAAAAGCGTCGTCCCATGCTTTGTTGACCGCATTGTACAATGCTTCTAATTTTTGTTCGACTGTCATATCGATTACCTCTCTTATATTTATTATCGTTTTTGCGATACAAGCACATTATACACCTAACCTTGCACCAAATTTGGTACAAGATATTGAATTTATTATATTTTAGCAAGTTTTCTTCAAAAACGCAACTATTTTACTAAAATCCCCACCGATTGCTCGGTAGGGATTCGATTTGCTTTATAAAGTCAGCGATTATTTGCTTTCTTTGATTGCAGCCTGGGCTGCAATTGGTCGGGTGCACTGTCCTCAACAGTGCAACGCTTTTGGCGTGTTATTTTTTTGTATTTAGTTTTTCTTTTGCGAATGTAATCGGCAAGCTCTACCGACTGTAATCCGCTTGATACGTCTTCGGTATTGTTTTTTAATTTTACAAGCTCAAAAAAGTTTTTATTTTCCTCAAAAAATCCGCTTTCTTCAAACATTTCGTTAGAGTCTATTAGGCTATCGCCCGTAATAACGTGCGTTGTTTCGTTGCCGACAAGGCGGGTGAGTTTTCCCGGGGAATCGGGGTTGCTCCAAAAAGGTAGCTCCACAAAATAGGTAGCGGCATTAGTGTTAACCGAAATTCTCTCGGCCACCGTACCACCCATAGCGACCAGTGAAAGCTGCGCTACAACGTCGTTTTCAAACACACCGTTTAAATATATATTTGCGATGTTTTCACTTTCGCCAGCGATTTGCTGGTAGGTAAAATCAACCGTTTTGTATTCGCTTTCTGCAATAAATTTTACCGCGTCTATTGCGTGAATGGTTGTGGTAGAAAAATCGTCGTCGCGGCGATCTTTTCTGTACATTTGGTAGGTTATGTTGCGTATTGTTTCGTTATTTTGTCAATCAAACGTTATAAAAATCGTTGCAAAAAGTGCGGTTTTACTATATAATCACAGTAGAATTATATATGTAGGTGTTGTTATGAAAACTTTAGTCGCAATAAAACAAGATAAAACCTTTGAAACCTTTTTTTCTAAGGATAATATTGCTCTTGCCGAGTCGTTGGGCGAGATAATTTGGCTTGATACAGCGAACTCTACACCAGAAGAATTAAAAGAAAAAATCAGTGATTGCGATACCTATATTACCTGTTGGGGTTCTCCCGCACTTACGCCCGAAATTTTAGAACACGCACCAAAACTAAAACTTCTAACTCACCTAGGCTCTACTGTAGCGCCGGTAGTTTGCGATGAGGTATATACTCGTGGCATAAAGGTTATAAGCGGATTTGACTACTATTCAAAATCCACAGCCGAGGGCGCGGTAGCATATATGCTAGCGGCACTTCGCAATATTCCTTTTTATACCGATAGACTTAAAAAGAAAAAAATCTGGCGCGAAAGCGACGATTATACCGACGGTCTTTTGTACAAATCGGTAGGACTTGTGGGCTTTGGCGGCGTTGGTAGATACGTGGCGAAAATGCTTGCGGGTTTTGAGGTTGATATTAAGGTTTACGATATCGCCGAAATATCGGCAGAAGAAAAAAGTAAATATAATATTACCCAGTGCGGTATAGAAGAAATCTTTTCTACTTGCGATATAATTTCACTTCATTTGCCATATAACGATAGCACATATCATATAGTGGATGATGCTCTGCTTTCAAAAATAAAGCCGGGTGCGCTACTTGTTAATACCGCTAGAGGAGCGGTCGTTGACGAAGCGGCACTTATAAAGCATCTTGAAAAAGGCGATTTTAACGCGGCGCTTGACGTTTATGAAAAAGAACCGATGGATATGGAAAGCCCGTTGTTATCACTAGATAACGCGTTACTTTTGCCGCACCAGGCAGGCCCTACCGTTAATTTGCGCGAAGTAATTACACGCAAACTTGTAACGGAAAGCGCCGATTACATAAACGGCAACGTACCGCTTAAAAACGAAATTTTGGCCGAGAAGGCTAAAAGTATGTCAAAGTTTTAAGGAGAAAGATTATGTTAGTTTCACCATACGAAAAGCCATATATAACACCGCCTGCCGAGCATCCGCGCGTTATGTTTAGAGAGTCTGATAGAAAAAGAATAATAGATAATTTTTCTCATATAGAAAATCATCGCGCATACGAGCTTTGGCAACGAATTTGCAAAAAGGATTTTCGCCAGTTTTATGACGATATAGCAACAGGCAAATACAATATGATGGTTTGCATGATGATCGAGTCAAAAGCCTTTGAAGCGTGGGTAGAGCAGGACGCAGTAAAGGCTCGCAAGCTTATTGACGATACAAAAAAGATAGTAGACCGTTTTAGTATTGACCGCAACGTTAATCTTATGCTTTGTCGTCATACGGGACACATGGTTTTTGTTGTATCACTAGTTTACGACTGGCTTTATAAGTATTTAAGTGATGAAGAAAAAGAGTATTTTATAGCTAAATGCGAGTGCTTTTTAGAAGCGGGTATGGAGGTAGGTTATCCTCCGGTAAAGCAGAGAAATACCCACTCTCACTCACACGAGGCGCAATATCTTCGTGATATGTTGGCTTTTTCTATCGCGACCTATGACGAGCGTCCTGACATATACGACTTTGTCGTTGGTAGAATAATAAACGATTTAGTTCCGTTTTATAAGTTTAGTTTTTCTTGCGGACTTCATAATCAAGGCCCATCTTACGGCGCTTATCGTCAGGTATCGGCGCTTTGGGCGCAACTACTATTTTATCAAATGAGCGGCCAAAGAATTTTTGACGAGTGTGTTGAAAATGCTGATAGTTACTATTATCTAACCCGCGCTGACGGCGAGAGTTTGCGTATAGGTAACGACTGTAACGATGACAAGGGTGGCGGTCACGTAGTAAAGCATCCGTTTACTATTGTAAACTTCTTTGCGGCGGCAATTACCGGTAACGCTCATTACAAAAAATATTTCCTCGAAAATTATCGTGATGAAATATTAATGCCAACACATTATGGTACAGATTTATATAAGGATTGCACCTATGGCGAGGGTCTTTATTCGCCTGTGGCACACTTGGTGTTTAACCGTATTGCCGATGATTTTAAACCTGAACCTTACGAAAAGACAAGATATTTTAAATATCCGGCAGGCACTATTATTCATAAAAACGATGAGAATAACACCACCGTTTATATGAAGATAGGCGAACTTTGGTGTCAAGGTCACGAGCATTATGATACGGGCGATTTTCAGATTTATCATAACGGAATACTTGTATCAAGCTCGGGCGCTTATTATTGGTACGGTTGCGAACATTTCTATAATTATGACACTCGCACCTCGTCACACAACTGCCTTACCATTCGTGATCCCGAGGTTAAAACCTTGCGCAAGATAACCGAGTGGGGCAAGACTTTTGATCACATAGACGACGGCGGCACACGAATGCCTGCGCCTACCACAGACTATAATCTTGAGCCCGATCTTGCGGCTGCTTGGCAACGCGATTGCCAGATGGCAAAGGTGCTCTCTCACTTCGAGAGTGACACAAAGGCCGAGATTGAGGGCGATTTAACGCTTGCGTATTCTCACACTTGCGACAAGGTTGTTCGCAAAATGAGTTTTGATGCGACTGTGGGTGAAAATGGTACGTTTACCGTCGAGGACGAAGTTACCGCAAAGAGCGAGGACTTTATCAAGCGTTTCCATCTACATATGATGGACGAGCCAAAGATAGACGGCAACGAAATAACCATTACCTATAAGGGCGGCAAACTTCGTTGTACTGTGTTAGAACCACAAAATGCAAGTATTACGGCAATTGGTGGTGGTGATAATCGCTTTACCATAGTTGGTATTCCGATACCAAGCGACAAAACCGAAAACCGCGAATGTGGTTGGGGTAAGGTAATAATCGAACCTACAGACAAGGCAAAAACACATAAATTTAAAGTAAAAATGGAAATTCTCGATAACGAGATTTAAAATAAAATATTGTTATTTG
>JAFYLD010000039.1 GCA_017537245.1 Clostridia bacterium | reverse complement strand
CTATATAAAAAATAATACGAAACCCACGAAAGTGGATTTCGTATTATTGGCACGCTGAAAGGGAGTATTCCACACACTACAGTGTGCTATCGCCTCGCTTTCGCTCGTTACCCACGGGCTTTGCAACCGTTCGCCGAAAGGTTGCAATTTGCCACGTGGCAAACCGCCCTTGTTCGAATCCCTTTATCTATATAAAAAATAATACGAAACCCACGAAAGTGGATTTCGTATTATTGGCACGCTGAAAGGGATTCGAACCCCCGACCCTCTGCTTAGAAGGCAGATGCTCTATCCAACTGAGCTATCAGCGCGTATCGCCTATCTTGGCAACGCAAGATATTATATCACAACAAAACAAAATAATCAAGTATAAATTTATATTTACTTTTTACAAAAATTTTATATAATAAAACTATACAATTATGCGAGGTGTTATTATTGGAAAAGAAATATATCTCCATCGTTCTAGATGACGGTCCACTACCATTTATGTGCGAAATTATCGACCTTTTTAAAGAATACGACTTTAAAGCGGGATTTGCCATTATGGGGGACCGAGTAACCGACGACACCGAATATATGCTAAAATACGCCGTAGATAACGGTTTTCAGCTAGTTGGTCACTCACATACTCACCGCAAACTAGAAACTCTAACCGACGATGAAATAATAAAAGAAATGACCGAACCCGTAACAGATATAAAGAATCGTATCGGCTACGATATGAAAAATATTGCCCGACTCCCCTGTCATTGTCCAGACGAGCGCGTGCTAGATGTTTGCCGCAAACTAGGTCTTGTGCTCATTGGCTACGGTATGCATTGCGGCGCCGATTGGGAACCTAGCGCTACTCCAGAGCGCGTAATAGCGCAAACTCTCGAAACCGTTTGCGATGGCGCTTTTGCTTGTATGCACGTACGTGAGCACACCTATATAGCTCTTAAAACCATATTACCCGAGCTTAAAAACCGTGGCTACGAGCTCGTAACCCCAGACGAATTTTTCAAAATCAAGGGCATTACCAACCCACCCGTTGGAGTACATATCCATAACCTAAACAATATATAACAGTTATGTAGGGAACGACCTATATGTCGTTCCGCAAAATCAAAAGCACCCGCTTTAAGCGAGTGCTTTAATTTTATTTAAAAGGATTATCATTATTTTCGTAAATCTTACAAATAATGTTTTGAATCTTAAGCGCTTCCTCACCCGAAATCTCAAGTTCTTCCTCACCTTTTACTGCGTTAAAGAACTGTCTGATTTGCACCGCGTGTTGGAAACCCCAATAATCCTTACCGCCTGTATATTTAAACATATCTTCCGGCTTGTTAGTAGCGGTTTCGATAGTGCCGTCTTTGTATCTAACGGTTGCCTCGTCATAAGTAAAGGTTGCCTTACCGTTTTCACAAAGCAATCTTATTTCGATAGGATCATCACAAAGATAGTTATTCATCGCAAAGAATGAAAGCAATGCGCCGTTTTCGTACTTAATAAGACCTTCACCGGTATCTTCCACCACCATAATTTCATGGTTACGGTTATGTAATGTTGACTGCACTTCAACTGGCTTACTGTTAATCATCCAGTTAGCAAGGTCAATTGAGTGAATAGCTTGGTCAATAATTACACCGCCGCCTTCTTTGTCCCAAGTACCCTTCCAATCGGAATGATCGTAGTAATTATCAGGACGATACCAAGTAAGCGTTGTTCTACCGCATTTTACAGGACCTAATTTACCATCCATAATACGCTGCTTTACAAGTTGTGAAGGCGCATTATAGCGGCACTGAAAAATTACGCCGTAAAGCACGCCACACTCTTTTGCGGTATTAACCGCATTAACAGCATCCTCGTACTTGATACTCATCGGCTTTTCACTAATTACGTTAATACCTGCGTGAAAAGCATCAATTGCTACAGGCACGTGCAAATAATGTGGCAAACAAATATTTACCGCGTCAAGCTTTTCGTTTGCAAACATTTGCTTGTAATCGGTATATACCTTGCCGCCATATTTTTGTGAAGCTGCAATTGCTCTGTCTTCTTTTACGTCACAAACTGCAACCAATTCTACGTCGTCGAAAGCGTGAATAGAATCAAGATGCATAACCGAAATATTACCGCAGCCAATAACTGCTACTCTTAGTTTTTCCATAATATCCTCACAGATTGTTAAGTATATCTATAACTGTTTCTAATTCCTCAGGTTTAACCTTGCTAGCCGCCTTGTTGCTCTTTACACATTCAGTAAAGTAAATAATCTCTTCAGCATACGCGCCGCTCTTTGGTAGGTTAATTTCGCCTGTATCACCTGTTGCCGCCTCTTCAAGACTAACAACGTTACCGCCGCGCTCATAAATCTTTAGACCCTGTCCCTCGTTAGAAATGATAGCGTCTTCAAATTGGAAACGGAAACCTGCGGTAAATGGATATGGACTAGCGTACCATGATGATTCAGCATTTACAAAGAAATCGCCAAAATCGTAAGTTACGTTTATATAGTCTTGGTCAGGCAACTTGCTGCGGAAAGACTTAACGTCTTTTGGTGCGCCAAAAGCATATACCAAATAATCCAAATCATGAATATGAAGGTCGTAAGGCACAAAACCGCTGCGCTTTTCATCAAACATCCAGTTGTCCCAACTCCACGCAGGGAAAGCGCTAAGACGTTTCATATTACCTGAAAGCAATTTGCCGTATTTGCCACTTTCGTAAACGCTCTTTACAAATTCATACTCTCTCCAAAAACGAACAACGTGAGCTACCATAAACTTAACGTTATTTTTCTCTGCTGCATCATAAACGCGCTTTACGTCCTCACGTTTTAGAGAAATTGGCTTTTCACAAAGCACGTTAATGCCCTTTTCCATCGCCTTGATTGAGTAATCAGCGTGCAAATATGTAGGAAGACAGATATCAAGAATATCAAGCTCTTCGTTAGCGAGCATATCGTCAAAATCCGTATAATGTCTAATGTCGGGGTATTTTTCCATCTGTTCGGGCCTAACGTCACAAAGAGCCACAAGCTCTACGCCGTCAAGACCTAGCCAAGCAGGAATATGTGCGCCGCTAATGCCGCCAACACCTATCAAACCAACCTTTAACATACTATTATCCTCCGTAAACCTCGTTGATAATCTCGGTTAGGTAATCTCTTGCGTGAATAATATCTGGCTGTTGTTGCTCGTTCCAAATTTCACGCTCGATAGTAACGTAACCATCGTATTCAAGTTCTTTAAGCTTTTTAAAGAGTGCTTTAAAATCAACCTTACCGTCACCAAGACGTACCTCGTGACCGAGTGAGTGACCGTTTGTTGGATAGAAACCGTCCTTTGCGTGAATATTACGAACGTACTTACCAAATACGTCTAGCGCGTCAACAGGATTTGCTCTACCATAAAGAATAAGGTTAGCAGTATCAAGGTTGATACCAAGATTATCCATATTTACCTTTTCAAAGCAGCGCATCATTGTAACAGGTGTTTCCTGACCTGTTTCAAAAAGCAACCACTGGTCATTTTTCTTTAGGTGACCTGCAACGCTTCTAACTGCTACGCAGAAAGGAGCAAACTGTGGATCGTTTGGATTCTCAGGAATAAAGCCCATGTGTGTAATAACGTCGGTAACACCAAGCTTTTTAGCCCAGTCAGCGCCGTCGCAAAGTTCTTTAACACGCATTGCGCGATATTCTGGTGGTACAAGACCTAAAGTCAACTGACCGTCATAAAAGTCCCAAATAACAGGACCTGACCAACCGCACCAAAAAGCAGAAATAGTAACGTTGTATTTTTCACAAAGTTCTTTTACCATCTCGGCATTTTCATCGGTCCAATCCTTTGGATTCCAAGAACCCAACTGACAGTTGTCAAAACCGAAGAACACAAGCTGTTCAAAATACTTTTCTAGCTTTTCGCGTTCTGCAAAATGTATCATATTACCTATTTTCATTGCATTTTCCTCCTTGAAAGGACTTATTTTATATACACTCTAATTATAACATAATAAAGCACAAAAATAAAGCACTATTTTCAAAAAACGAGTTTTTTTGCATAAAAAAAGAACCTTATTCAAAAATAAGGTTCTTTAGTCTGTTATTTAATTATTTGCTAAGTGCAATAACGTTAGCAATGAGCGCTAAAATAAAGAATAAAATTGTGATGTACTTTGTCATGCTAGCGAGCTTTGCATTAACTGTACGCGCCTTATTCTTTGAAAGGAATGTATCAGCTGCACCAGAGATAACGCCGTTAACACCTGAACGGTGACCCTGTTGAAGAAGAATAACAGCGATAACGATAATGCAAACCAAAATCATACCAATTCCTAGAGCTATTTCCCAACCACCCATGTTTTAAACCTCCAATATATGTGAAAATGTCATTTGTTAAAATTAGCAAAAACTATAATACCATAAACTTTGGCAATTTGCAAGTGTTTTTTAAAATTTATTTATGGCAATTGCAACCGCCAAATAGTTTATCTATATTAAGTCGCTTTTCGTCCTCGTTTTTTATAAAATCAATCAAACGAAACAACTCTACCGGAGCGCACTCGTCATAAAAAGCATCTAGCACAAAATTCTCTGCCGCTACGTGTAACGCGCTACGCAAAATTCCGTCCGCTAACGGTATATCACTTTGTGGCTCAACCGCCAACACCGTCATTGTTTTTGGTGTTAGATTATATAAGCAATAACCCAAAACCTCATCATTTTGACGAGCAATAACACAAGATGAATACTCGTTTACTTCAAGATTATGGCGACCAAAAATCTCCTCTACCTTTTGCGCTTCTCGGCAAGGCAATACGCTTATCATTGTTCTTCTTGCCTTTCTTTAGATATGTTCTCAAGTCTTGTAAGCTCGCGTTCGTTAAGTTCACGCCAAGAACCCGGCTTTAATCCGCCAAGCTTTACACCTGCAATTTCAACGCGTTTAAGTCGTAGTACCTCAAGGCCGACCACCGCGCACATCTTACGAATTTGTCTGTTTCTGCCCTCTTGAATAATAAAGCTAAGCACCGTCCTATCTTCACGACGCTCAATAACAAATACATCGCAAGGCAAGGTCTTTTTGCCGTCTATAACAACGCCTTCACAAAGCTTTTTAATCTGGTCGTCATCCACAGCACCGCCAACAGTTACGCGATACGTCTTGTTAACGTGGCTTCGTGGATGGGTAATAATATTAGCCAACTCACCATCGTTTGTCATAATAAGCAAACCTTCAGAATCGCGGTCAAGACGTCCTACCGGGAACACCTTTACTCCAACGTCTTTTACCAAGTCAGAAACGTTTTTGCGATCAAATTCATCACTCAATGTTGTTACGTAGCCGCGTGGTTTATGTAGCATGATATACATTTTTTGTGTAACGGGAACAACCGTCTTACCCCTAACACTTACCTTGTCGCGCTTGGGATCAACCTTATCGCCAAGGGTGGCAACGCGTCCATTAACGCGTACCTTTCCCTGCTCGATTAATTCCTCTGCCTTACGGCGAGATGCAATTCCACAAGCTGACAAATGCTTCTGTAATCTTATTTTACTATCCTTCATTTCAATCTCCTAAATATTTAAAAGCAAATTTTTAAACGTTTCAAAAAACAGTTCTAATTTACTTTGTTTATAATCTATATCTCTAGTCGCGCTTATCGGCAACTCACATACTAAATTATCGTTACAATAATAACTAACACTACCAATTGCCTCCCCCTGTTTTACGGGAGCATAAATAAACTGCGGTAGCTTTATTTTATACGTTACCTTTGAATTTTTAGTAACACTTATAGTAGCCGATGGAACAACAATATTCATCGTTTCACCATTGGTTATACAAACGTTATATTCCCTCTTTTTAGGCGATATAACCTTACTTTCTATCAGCGACAATCCCAAATCCAAAAGATTTCTATGGTCTTGCCAATCATTTTTATCATTAAGTGTCACCGCAATAACAAGTTTGCCGTCCTTTTTAGAGGCCGATACCAAACATCTGCCCGATTTACTGGTAAACCCTGTTTTAACACCCACAACGTCGTCATACATATTAAGAAGTTTATTGTGGTTTGTAAGGGTACGATTATAAGGCGGATTACCGTAACAAAGCCGCGCTGTTTTTGCGGCCGCCGCCATAGCAAATTGCTCGTTTGCAAGCGCCTCTTTGGTTATAAGCGCTAATTCATACGCCGTGGTATAATGCCTCTCGGCATCTAGTCCCGACGGTGTTACAAAACGCGTGTTTTCAAGCCCCATTTTTTGAGCCCGTTCGTTCATAAGGCGAGCAAAACCGCTAATGCTACCGCCAAGCGATATCGCCACAGTATTTGCCGCATCATTACCGGAAGAAAGCATCATACCATAAAGCAAATCATGGTAGCTTACCTTGTCGCCTACCTGCAAACCCATCGACGAGCCCTCAACCGTCACCATTTCACGCGTTGTGTCAATTTCCGTCTTTAAATCCCCACCAAGCTCACAAAGCAATAGCGCCGTCATAATCTTAGTGGTGCTAGCCATGGGTAGCCGTTCATCACAGTTTTGTGAATAAAGTATCTCGCCCGTTTCTCCGTTAATAACAACCGCCGCGCGAGCCGAAGTATTATAAGCCGAAACGGTAAAAATATTGCCAAAAACCACAAAACAAGCGCACAAACAAACTATTCTTTTCAAAAAACTTCACCCATAAATTTTATGAGTGAGGTTTTATAGTTTATGTTATTCTTTTTCTAGTGGAATTTCGGTCTTTTTAAATAGACTTTTAACCTTATCAATGAGCTCTGGAGCCATATTTATAGCCTTATCAAGAGAATTCATTTGATTATAAATAGGCATCATATGAACGTTATCGCCATTTACACAAATAAACGCAACAGGATTAACGGTAACACCGGCACCACCGCCACCACCGAAAAGTTGCTGACCGTTTTTGCTAGGAAAATCGCTACCACCGGTCGCAAGACCAAAAGAAACCTTAGATACCGGCAAAAGCGTAACGTTACCCACTACGATAGGTGTACCGATAATTGTATCAGCATCAACCATTGCGCGAAGCTTTTCCATCGTTGTGTCCATTACGGTCTTTAGATTGTTTTCGCTCATTTTCTTCACTTTCCTTACGTTGTAATTTATAAATTTCTACTAATATTGAAATTAAAGATATTAACCAATAAATAACCGCAGATTTTACCAAAACCGAACTTTTAAATTCGCATTTGTTTTTTTCAAAATCAGCGCAAACGTTTATTTCTTTTGACTTTAAATCAATCATCGATTCTAACAGCGCCGCAACCGGATACACCGCTGCGCAAACTTCGCCATAACGTATAGCTGTACTTGCAGCATCATCGGTTGCAACCGTTAAATCAAACTTAAATCGTCTAAATTTAAGTCTTTTTATAATTCGCGACGTCTTTTTAAGCACTATTTTTAGTATGTCACTAAAATAGCTAATAGTACCAAACAAACCTTTTTGTTTATAGGTTCTTTTTAAAAAGCCGTCTTTTTTAGGCGCTTTGCTGGTTTTTGTATTACTTTTTTGCTTTTTTGCTTTTTCTTCGCTTTTTTTGTTATCAAATATTGTTATTCCCGAATATTTAACTTTTACACAAAAATCGCCGTCATAAGCAAAATCAAGCGTCAAAGGTAACAACAGCAAAATTAAAATCAAAGCAACTATTACGCCTACAACAATCAGTGCTATCACTCAGACACTTCCTCGTTGGTCATTTCTTCACTAATTTCTAACTGCTCGCCAACGTCGTTTACCTCTGGGTTGTCCTTTGGTAGTGGTGGCAAGTCACTTAAATCGCTAAGGCTAAAGCTGCGCAAAAACGTCTTGGTTGTACCATATAATAGTGGTCTACCAGGTAGCTCTAGTCTGCCTCTTTCTTCAATAAGTCCCTTTTCTACAAGTGTTGTAACAACACCCGAACAGTCAACGCCACGCACCTGCTCTATAAACGCGCGTGTTACAGGCTGATTATATGCAATTACTGCCAAAACCTCAAGCGCTGCAGGAGAAAGTGGTGTACGACGTTTAATATCAAACGCTGTCTTAATATATGGCGCAAACTCTTCGCGAGTAACAAGCTGATAGGTGTTTTCAAGTCTTACAACGTAAAAACCGCTACATTGCTCGCTATATCTCTTTTCAAGCTCGGCAATATATTTTTCAACCTCTTCAGGCTTTATTTCAAATGTTTGAGAAAGTCTATCAATACTTATAGGGTCGCCCGATGCAAATAAAACCGCCTCAAGCGCCGCTATTGTTTGTTGTTTATTCATCGTTTATGCCCCTTAATTATCTTAATCTCCGCTTCATCGGCGCTATCGCCGCTTATTTCTACGCGGTTTGCTTTACAAAGCTCAAGCACCGCCAAAAAGGTCGCTACCAACTCTGAACGGCTGCGAGCCGTTTTATAAAGCGAACTCAAACTTCTTTTGCCGCCTTTTACAAGGTTACGTATTACAAAAACTATTTTAGTAGATACCGAAACAATCTTTTTAGCAACGATCTTTGTAAATGGCGCAACGTTTGGCGGAAGTCGGCGTTGTCCACGTCCTACTGCCGCTAGATAATATTGATACATAACGTCGCTATCATGCACTAATTCATAAGTCTTATCAAAATCATACTCGGTCGCCACGCGTACAAATCGGTCAAAACCTGCGGTTCTTTGACCTAGTTTTGCAGCCATTTCACGACAAAGTTGATATTCAAGTAATTCGCCCGTAAGTTCTTCTTTAAGTCTTACAATCTCATCGTGCTTTGGTAATAAGCTTACCGTCTTTATATATATAAGACGAGACGCCATCTCTAAAAACTCGCTAGATACCTCCATCTCTTGCAAACGGAATTGCTCCATCTGCTCAAGATACTGTTCGATAAGGACGGACAACTGTATATCATAAATATTAAGTTTGTTGCGCGCTATAAGTTGCAAAAGCAAATCAAGCGGGCCTTCAAAATTCTCGGTTTTATAAGACAGTGTAACCGTCTGTTCCATTAATTCACACTCCAAATAATTCAAAAGGTATATACGCAACTTCAACAACTGTATTCAAAACGCTTTGTGTCAACATTTCGAGCGGTAAATCTAACACACCGCTACAAAGCAACGCAAACACGCCAATGAATATAAACTGCTCATATTGCATTATCTTAAAATAATATTTTTGTGGTAAAAAAGTAAACAAAATTCTAGAACCATCAAATGGTGGCAATGGTATAAGGTTAAATATTGCAAGAGATACGTTGATTCTAGCAACTAACCCAAAAAAGTATCCCATAACCGAAACTATTTCATAAAGTTCTAAATAAATGCCAGTAACAATAAAGATTGTTTCTATTAAGTAAAATAAAAGTATAGCCAAAAACGCAAGAATCAAGTTGGATAATGGGCCTGCAAGAGCTGTTAGCGCCATGCCCCACTTAGGATATTTATAATATCTTGCATTTACCTGCACCGGCTTTGCCCAACCAATACCCACAAGCAAAATACTAATAGCGCCTATCCAGTCTATATGCGCCATAGGGTTTAGGGTAAGTCTTCCCTGCATTCGCGGTGTAGGGTCACCAAGTTTTGTAGACACAAAACCATGCGCCCACTCATGTATCGGCAACGTAAAGAATATAACAACAGCAGCTGCAACCACCATCATCAATATCTCGCCTAAATCATAACTATATCTCAATGCATCTAATAACAAGCACTAACACTCCTATTCTAAATAATTATTCAACTTATTATATAACATTATTAACAAAATTACAAGCAAAATATACCACTATTGATTTTTTTGTCGATTGGTGATATAATATGCTGGCTATGAAAACTTTAATAAAAATTTTATTGATTATCAGAGACGTCATCGACACCGTTTCTGACTCCATCGGCGCACTGCTAAAATACAAAAACGTTTACAAAATAACCGGTCTTTTCTTCACAAGAAAATTTAAGGAGGCAAAGCAAAATCACAAGTACGCTATACTTGTTGCAGCCAGAAATGAAGAAACGGTTATCGGTAATTTGATTGACAGTATCAATCAACAAGATTACCCCCGAGAACTTGTAACGGTTTTTGTAGTAGCTGATAACTGCACTGACAATACCGCTAAAATCGCACGTGAGCTTGGCGCCATTTGCTATGAACGTTTTGATTCAGAGCACCGCACCAAGGGTTACGCTCTACAATTCTTGGTAGAAAACATTCGCCGCGACTACGGTGTAGAAAGCTTTGAAGGTTATTTCATCTTCGACGCCGACAACCTACTTAAAGAAGACTATATCACCCGCATGAACGAATCTTTCGACGCGGGACAAAAGATTGTTACTTCTTACCGTAACACCAAAAACTTTGGCGATAACTGGATTTCAGCCTCTTATGGTGTGCACTGGTTGCGTACCGTTCGTAACGAACACCGTGCTCGTTCATTGTTCCACTTGGCTACACGTATTCAAGGAACAGGATTTTTATTTGCCCACGAGCTTATCAAAGACGGTTGGAACTACGTTTCTCTTACTGAAGACCGCGCGTTTTGTGCCGATGCCGTAGCACAAGGCTATCAAATATCTTATAACAACGACGCTGAATTCTACGATGAACAACCCGTCGATATGAAGATTGCTTGGCGTCAACGTGTTCGTTGGTCAAAAGGTCATCTCCAAGCTCTTGCAGAAACCGGACCAAAACTTTTAAAACACATTTTTATCACTCACGGCGCTGCAAATCGTGACTGTAAAGATGCTCCTTGGTGGAAAAAACTCTTCAACAATATAAGACTTCGCTTTATGAGTCTTGATATGTTGTCGGTCGTTTACCCTCGCGCAATACTAATCCTACTTAAAAGAATCGTTAAATATTATTTGATATTAACACTCATTCTCATCGGTTGGCAGTGCTACGATTTTGATTTCTTTAAAATCGGCGCATTTGGCACACCTGTTATCGACGGATTAAAATTCGTCAGCGCCAACCACGGCAATGGAGCCGTCATTGGAATTATGACGCTTTCCGCATTCTACGCATCGTTTGTTAGCTACTTTAAAAATATTTTCTCTGCAGTTTATATCTATTTTATAGAACGCAAACACATTGAACACATACCTTTCTTTAAAAAAGTTTGGTTCTGTATCACCTTCCCAATATTTGATCTTATCGGTAAATATTCGTTGGTTGTAGCGTTATTCAAAAAGGTTGAGTGGAAAGCAATTCCTCACACGTCTAGCGTTAAAATAGAAGATATACGCAAAGGCGCAGCTCAAAAAGAAAACGAAACAGTTAAAAAATAATTAAAACACCTGCTAAAATTTAGCAGGTGTTTTTCTATTTGCTGTGAATTATTTATTAAAATTTTATTAAATAACGCGTACTCTAATTACACCGTCTACCGCCGCAATTCTTTCCTCTACAGCCGCAGTATCGTCAACGCTTACGTCTATCATAGTATAAGCGTAATCACCACTTGACTTGTTAAGCATATTTTCGATGTTAACGTTGTTTTCAGCAACAATACCTGTAATTGCAGTAAGCATATTTGGTATATTCTTATGAATTACGCAAACACGGTGTTTACCACTTCTTGGCATTGTAATTGCAGGCATATTTACAGAGTTAACAATATTACCGTTTTCAATATAGTCAACAAGCTGTCTTGCTGCCATATCAGCACAGTTATCTTCAGACTCTGGTGTAGATGCGCCCAAGTGAGGAATCGCGATAACACCGTCAACACAAAGCATTTCTTCTGTTGGGAAGTCGGTAACGTAAGCCGCAACCTTGCCGTTTTCAAGTGCTTTTAGCATATCGTCAGAATTTACGAGCGCCGCGCGAGAGAAGTTAAGAATACGTACGCCGTCTTTCATCATAGCGATAGCGTCAGCGTTAATCATATTCTTTGTGCTTTCAACTAGCGGCACGTGTACGCTAATATAATCGCACTTTTTGTAAATCTCGTTAATATCATAAATGTGAACAGCATTGTGGTTAAGATTCCAAGCAGAGTTAACCGATAGATATGGGTCGTAACCATAAACCGTCATACCAAGGTGGTTAGCGGCATTCGCTACCATAACACCGATAGCGCCAAGACCAATAATACCAAGTGTCTTACCCTTAAGTTCAGGACCAGCAAAAGCGCCCTTGCCTTTTTCTACTAACTTACCTACAGCATCACCCTCGCCTTTAAGTGTTTTTGCCCACTCAATTGCAGGAATAACACGACGAGATGAAATAAGCATACCGGCAAGAACCAACTCTTTAACCGCGTTTGCGTTAGCGCCAGGAGTATTAAATACAACTATACCCTGCTCGCTGCAGCGATCAATCGGAATATTATTAGTACCGGCACCCGCACGTGCAATAGCCTTTAAAGAAGCCGGAAATTCAGTATCGTGCAAAGCCGCAGAACGCACAATCGCGCCGTCGGCGTTATCTACTTCATCACCTACGGTATATTTGTCATCAAAAACCTGAAGACCAATTTTAGAGATTTTATTATAAGTTTTAATCTTAAACATTATGCGTTCTCCTCTTCAAATTTCTTCATAAATTCAACAAGCTTTTCTACGCCTTCAACCGGCATTGCGTTATAGATTGACGCTCTCATACCGCCAACGCTACGGTGACCCTTAAGATTTACAAAGCCTGCTTTCTTTGACTCTGCAACAAACTTAGCGTCAAGTTCTTCGTTGCCTGTAACGAATGGTACGTTCATGAGTGAACGATCTTCTGCTACAACAGTACCCTTAAACATCTTGCTATTATCAAGGAAATCATAAAGTATCTTAGCCTTTTTAACGTTCATTTCCTTAATTGCTTCAAGACCACCCATCTTCTTAATCCACTTAAATGTAAGACCTGCAATATAAATCGCATAGCAAGGTGGAGTGTTAAACATAGAGCCGTTTTCAGCGTGTGTTACGTAGTTAAGCATTGTTGGTGTAATATCCATTGCGTTACCAATAAGATCCTCACGAATAATTACAATTGTAACACCTGCAGGAGCAACGTTCTTTTGAGCGCCTGCATAAAGCATACCAAACTTTGATACGTCAATTGGTTCTGACAAAATGCAGCTAGAAATATCAGCAATAAGTGGCACGTCACCGGTTTCTGGCAACTGGTTAAACTTTGTACCATAAATAGTGTTGTTCATACAAATGTGAACAAAGTCAGCGTCCTTGTCAAAGTCAGCCGCAGTTGTCTTTGGAATATATGAATATGTCTTATCAGCGCTGCTTGCTACCGCGCGAGCCGCACCATAACGAGCCGCTTCTTTATACGCTTTATTTGCCCACTGACCAGTAATAATAAAGTCAGCTTTCTTATTTTTATTCATAAGGTTAAGTGGAATCATCGCAAACTGTGTTGATGCGCCACCCTGCAAGAACAATACCTTATAATTATCAGGAATATTCATTATCTCGCGAAGATTTGCCTCAGTCTCGTCAAAAATTGCTTGATATTCTTTGCTACGGTGTGACATTTCCATTACAGATTGACCACTTGTACCGTATTCCATCATTTCATCAGCCGCAGTTCTAAGTACCTCTTCAGGTAACATTGAAGGACCTGCACTAAAATTATAAACTCTTGCCATAACAAAAAACCTCCATAAAGGGATCATTTTCCCGAATTTGACATCATTATATACTACATAATACGCAATGTCAATGGGTTTGTTAAAAAATAAACAATCTTTTTTAAAAATTCTTTTTTGCGATAAATTTTATTGTTATTTTTTTAACAATATATAAGAAACAATAAACTGCCACCCAAAAGAATGGCAGTTTTAAGTTTATCTAAGCGAAAAATCTTCACTATCAAGTGTTAAATTTGGGTTGTAATAGGGATCACCCGCTTTAAGCTCCTTACCCCATCTATCTTGAAAACGGAACACCTCGCTATTAAAACGCGCTCTCTTTTCAGGGGTATCTTCATCACCGCGACTCTTTGATTCGTAATGATAAAACTCTGCAAACGGAGTAAATACTATCAAATACCCTGCCGCGCGAATCTTCATACAAAAATCAATATCGTTAAAGGCTACGGCATATCCTTCTTCAAGACCGCCCACTTCATCGTACACGTCTTTTCTAATCATCAAGCACGCCGCAGTACACGCGCTAAGATTTTGCGCAATACTTGCCCTTGCCATATAACCGGGATTTTCACGTGCAAAATATTTGTGAGCGTGTCCCGCCACGCCGCCAAGACCAACAATTACACCCGCGTGCTGAATGGTGTCGTCGTCATAATATAACTTCACACCAACCGCGCCCACGTCTTTACGCTGCGCAAACATAAGCATCTGCTCTAACCAATCGGGCGTTATTACCTCGATATCGTTGTTAAGCAAAAGTATATACTCGCCCGTCGCCTGCTTTGCGGCAAAGTTGTTTATAGCCGAGTAGTTAAATCCGCTTTCCCAAACAATAACCTTTAAATTATTATACTTGAGTTTAGCCTCTTCATAATACTTAAAGGTTTCTTCCTCGGTACTATTGTTTTCTACAACAATAACTTCAAAGTTCTTATAGGTCGATTTACTGTAAACCGACGCTAGACATTTTTCTAGGTCATCGGTATGGTCTTTATTAGGAATAATAATTGATACAAGCGGCTCGCCCGTAATATCATACTGTATTTTATAGGTAGTTGGCACAACCGCATCTTCTACCCTGCCCGAAAGACCAAGTCTTTCTATATGAGCCTTTAGCGCCTTTTTAGCGCTTTCTACAACGTAGGGCTTAGCCGATACGTCCGATGCTACCGACGCTTTGTGCGAACGCCAAAAATATAGCGCTTTAGGTATATGAACAATATTTTTTGCCTTTTCAGTAAGACGCAAAATAAGATCGTAGTCTTGACTGCCATCATACTCTTTGTTAAAACCACCAACAGTATCGAGCAAACGCTTTGAGAAGGCGGTAAAATGACATATATAATTATATGAACGCAAAGTATCGGGCGAATAATCAGGCTTAAAGTTATAAATGGTTATATTTCTAGTCTTGCCAACAAAGGTAACCTCGTCGGTATATACAAAATCAGCGCCATCATCTATTGCCTTTGCCATTTCAAAAAGCGCAGATGGATGTAGTAAATCGTCATGGTCAAAAAGCGCTATAAAATCGCCCTCCGCCATAGCGATACACTCGTTTGTGTTATCGGCAATACCCTTGTTTTCGGCAAGTTTTTTATAACAAATTCTATCGTCAGATATACCTTTTACGTACTCGCCAACGTAAGCATGCTCGCCATCACTACCATCAGCCAAACAAAGTTGCCAGTTGCTATAAGTCTGATTACGAACCGAATTAATCATTTCTTTCAAGAATTTTATCGGCGTATTATATAACGGCACTACAACACTAAACTTTACGTTTTTGTCAAAGGTGGCTGCCATCTCTCTTTTTCTGCGGCGACCACTTATCTTATAGCGCACAGTAAAGCCGCCAACAAGACGATTTAGCTTGCGGCGGATTTTTCTTAAAGCAACTATAAAAAATCTAACAAACGCAAAAACGCGTGGATGTTCTTTTAGTCGAAGTGCTAATCTTTTTAAAAAACCTTTAAAAGATTTTTCCTGCACAGGTGTCTTTTCAAACATTAACCAGGCCTACCTTTGAGAGTTTTTGTACGCGTCGCAAACCTCTAACGCGTCGCCAATCATCTTGATTTTACCCTTTTCAAGCCATACGCAATGCTTGCAAAGACGCTCGATTTGTTCAATAGAGTGCGAAACAATAATAACGGTAGTATCATCGTTTATCATCGCGTTTATACGATCTTCACACTTTTGCTGGAACAAGAAGTCACCTACCGCCAAAATCTCGTCAACGATAAGTATATCAGGGGTAGTAACCGTAGCAATAGCAAAAGCAATACGCGCCACCATACCCGAAGAATAGTTCTTCATCGGCACGTCCAAAAACTCGTGCATCTCTGAAAAATCAACAATATCTTGGAACTTTTCGTCAATGAACTTTTTAGAATAACCAAGCACAGAACCATTAAGGTAAATGTTCTCTCGCGCAGTAAGGTCCATATCAAAACCCGCGCCAAGCTCTATAAGCGGCGCAATAGTACCGTAGGTTTTAACACTACCTTTAGTAGGCTCCAATATGCCCGAAATCATCTTAAGGGTTGTACTCTTACCGCAACCATTAAGACCAACAATACCAAAAACGTCACCTTTTTTAATATCAAAAGATACGTCGTTTACGGCAATAAAATCTTCATAATGAAGCTCGCGTTTAATAAGCTTTAAAAAATACTCTTTAAGACTTTCAAGTTTTTCCTTACTCATATTAAAGTGCATTTCAACGTTGCGTAGCTCAACAGCATTCTCGTTAGACATTCAAAACACACTCCTTTATATATGAAGAATAAACTTGCGCTGCGCCTTTTTAAATATAAGCGCGCCAATTATAAATACACCAACTGCCATAGCAATGCATATTAAATTTTCCGTCAAATCAGGTATTGTATTATTCATAACAACATCACGGAAATACTTAACGTAATGTGTCATAGGATTAGCGTTAACAACTTTTAGAACTAGAGTATGACCCTCAAGCGAATCGGTATTATAAATAATAGGTGTCAAATACATTAGCATTGTAAGCAATACGCCGTAAAGATGCTGTATATCTCTAAAGTAAACGGTAGCCGCGCTCAAAAACAAGCTTACGCCACACACAAATACAAAGCAATAAATAAGTGGAACAAAGAAAAGTAGCGAAGTCCACGTTGGATAAACACCACGCGCAAACATTACAATCAATACCGCAATTAAAGTAAACGCAAAATTAACCAACGAGAACAAACACTTTTCTATTGGAAAAATATACTTTGGAATATACACCTTTTTAATAAGTGAGGCTGAGCTAATTATAGAACTTAAAGAATTTGAAGTTGCTTCAGCAAAAAACGTCCACATAGAAGCACCAACGATATAATAAGTAGCAAAATCTGTTCCTACGTCAATTCTTAAAAGTTTGCTAAATACAACGGTCAATACAAGCATTGTAAATAGCGGATTAAGAACGCTCCAAGCAACACCAAGTATGCTACGACGATATTTAATTTTAAAGTCTTTTGAAACCAAGTTTCTAAGAAGCGGCATGAATTTTTTCATATCGCTAAAAAAACTTGCCTTGTTTAAATTATTGCTTGCCAAAACAAATACCTCACTCTGACATTATAGTTATATATTGGTAGTTTTATTATATCATTACATTATTAATAATGCAAGAAAAAAAGCAAATACTATTTGCGGTGATTATACAATGATTTCTACCATTATGCGAACAATTATATTATACCTAACCGTAACGATCGCAATACGCCTTATGGGCAAGCGCCAAATCGGTGACATGCAGCCCAACGAGCTTGTCGTTACTTTGCTAATTTCCGAGATCGCCGCCATACCTCTACAAGATAACGAACAACCCGTTTTAGTAGGAGTCGCGGCAATATCAGTACTCATTTTTCTCGAAATTATCGCGTCTATACTTTCTATGAAAAGCTTTATGATTCGCAAAGTGTTAAACGGCAAATCGGTAGTTATAATAAAAAACGGCGTTATCGACCAACAAGCCATGCGTGACGTGCGTATGACGGTCATCGATTTAATCGAACTTTTGCGCAACAAAGACGTTTTTAACCTATCTGACGTAGCCTTTGCAGTACTTGAAGTAAACGGTAATTTAAGCGTGTTACTTAAAAAAGATGCTCAAACCGTAACAACCAAAGACCTAAAACTAAACCTGCCCGACGACTCATTGCCCCTGCCCGTTATTAGCGACGGCAAAATTGTTGCCGAATCGTTAAAGGCGCTACAAAGCAATAAAAACAAACTTTACAAAATATTAAAGCATAGCAAATATAAAATCAGCGATATATTCCTAATGACACTCGACCGCAACGGCAATCACACCATATATGAAAAGGATTATAATAAATAAAATATGAAAAGACTAATTTATGCGGCGGTTATTTTGATCGCGCTAATCTCTTTGGCTTTTTATTCGCATTTTGCAGTCAATCGTTATTGCAACGACACCATAAACGACGTGCAAAACTTTGCAAGCAATAATATCACGAGCGATACCCTAACAAAATCGTGGAACAAAAGAAAAAACAAAATGTCCATCTACGTAAATCACGATTTTTTAGACCAAATCACAATGTATATCGGTCAAATGATACTAGGTGACAACCACGAGGATGAAAATTTTAAAACAGCGTATAAAAATATCGAAACGCTAATAAAACTCATCCGCGAAGAGCAAAAATTTGCCGCCCACAGTTTCTACTAACAAAATGCATATTTTTATCCTAAAGATAAGAATATGCATTGTTTTTTGCATATTTTTATTTAAAATTCAATCCAAACAATATATTTATGCAAATTCGCTTGACAAAAGCACTTTAGTGTGCTAGAATTTGCCCATCCCTAAAGTTACATAATATATGTAACCAATTTATTAAAATTTTTGAAATGAGGTACACAAAAATGAAAAACTTAAAGAAAATCATTGCTTTAGTTATGGCTCTTTGCATGCTCCTCTGCTTTGCAGGCTGCGGCGCTGAAGACACAACAAGCGAAAGCAAACCAACTACAACAGAAAAAGCTACTTTAACAACCGTTAAAGAAGGCAAACTCATCATGGCTACAAACGCTTATTTCCAACCATACGAATACTATGATGGCGACAAGATCGTTGGTATCGACGCTGAAATCGCTGCTGCTATCGCTGAAAAGCTCGGTCTTGAACTCGTTATTGAAGACATGGCTTTTGATTCAATCATCACAGCTGTTACCGAAGGCAAGGTTGACCTTGGTCTTGCTGGTATGACAATCACAGAAGAACGTCTTAAGAGCGTTAACTTCTCAATCAGCTATGCTAAGGGCGTTCAGTCAATCATCGTTAAAGAAGGCTCACCAATCACTAGCGTTGACGATCTCTATGCTGACGGCGCTGCTTACAAAGTAGGCACCCAGCTTGGCACAACCGGTTATATCTATGCTACCGACGATTTTGGCGAAGGCCTCGTTACTCCATACACAACTGGTAACGAAGCTGTAGCTGCACTTATCGGCGGCGACGTTGATTGCGTTATCATCGACAACGAACCAGCTAAATCATTCGTTGCAAACAACACAGGTCTTAAGATTCTTGAAACATCATACGCAGACGAAGACTATGCTGCTTGTATCGCAAAAAATAACGAAGCTCTTCTCGAAGCAATCGACACCGCTATCACAGAGCTCACAGCTGACGGCACAATCCAAGCTATCGTTGATAAGTACATCAAATAATTTAAATTTAAAATTTAACACATACACGGGAAATGGGAATGATTTTTTATCATTCCTATTTTCTACGGTTTGGAGAAATTTATGAAGCTTAAAAAAACCAAAAGCAGGCTAATAATTCTAGCCGTAATAGCAGCTCTAATTCTCGGACTATTAACAACCATTTTTATTACCGAATCAAAAGGTAGAACCGTTAGCAAAGAACTCTCGGTAAGCGAAAGTCAAGCAATTGTTGATAACACCTTTTCTTCCCTTGCCAAATCAACTGCAATCGGTTCTAAAAAAGTTTTAAGTAATACTAAAATAACCGTTAAATCCGTAGAAATTGGCGATGAAAAAAATCTTATATTGGACTGCGAATATAACACTCTGGATATCGGCTCGGTTATTAAAACACACAAGGCAGATCTTTTGTCAGCCGTATGTAAAAAATACTTCGAAAACGAAAAAAACGGTATTTCAACAAACGCAACACGTATAAGTATTGATATCGCTTCGCAGTTAAATCTTTATATTGAAGATGCAAAACCAATTTCAGGTAGCGTTACACTTCAATTATATGAAATAGAAGAAAATCAATTTTCACTATTTCTAGAAGATTCAGCTGTTGATAAATGCACAGGCGGTCTCATAACGATAGTTGACGAGATAAATAGCGTAAACTCTGTTACCGTTGATGGTGAAAACGTTGATATCACCAAGAAAAACACTCTAAAAACGGGTATAAAGCAATGTTTAGCGCTAAAAAATTACGATAATAAAAAACCTGACGTTGGCGGACCTTTTTCAAAATGGTGGAACGATTTTGCCGACGAATTTAAAAGAAACTTTATCGATAAAGCGCAGTGGAAATATCTATCAGACGGTTTGTTAATGACACTTGCAATAAGCGGCCTCTCGGCCTTGATCGGTACGTTTATAGGTTTCTTTGTTGCAATAATTCGTTGCACTTATCAAACAACAGGCAAACTTAAAACGTTAGATAGAATATTTTCTCTTTATCTTACCATTATGCGCGGTACGCCGGTAATGGTACAGTTGCTTATCATTTATTTCGTATTCCTACTTCCCGCAGGCGTTGACAAATTCCCTGCTGCTGTATTATGTTTTGGTCTAAACAGTGGCGCTTACGTGGCAGAAATTGTGCGTGGTGGTATTATGTCGGTTGACCGCGGTCAAATAGAAGCAGGTCGCAGTCTTGGTTTTAACTACGCGTCAACAATGATTCACGTTGTTGTACCACAAGCATTCAAGGCTATACTTCCTGCCCTTGCAAACGAATTTATCACCTTGCTTAAAGAATCATCCGTTGCCTTCTACATAGGCGTTGCCGACCTTACTCAAGGCGGTCTTAAGATTCGTTCAATCACTTACAGTAACTTTATGCCACTCATCGCAGTAGCTCTTATTTATCTTGTAATTGTTGTAATTCTTACTAAACTTGTAGGATTACTTGAAAGGAGGTTGCGTAAGAGTGATCACTAATGATACTTTAATAAAGGTTGAAGGTTTAATAAAGAACTTTAACGATATTAAAGTTCTTAAAGGAATTGATACCGAAATTAAACGCGGTGAAGTTGTCGTTATTATCGGCGCTTCTGGTTCCGGTAAATCCACCTTCTTACGTTGCCTAAATCTTTTAGAAGAACCAAGTGACGGACATATTTATTTTAATGATGCCGATATAACCGCTCCTAAAGTAAATATCAACCTCCATCGTCAAAAAATGGGTATGGTGTTCCAGCAATTTAATCTTTTTCCACACATGACCATACTCAAAAACATGACCATCGCTCCAATAAAACTTCTTAAAATGACCAAAGAAGATGCCGAAGCAAAAGCTATGGCGCTACTACAAAAAGTTGGTCTTGCAGACAGAGCCCAGGCCTACCCTTCACAACTTTCAGGCGGTCAAAAGCAACGTATCGCTATCGTTCGTGCGCTTTGCATGAATCCTGAAGTAATGCTCTTTGACGAGCCTACAAGCGCGCTCGACCCCGAAATGGTTGGCGAAGTACTCGAACTTATGAAAGACCTTGCTCGCGAGGGTATGACAATGGCGATAGTTACCCACGAAATGGGATTTGCTCGCGAGGTTGCCGACCGAGTAATCTTTATCGACGAGGGCGTTATCGCAGAAGAAGGCACACCAGAAGAAATCTTCAACAACCCTAAGTGCCCAAGATTGCAAGAATTTTTAAGTAAAGTTTTATAATCAAAACAACAAAAAGACCTCTGCCAAAAGCAGAGGTCTTTAATTTTTTTACAGTCCGCCCGATAAAAATCCGGCAGTAAAATAGCCTATTAAAAGCAAAGAAATCGCACAAAGTGTAATAATCATTGATCTTAAAAACACTTTAAACGCGCTACTGTTTTTCTCACTCACTTTAACACTCACCCTTCAAGGTAAGTATTACCAAACGTGAACAATATATTCAAAATTAAAGCGCCTTAATTTCTTTAACCTTTGCGCCCATATCATCGGCCGAGAACAAGAAGTTGCCCGCTACTAGCACGTTTGCGCCCGCGGCAATTGCTTGTGGCGCAGTTTCAGCGTTTATACCGCCGTCGACTTCAATATCAATCTCTAGTCCTTGACGCTCACATTCAGCTTTAATAGCAGCTATCTTATCTAGTGCCATTGGCATAAACTTTTGTCCGCCAAAGCCTGGCTCTACCGACATTACAAGCACCATGTCACAAAGCGGCAACAGTGGAAAAATTGCCTCCGCAAGAGTTGCAGGCTTAATTGTAATACAAGATTTACAGCCAAGCTCACGAATCTTTTTAAGCGTTTCTACGTTGTCCGAACCCGCCTCGTAATGAAAACCTAATAGATCGGCATACTTTGCAAATTCTTCTATGTATCTGTGTGGTCTATCAATCATCAAATGTACGTCAAGCGGCAAATCAGTATGCTCGCTTATCGACTTAATAACAGGCACACCAAACGAAATATTTGGCACAAAATTACCGTCCATAACATCAAGATGAAGCATATCTACGCCCGCTTTTTCAAGCTCTTTAATGCTATCTTTAAGCGTTAAAAAATCCGAAATCAAAATTGATGGAGAAACCTTTACCATAACATCACCTTTATTCCTTAACAAAACTGCCTCCCTTGCCTAAAGGGAGGGGGACCGCGCTAGCGGTGGTGGGATACGTTCGTTTTATTCTAATATTTACTTACCCGTTTGTCAACCCACGATTTCCCAAAAATATCTGCGATTACTGGGCGGAAAATCATCTAGCACACCATACTCGGGGTCGTAAAACGTGCCGTCAAAAAACAACGACCAATGCCAGCACTTTGGCGTTTCTAGACTAAGCATAGCAACGCGAGGAAGTTCGCTCTTTTTACTTACCTCTACCCTATTTTCTTTGAACTCTATTTCAAGTGCCTTTAAAGCGTTTTTCATATCTTTTAACGTAGTTTCTTTTTCAGTTTTTACTAACTCGAATATATCTTTTACGTCCATTCCCGAAAGCATCGCAAGCACCGCTTGTCCACACGCTAAAGGATTAGGCTCGTAAATATGTTCCACTCTCTCTACTAACGGCATCAAACAACCTCTAAATACAAAAATTTTGCACTAATATTATACTATTCACACCGCCCAATTTCAAGCAATTTTGCCATATTATATATATTATTTATCTTTACTATTGATTTTTTAAAACGTTTGTGGTAATATTATGCTCGGTAAAGGCTGTGACGAAGACAGTAACGTGTTTTACCCTATACTTTTAGCGAGTCGGTGGCGGTGTAAGTCCGACAGTATAAAAACGCGTGAATATCACTTCCGAGCTTCTGCGTGAAATAATAGTAGCGTACGACGGTCATCTCCACCGTTATCGGGAGTGCGGATATTGGTCCGTTCAAATAGGTGGTTAAACTTGAGATGTATTTTTTCATCCTCGTCCTATTTAGGACGGGGATTTTATTTTTAAAGTTTTGCCTCCCTTGCCTAAAGGGAGGTGGCACGGCAACGCCGTGACGGTGGGATATACAATATCAATCCCTCTAAACAAAATTTTTTATCTTAACTATTGAAAGGAAAATAGCTATGTACGACAATATCTCTCCAAATCTAAATTTTGTAGAGCAAGAAAAGAAAATTAAACAGTTTTGGGACGATAACAAAATCTTTGAAAAGAGTATCGAAACCAAGGCTAAAGGCACACCATACGTGTTCTATGACGGCCCTCCTACCGCTAATGGTAAGCCACACATAGGTCACGTTCTTACCCGTGTTATCAAGGATATGATTCCTCGTTACCGCACAATGAAGGGCTGCATGGTTCCTCGTAAAGCCGGTTGGGACACACACGGTCTTCCTGTTGAGCTTGAAGTTGAAAAGCTCTTAGGTCTTGACGGTAAAGAACAAATCGAAGAATATGGTCTTGATCCATTTATCGGTCACTGTAAAGAAAGCGTTTGGAAATACAAAGGCATGTGGGAAGATTTCTCAAAAACCGTTGGTTTCTGGGCTGATATGGATAACCCATACGTAACCTATGACAACAACTTTATCGAGTCAGAATGGTGGGCATTAAAGCAAATCTTTGATAAAGGTCTACTTTACAAAGGCTTTAAGATCGTTCCTTATTGCCCACGTTGCGGTACCCCTCTTTCTTCTCACGAAGTAGCGCAAGGCTATAAAAACGTAAAAGAACGCAGTGCGGTTGTTCGTTTTAAGGTTGTAAATGAAGACGCTTACTTCCTTGCTTGGACAACAACTCCATGGACACTTCCATCAAACGTTGCTCTTTGCGTAAACCCGGACGAAACCTACTGCAAAGTTAAGGCTGCTGACGGCTATACCTACTACATGGCAGAGGCTCTTCTTGATAAGGTGCTAGGCAAACTTGCTACCGAAGATACCGCAGCTTACGAAGTTATCGAAAGCTATAAGGGCGCTGAACTTGAATATAAAGAGTACGAGCCACTATTTGACTACGTAAAACCTGTTTGCGAAAAGCAAAACAAAAAAGGTCACTTTATCACTTGCGACAGCTACGTTACCATGACCGATGGTACAGGTATCGTTCATATCGCTCCTGCATTCGGTGAAGACGACGCAAAGGTTGGTAGAAAATACGACCTTCCATTCGTTCAATTCGTTGATGGTCAAGGTAACCTTACTAGCGAAACACCTTATGCCGGCGTGTTTGTTAAAAAGGCTGACCCAATGGTGCTAGTTGACCTTGAAAAAGCAGGTCTTCTCTTCGACGCTCCAAAGTTTGAACACGACTACCCACACTGCTGGCGTTGTGATACTCCACTTATTTACTATGCTCGTGAATCTTGGTTCATCAAGATGACCGCTGTTAAGGATGATCTCATCCGCAACAACGATACTGTTAACTGGATTCCAGAAAGCATCGGTAAGGGACGTTTTGGCGACTGGCTAAAGAACGTTCAAGACTGGGGTATTTCTCGTAACCGTTATTGGGGTACTCCACTTAATATCTGGACTTGTGATTGCGGTCACATGCACTCTATCGGTAGCATTGAAGAACTAAAATCAATGTCCGACAACTGCCCGGACGATATTGAACTTCATCGTCCATATATCGACGAAGTTACCATCAAATGTCCTCATTGCGGCAAGGCAATGCACCGCGTACCAGAGGTTATCGACTGCTGGTTTGACTCAGGCGCTATGCCATTTGCACAACACCACTATCCATTTGAAAACAAGGATCTATTCGAGTCACAGTTCCCTGCTGACTTTATTTCAGAAGCGGTTGACCAAACACGTGGTTGGTTCTACTCTCTTATGGCTATTTCAACCCTTATTTTCAATAAGGCGCCGTATAAAAACGTAATCGTTCTCGGTCACGTTCAAGACGAAAATGGTCAAAAGATGTCTAAGTCAAAGGGTAACGCAGTTGATCCTTTTGACGCACTTGAAAGCTACGGTGCAGACGCTATTCGTTGGTACTTCTACACCAACTCTGCTCCATGGTTGCCTAACCGTTTCCACGGTAAAGCCGTTGTTGAAGGTCAACGCAAATTCATGGGTACACTTTGGAACACCTATGCGTTCTACGTACTCTACGCTAACATCGACAAATTCGATCCAACTGCTCACACACTAAATCCTGCTAATCTTACAGTTATGGATAAGTGGCTCATTTCAAAACTTAACTCAATGGTTAAGGCAGTTGACGAAAACCTTGCAAACTATCGCATTCCTGAAGCTGCTCGCGCACTTCAAGACTTTGTTGACGAACTCAGTAACTGGTACGTTCGTCGCGGTCGTGAGCGTTACTGGGTACAGGGCATGACTCCTGACAAGGAAACAGCTTACCTCGTACTTTACAACGCACTCGTTACCACCGCTAAGGCTGCTGCTCCAATGATTCCGTTTATGGCAGAAAGCATTTATCAAAACCTTGTTCGCAACGTAGATAAGAACGCTCCAGAAAGTATTCACCTTTGCGACTTCCCTGTTGTAGATGAAACTGCTATCGACGAAGCGCTCGAAGCAAATATGGAAAGCCTACTTGAAATCGTAGTGCTCGGTCGTAGCGCACGTAACGGTTCTGCTATTAAGAATCGTCAACCACTAAGCACTATGTACGTTAAATGTGATATAGCTCTTGATAATTTCTTTGCAGATATCATTAAAGACGAGCTTAACATTAAGTCAGTTGACTTTACAAACGAAGTTGACAACCTCGTTTCGTATAGCTTTAAGCCACAACTTAAGACCGTTGGTCCTAAGTACGGTAAGCAACTTGGCGAAATCCGTACCGCACTCGCAGAACTTGACGGCAACGCTGCTAAAGCAGAGCTTGACGCAAACGGCGAATTGGTATTTGATTTTGCATCTGGTGAAGTACGTCTCGGTGTAGATGACCTCCTTATCGAAGCAAAACAAAAAGAAGGTTTCTTCACAGTAAGCGACCACGGCATTACCGTAGCGCTTGACACTACACTCACCGACGAGCTTATCGAAGAAGGTTTTGTTCGCGAAATCGTTAGTAAAATCCAAACAATGCGTAAAGAAGCTAACTTTAACGTAACCGACCATATCGCTATTACAATGAACGGTAGCGAAAAGGTTATCGCTATTGTTAACAAGCTTTCAAGCGATATCGCAGGCGATACCCTTGCCGACTCGATCACAATTGGTGATATCGACGGCTACAGCAAAGAATGGGATATCAACGGCGAAAATCTTACAATCGGCGTTAAATGCATCTAATCATTAAATAACAAAAAATGTCTTGCAGAAATGCAGGACATTTTTTTATGCATATTGCAACAAATTCAAAAAATAATATTTATTATTTATTAATATATTAATTATTGTAATTTTTTGCAAAAAGTGATATAATATGTGATAATTTAGGTTATTATGCTTATTTTGACTTATTATATATAAACGACGTATGTATATGAAAGGAAGATAAAACGTGAGTGCTTCAAAAGTATTTAGCAAAATTAATTATTTTTTCACCACACAATTTCTTTGTTATCTAATAATTATTAAAAACTTTATCGTAAAGGTTGCAACCGCAAAAGGTCCTGTAAAAATTCTTAGATCGGGGCGTTTCTTTGAAATTTCGGTTTCAAAAAGATCAATAATCGCAGGTCCTATAGTTTCAGGCGTTTTATTGCTTTTGGTTATGTTCTTTAACCCACAGTTCACCGAGCTTAAGATTTCGGCTAAATGGTGGCTCTTTGCGTTTGCGATATTCGCAACTTTGGTAATAGGCGCCTTTATGGTATTTAACATAAAACTTAAATCCATACGTTTTAATAAATTCTGGCACTTTTTATTCTTCTTCCTATCCCCTATCCTAACAATGACTATGACCGAGTGTCTAAACGGCATATTTATTTACGATATGACCTATCTCGGTTTTTTGGCAAACTACGTAGTAATATTATTCTTCCAATTCTTTTTATTTGCGCTTACCGGTAGTTTTAGAGTGACCTCACTCCTTATAAATGCAGTATGTTACGGTTTTGCTCTTGCAAACTGTTACGTTATGATGTTCCGCGGCACTCCTTTTATTCCTATGGACTTTTTCGCCATTACTACGGCGGCAAACGTTGCAAACACCTATAACTACACCCCAACCTATACAATTATAATTGCAACGCTTATATTTATTTTCATGCTTGTAATAAGCATTAGAATGAACACTCCAAAATTCAAATTAATAACCAAAATTATTACTCGTGGATTTATGGGCTCATTCTTTAGCGTTTTAATTTGTATATTCTACCTTACCTCTATTTTCGCAGATGCGGGCGTTGCTCCTGACTTCTGGAACCAAGCACGTGGCTATCGTAATTACGGTTTCGTATTTAGTTTCTTCTGTAACACAAAATACATGTATATGACCGAACCTAGCGGTTATGATGCTGATAGTATTGGCGATTATATTTCAAACACCATAAACAAAGAAGATAATCAAACAATACCCGACACTACCATCAAGCCTACTGGAAACGAGCCAAACATTATCTGTATAATGAACGAATCACTTTCAGACTTGAGTGTGCTTGGCAATTTTACAACCAACGAAGATTACATGCCATTTATGCATAGCCTTACCGAAAATACCGTTAAGGGTAATCTTTACGTTCCGGTTATTGGCGCGGGTACTTCTAACACCGAGTTTGAATTCCTTACAGGACACTCTACTGCGTTTTTGCCATCCGGCAGCAACGCATACATGCTTTACGTAAAAGATCCTCTAGCATCATTGGTATCTACTCTTGAGGGTCAAGGCTATTCATCTTGGGCATTCCACCCATATTATTCTACTGGTTGGGACCGAGTTCCTGTTTATGGTAATCTTGGTATAAACTCTACCACCTTCCTTGAAGACTTGATAGATGCGTCAATTCTTGACGACTATCGTAGCCACGGCGGTAATGCAGAATATCTACAAGGACTAGTCGACGAATACTATCCCGAGCGCAACCAAATGCTTATTCGCCAATATGTTAGCGATAGTTTCAATTATGACGTAATTATCGAAAACTTCGAAAATCGTGATAAATCAAAGCCTTATTTTGCATTTAACGTAACTATGCAAAATCACGGTGGTTATGCTACCAGTGCCGAAAACTTTGACGAATGCATCAAAATAGAGTCTATTGGCGATAATACCAATCCGATCTACTACAATAAAGCAAACAAATACCTTTCTCTCGTAAAAGCAAGTGACGATGCATTCCGTAATCTTATCGAATATTTTAAGGGTGTTGACGAGCCAACCGTTATTTGTATGTTTGGCGACCATCAACCAAACATTGAAACAGAATTTATTTCTGCATTACTCGGTACCGATAACGTTAACTCGCTTTCTATCGAACAAGAGCAAGCACGTCACGTTACACCTTTCTATATTTGGGCTAACTACGATATAGAAGAAAAAGAAATAGATAAACTCAGTGCAAACTATTTATCAGCTTACGTACTCGACGTTGCAGGTGTTAAGCAAACCGACTACAACAAATATTTGCTCTCGCTTTCTGAAACACTTCCTGTAATCGATACAGTTGGTTATATTGACGCTAACAACAACTACTACAAGTGGAGTGATAATAGCGAATATAAGCAACTACTTAGCGAATACGAAAAAATACAGTACAATAACATTTTCGACTACGAAAACAAACAAAATAAAATATTCTTCCTTGAAGGATACGTAATGCCCGAAACAATCGCGCCAAAGGAAGACGAATAATGATCAACACAACCCTTTGTTACATCGAAAAAGAAAATAAATATCTTATGCTTCACCGCATAAAAAAAGAAAATGACCTAAACCAAGACAAATGGATAGGTATTGGTGGCAAGTTCGAAGATCGCGAAAGTCCCGAACAATGCGTTCGCCGCGAGGCGACCGAAGAAACAGGCTTAATTTTAGGTAAATGCAATTACCGCGGCATTATAACATTTGTTTCAGACAAATGGCCTACCGAATATATGCATTTGTTTACCTGTTGCGATTTTGATGGTCAAATCAAAGAGTGTGACGAGGGCGTGCTCGAATGGGTAGAAAAAGAAAAAATATACGACCTACCACTATGGCAAGGTGATAAAATCTTTTTAAAGCTTATCGAAAACGATAGCACACCTTTCTTTTCACTTCGACTCGAATATAAAGGCGACTCGCTTGTAAGCGCAATTCTTAACGAAGAGGTACTTGTATGAAAATCTGTATATATGGCGCGTCATCAAACGCGATAGATCAATCTTTTATAGATGCCGGCGAGCTTCTGGGTAAAGAGATTGCAATAAACGGCCACTCGGTAGTTTTTGGTGGTGGGGCAGCTGGTCTTATGGGCGCGGTAGCGCGCGGCGCTTATGCCGAAAAGGGCGAAATAATTGGCATTAGCCCTTCTTTCTTCAACGTTGACGGTATTTTATTTGCTGATTGTACAAAAATGATATATACCGAAACAATGCGTGAAAGAAAACAGTTGCTCGACGAAATGAGCGAGGCGTTTATCATCACCCCAGGTGGTATTGGAACGTTTGACGAGTTTTTTGAGATATACACACTCCGTCAACTCGGCAAACTCAAAAAACCAATTGTAATCTTTAATACCGACGGCTACTACAATCCACTTATTGATATGCTAAACAACGCTATTGATAAAAAATTTATGCCAAAAGAAAATATGGACTTGCTCTTTATTTCCGATAACCCACAAGAGATTATCAAGTATATCGAAAATTACAACCCCGTCGATCACGAAGCAGCTGAATATAAATTTATAAAATAATTAAATGGCAAAAAGAGTTCTAACAACAAATTTGTTGTTAGAACTCTTCATTTATTATTCAATATAAAACTTATCCTCTTTCCATCTTATAGGATTGGTGTCTATGTATGCCCAAATTTCTTTGTAATCCTGCTCACCACGAATTATATGGTCGTGGAACAATTTTTGCCAAATTAGTTTACCTATTTGTTTTGTAACATAACCTTTCATTTGCTGAATAACCCTGTCTATTGTAGGGGCGACCATTGGTCGTCCGTTTTTATTAGAATGAATTTGTAATAAAAGATGAATATGATTAGGCATGACTACATAATGGTCAACGGTTATATTATTGTAAATTTTAGGAATATTATTTATTGCCTTATCAACTATTTTTCCATTTTCATTAAGGGGTATATCTTGCGGACGAGCAATGCTCGCCCCTACGTTGTGCCAAAAATAATTAATCTTATTTTTAGTACACACTGTCACAAAATATACACCGGGTGTACTGTAATCATAATCTTTTAACCTTATAGGTTTTCTTTTAGGTAATTCCATTTATATCACCAAATAAAATTATTTCTTTTGTTTTAGTTCATTCCATATCATATCGAAAAAATTATATGCTTCAAAATATAATGGTCCATTTCCATAATGATCCCAATGAGTCTTCAATAGTTGAAAATGTGCATCCAGTTTTTCTCGCAATAAACTTTTAGCATAGCTCATACGCAAATCTTTATTGGTGCATAGTAAAAATTGGTTGTCCGCTAAAACGATTTCTCTTAATTCTTGTTTTAATTTTTCTATTTCTTTTTTTGTGTTTATATTTATCTCATTAAATTTTTCTTCATTTTGATTGCAAATTTCTTTAAATACTTCTTTAGGCTCAATTAAATCTTTTGTAACATTATTGTCAAGAATTGTATAAAAACTTTGAGCTTCATAAATACACATAAGTAAAATCATAGCAGGAACATCGAAATTGATTTTTTCAATTTGTTTATTATATTGTTCTATTTGTGGCATAAGTTCATTTAAGAATTCATCTTTTAAACGTTTTCCTTCTTCTTCTATAATTTTCTCAGTTACTAAATAATCTTCAATAAAATCGTAATGTTCATACGCAAATACACAATGTATTTTTTGTTGCAATACGAACTCCATAAAATCATCAATATTTCCAAAAGCGAATCCCTTGCCGGTAACATCACCTGTTGTATGAATTCTATAAACAGTAACCTCTTTTTTAAAAAACAAATTCTCTAATGCTTGTAAATCATACATTACGCGTTCCTCCTATTAAGTATCTACTGTTAATTTTAACATAACTGAAAACTTTAGTCAATTCTACGATAATATAAAACAACGCACCCAACATTGAATTGGGTGCGTTAGAATTTTTTTAGTACATACCGCCCTGTGCTGCGGCAGCTGCTGCAGCGGCATTTGCTGCGGCTGTGTCTTCTGGTCTGTCTGCTACAAGGCTTTCGGTTGTAAGCACCATCGCAGCAACGCTAGCTGCGTTTTCAAGTGCTGAACGAGTAACCTTTGTAGGATCAACGATACCAGCATCGATCATATCGGTATATGTTTCATTATAAGCGTCAAAGCCGTAATTTACCTTACCACTATTAACAATCTTATCAATGATTACTGAACCTTCAATACCTGCGTTATACGAAATTTGACGAATAGGAGCTTCCAATGATTTAAGCACAATGTTAACACCGGTCTTTTCGTCACCCTCAGAGCTATTTGCAAGTTCTGCAACTGCAGGAATAGCGTTAAGGAGCGCTACACCACCGCCTGCTACAATACCTTCTTCTACTGCAGCCTTTGTAGCGGCAAGAGCATCTTCAATACGAAGCTTCTTATCTTTCATTTCA
This sequence comes from Clostridia bacterium, assembly GCA_017537245.1. Taxonomy (GTDB): domain Bacteria; phylum Bacillota; class Clostridia; order Oscillospirales; family Acutalibacteraceae; genus UBA737. The sequence continues at coordinate 49,974 of JAFYLD010000039.1, read as the reverse complement.
ATCTCGGTAGCAGCACCCACCTTGATTACCGCAACACCGCCTGCAAGTTTTGCAAGACGCTCGGTAAGTTTTTCGCGGTCAAATTCGCTTGTTGTAACAGCAATTTCGCTTCTAATTTGAGCTACACGATCCTTAATTGCGGTCTTATCACCTGCGCCATCAACGATAACAGTGTTTTCTTTTGTAATCTTAACCTGACGTGCGCGACCAAGTTGCATAATGCTTGCATCCTTGAGTTCAAGACCCAATTCTTCGGTAATAACTTCGCCGCCTGTAAGAGTAGCGATATCACGAAGCATTTCTTTACGTCTGTCGCCAAAACCAGGAGCCTTAACAGCAACGCAAGTAAAAGTACCACGAAGTTTGTTTACAATAATTGTTGAAAGTGCTTCGCCCTCAACGTCCTCGGCAACGATAACAAGCTTTTTACCAGACTGAACAATCTGCTCAAGAAGTGGTAAAATCTCTTGAATATTTGAAATCTTTTTATCAGTGATAAGAATAAAAGCATCATCAATAACAGCTTCCATCTTATCGGTATCGGTTACCATGTAAGGTGTGATATAACCGCGGTCAAACTGCATACCCTCTACAACCTCTGAATATGTTTCAGCGGTCTTTGATTCTTCAACAGTAATAACACCATCTGCAGATACCTTCTCCATAGCCTCTGCGATAAGCGCGCCAATTTGAGCATCGCCTGATGATACAGTAGCAACACGAGCGATATCCTCGGTGCAGGTAACCTTTTGAGAGTTATCAATAATTGTAGCAATTGCCTTATCAACCGCAAGCTTAATACCCTTTTTAACAACCATTGGGTTTGCGCCTGCAGCAACGTTCTTCATACCCTCGTTAATAAGAGCCTGCGCAAGAACGGTAGCGGTTGTTGTACCATCACCTGCAGCATCGTTTGTTTTTACAGAAACTTCTTTTACAAGCTGTGCGCCCATGTTTTCAAAAGCATCTTCAAGCTCAATCTCTTTAGCGATTGTAACACCATCATTTGTAATAAGTGGTGCGCCGTATTTCTTGTCTAGAACAACGTTTCTACCCTTAGGGCCTAGTGTAACCTTAACAGCGTTAGCAAGCTTATCTACGCCTGTTTGAAGCGCTTTGCGTGCGTCTTCGCCAAATATAATGTTTTTTGCCATAATATAAAATCTCCTTACTCAACTATTGCAAGAATATCAGAAAGACGAAGAACGGTATATTCCTCGTTATCAACCTTAATTTCTGTGCCGGCATATTTAGCAGCAATAACCTTATCGCCAACGCTTACTGTCATTACAACTTCCTTACCGTCAACAAGTCCACCAGGACCCACTGCTACAACCTCTGCAATTTGAGGCTTTTCTTTTGAAGCGGATGTAAGCACAATACCGCTTTTTGTTGTTTCTTCGGCTACCGTTGCTTTAATTACAACGTTATCAGCCAATGGTTTAATTGTCATAATAAAATCTCCTTAACAATTTATCTAATAGTATATTATATGTCTTTTAAAACAAAAATCAAGCAACTAGCATTTTTAAACTTTTGTTAAAACTTTAGCCGCAACCGACTTGGGTACAACAAACTTAACCGCATCTTTAACAAGTTCAAATTTCATATTTGTCGTTTCAACGATCTCACCGTCAAGATTTACCGGAATAGGTTTATCAGCGGTAAACTCCATGCACGTACATTTTTTAAGGGTACAACAATCAAGTTTTTTGTGCTCACCCTTTTTATAAATACCTAAAAATTTTAAAATTTTTAACTTTGAAATCTTGTCGACCAACGTATAATCAAGCTGGTTGTCAAAAGGTACCGCCTCTGGCGCGCCCTTATAACCGCCGCCATAATACGGTCCGTTAGCAATAGCCGCAAATAAACAAACCTTTTTCTCAAATTCGCCGCCATCAACCGATATATTAGCAGTAATGCCAATCTTACCTAAAAATGTTCTAACTATAGCTAAAGTATAAGCGAACGAACCCGAAACTAGCGGCCATCTTTTAAAGGTAGCCATACGGCTTGCAACAACCGCATCCATACCAACCGAACAACCGTTAAGACAGTATTTATCCCCCGCCTTAACCAAGTCCATAGTTATAGTATCGCCTTCGATTTGCTGCTTAATGTCCAAAAACTCGTCACGTGTATTAAAAAACTTTAAAAAATCGTTTGCCGAGCCACATGGTATAACGCCAAGTTCAACGTTACTAAAGCCTGCAATACCATTAAGCGCCTCAAATACCGTGCCCTCGCCACCGCACGCAAACATACGAATTTCGTCACCTGTTTCGGCCTCTTTGCGAGCATCGTGTTTTGCGTCTAGTCGACTTTTGGTTATATATATTTTGTACTCTTGTTCTTTATCAGCAAAGTACTCTTTTATATTGTTGATAATATCGTCTTGTAGCTTGCCTTTTCCCGCCGCAGGATTGATATAAAAAACATATCTCATAATTTAAATTCCTTTATTTTTAAAGTACATAAATAATTGACATTTAATCATACCGTTATAAAGCTTTCTGCGTTTATCTGCAGTAGCGCCAAAGTGCTTTTCAAACTCATCGTGAGGACTAATTACAAAATACTTTTTACCAGGTGTCAAATCAAATCTTTCACCCATTATTTTGTAAAGCTTTTCAGCCTCTGCCACGTCAAGCAAACGCTCACCATAAGGTGGGTTTGTGATTACAAGCAAACGTTCATCGGGGGTTTTAAAATCTCTAACATCACCAACCGCCGCTTTTACGTACTTTTCAACGCCGGCTTTTTTTGCGTTTGCAAGCGTTAGCTCTACGCAAGCAGGATCAATATCATAGCCCTGCGCTTTAAAATCAACGTTTTTGATTATCAAGTCTTGCGCGCGCATACGTTCTTGCTGCCAAGCTGTTTTTGGAATACTTGCAAATCTCTCTGCTGCAAAAAATCTACGCAAACCTGGAGCGGTTTTTGTAGCCATAAGCGCCGATTCGATAAGCAACGTACCACTACCGCAAAATGGATCATATAGTTGTGTGTCTGGAAAAATACGCGCCAAATCACACATAGCGGCACCCAACGTTTCTTTTAGTGGAGCATCATTTGAATTGCGGCGATAGCCACGTTTGTGAAGTCCCTCACCCGACGTATCGATGGTAACGGTTACGTTATCTTTAATAATCGTAAAACGAATCTTAAATTCCGCGCCAGTTTCATTAAACCAACTAATACCGTACTTTGACGAAAGACGGTTAACAATCGCCTTTTTAATAATAGACTGACAGTCAGGAATACTAAAAAGTGTAGAGTTAATGCTTGAACCAGCACTTACCGGGAACGCGTCGTCTTTGCCTATAAATCTCTCCCATGGGAGTGATTTAACGCCGTCAAAAAGCTCGGTAAAGGTAGTAGCGTGGAATTGTCCCATATTAATGAGTATGCGCTCGGCAAATCGCGAATTAATATTTGCTCGAGCAAGCATATTAAAATCGCCTTCGAGTAGCACTCGACCATTTTCAGCTTCAACCGACTCGAATCCCATTCGGCGAAATTCGTCAGCCGCAATACTCTCTACACCAAAAAGACAAGGAGCAATAAGTTTTATATTTTCCATATTTAAATTCCTTTAACCTTAATACAAAACAAAGGGCAGTTTCCCTAACTTTAATGGAACCCGCCCTAATTTATTTTATCTTACGCCCGAACCACGCTTTGTGCGATTTGCATCGGGATTTTTGCGCTTCAAGTCAGAGAACTTTTCATCACTTGTCTGCTTAAAGCGATTCATCATTTCCTCAAAACTTGCAGGTTCACTCTTCTTTGGAGTCCATGTGTATGTAGAATCAATAGCGCTTTTTTCTGGAGCACTTCTTTGTGGACGCTTAGGCGCGTCGCTAGGTTTTTTCTCTGGTGGTAATGCGCGCTTAATGCTAAGTGAAATCTTACCATCGTCACCAATAGTCATAACCTTCATCTTAACCACGTCGCCAACCTTTACGTGTTCTTTAATATCGTTTACGTAATTTCTTGCTACTTCAGATATGTGTACCATACCCGACTTGCCGTCACCAATATCAGCAAACACACCAAAGTTTGTTATTGTTGTAATTTTTCCTTCTACAATGTCGCCAATTTTAAGCTCCATAAATTTTAAAAATCCCCCTAATTACCTGAATAATTATCCTCTCTAAATACTGTTTCACCGTCGAAAACATAACCTAGTCTATCTCTTGCAGCCTTTTCGATAATCTCTTCTCGAGAACCACTGTCTAAAAGTTGCTGCAATTCTTCGTTGTATAATACCTTTGAATTATACTCTTGTTCCAGCGCTGCTAATTCAGCCTTTGCATCAACAAGTTCATCGCTCAAACTCAACAACGACATAATAAAATACACTGCAGCGCCAAGAGCGACAAATCGCAATATAAAACTTCTTCGACGTTTAGGTTTTTGTTTCATTCAAAGACCTCTTTTTATCTACAATATTTATCTTATTATACAACAATGCGCCCGTATTTTTCAAGAACTTTTTTACACTTTTAAGCAATTTGGGCGCATATTTTAATCTTTTTAAAATTCTTATTTCTATATTGTCAAAAATCAAGTAAACTCGCGCCATTATTTTACGCTTTACGTATGCTATCTTCACAAAAAAGAACTTAAGCAATACAAACCAAATTTTAGAAATTGTTATACGAGCAAATCCAAAACCAATAATTTCCCCTACAAGCGCGTATCCCCTTATCTCCCCATTAGTTCGCGATATAAAAAACATAAAGGTTATAAATGCATAAATAATCCAAATCAATATATCAGTAACGTTAACGATGAAGGTTGTATTAAATCCAACCTTTCGCACAGCTCGAACAACGTCATAAATCAAACAAAAAAATCCGCCTATCACCATCGATAACAAAAACGTTGTTATTTGATTATTGTTGCTTATCTCCCACATAACTTACCTAAAAAGTCGCGACAAAAATCCACCCGATACACGAGCATCGGTCATATACACCACTGCATAAACCTTGCCTACTGCACTTAAATCCCCCGTAGCAGTATCAAAACTCTCTATGCGTAAGTCCTCGCCCTTAATGGTCATTTTGCCAAGCGCCGTATCAACAAGTATTGTTTCTTCATCAAAACTCGTTACGTCCTTTACTCCCGAGATATTGAGTTTTTTGCGGTTTTCAATTATTACGTTCTGAATTACTCCAATATTTTCTTCCAAAATAAAACACCTCACTTTAAATATATTGGTGAGGTGTTTTTGTTATTCTATTATTTTATACATAAGTGCCGCATCGTCTTTTTTAACCGTTTCAGCAACGTTTAGCACCTGAACCTTAACGTTCTTTGCGCCAAACGATATTTCGATAATATCATTTACCTTTATATCAAGCGATGCTCTTGCCACACGGCCGTTAACGTTTACCCTGCCCGCATCGCAAGCTTCGTTTGCAATGGTGCGGCGTTTAATAATGCGCGACACTTTTAAATACTTGTCTAATCTCATAAATTTTTCCTTATAAAAAATTTCGAGCCGCCAAAAAAGGCGGCTCATTGCTACTAATTTTTAAATAAGTTGATAGCGTCTTTAAGAGCTTTACCAGCTTTGAAAGCAGGAGCCTTAGAAGCTGCGATAGCAATCTTAGCACCGGTAAGTGGGTTGATACCTTCGCGAGCTGCACGCTCTTTAACTGAGAATGTACCAAAGCCAACAAGAGCTACCTTGTCGCCTGCCTTAAGAGAATCAGCGATAGCGTCAAATACTGCTGCTACTGCCTTTGCTGCATCTTTGTTAGAAAGACCTGCTTTCTCTGCAACTGCTGCTACTAATTCTGTCTTGTTCATAGTTAGAACCTCCTAATATTTTTCGTTTTCTTCAAGTTTTAACCACCCAAAGATCACACGTCTAAAAAGCATTTTAAACGTCTAAATTCATTATACAATATAATTGGAAAAAATCAACTGTTTTTTAATTTATTCATTAAATTATTCAAACATTTTTGCATAATTTTGTCTATTTTAACTACAATTATCTAATAATTCTTAGTTTTTTAAAGATTTTTAGCAGTTTTTCGCCCTTTGGTAACGATAAAATGTCATCCGGCTCAAATGTATTAAGAATTACAAGAACAAGCACGTAAACCACCGCAGCAACGCCAATCTCTATTACGGTACCAAATTTTCCCCTAGAACTCAAGTCTAAAACAACGGTACTAAGTCCGCACGCCACAGCCGCGATTAGTGGCTTTAGTATAGTTTTCCAAACGTTTGGTTTAATACCGGTAGCGACCATAAGCGTAATAAAGTGAGCAATGAAAACGTAGGCAAAGCATGCAAGCGTACCTATTGCCGCGCCCTTAATATTAATGCTTGGAATACTAACTAAGAAATAGTTTACAACAACTTTTATCACAGCGCCAACAGCAATATTTATAAACGCAAACAACTCTTTTTTTACCGATTGTAACATGCTAGTCATAGGAATTGATATACCGGCAAATATCGCTGCAAAACCATAAATTTGTAGTATTGTACCACCTATTTCAACCGATGCAGTCGTACTGTAAATTAGTCCCATAATTTGATCGCCAAAAAATACAAAGCCCATACCTATCGGCATTGATATTAATGCAGTTAATTTAAGCGGTGACTCAATATTTCGCTTTAAAAGTGCCTTATCTTTCTTTGTCCACGCTGTAGCTAGTACCGGTAACGCACTGACACCTAACACCGAAGTAATAGCGGGAACTAGATTATAAAGTGTAAACGCCTTACCACGAATACCATAGAGGAAGGTTGGTATTTCACTATTAGAAAGTATCGGCAATTCTTTTTTAAGCTGTGCTAAATCGTAATCAGCTATAGAAGATTGATACATTTCGCGTATATAATCGGCGTGCTCGCCCATCATATTGGCAAGATGTTTCTTAACAAAAAACGCATCGGCAAGAGAAGAAAAACTGTTTGCTAAAGATGCAAATACAACAGGTATCGCAATTACTATTACACTTTTAACAATTATCTTTGTTCTTTGTGGAGCCGGCGAATTATCAAGTTCTTGCTTGGTAATACCATCGCCTTTGACCTTATGGCGAATAAACAAAAACAGCGCTGCCGCTACACTACCAATAGTAATACCAAACATTGCGCCCGCCGCCGCATAAGCAACGTCGTTTGTAAGTTTTAATACAACGTAGGCAAATCCATAGCCTAAAATTAGTTTACCTAGCGATTCTATTACGTCCGAAAAAGCGGTAGGATACATATTTCTAAGACCTTCATAGTATCCTCTAAACGCAGAAGTCACGCAACAAACCAATAGCGCCGGTACAATAGCATAAATACTATACGTTGTTCTACCCGTAGGGTCGGTCGATTCGACAAACTTATCGGTAAAGCATAACATCAAAAGCATTGCAACAAGACCTGTTACAATAAAAATCTTGCTAGTTACACTAAACGTCTTTTTAACGTCGCGGTAGTTCTCTTTTGCCATATGCTCGGCAACCATACGCGAAATCGCAATCGGGAGTCCTGCCATCGCAAGAGTATATATAGGAGTAAATAAATCATAGGCAGAAGAAAAATAACCAAAACCCAAGTCGCCTATAAGGTTAGAAAGTGGAATCTTAAATATAGCGCCTATAATCTTTACCAAAAGCGTAGAGCAAAGGAGTATCATCGCGCCGTATTCAAAACTTTGCTGTTTTCTTTTCTTTTCTTGCATTATAATTCTACCTCATCACACAAAGCGAACAAAATCTTACCAAAAACTTCTGAAAGAGTTTTGCCCTCGCCTGTATTCATTTCACTATAATTTGAATAAGCATCCTCACCTGCGTCGTCAGATACGCGTCTTAAACTAAGATACGGAATATTTGCCATATCACAAACGCTTGCTATCGCCGCAGTTTCCATATCGCAGGACGTAGCCTGGAATGTATCGCGCAAAAAGTCGCGGTCGGCCGCGTTACATATAAATCTATCACCGCAAACCGCAGTGCCGCTTTGACACTCGCCTATTGCCGCTCTAGCTTTTGCCAAAAGTTTTTGATCAGCGTCGTAAATATATTTTTGACCGGGCTTTTCACAAGGCTTATAACCAATACCCGTAAGGTCAAAATCGTGCTCCAAAAACTTGTCGGGCAACACAATTTCGCCGCGGTGTACTCGGCTAATACCACCCGAAAGACCATAGTTTAAAATATATGTACATCCCATATCTGCCAAATGTGTCGCAGCTGTAGCGGCATTTACTTTGCCAATACCGCAATTTATACATATAACTTCGGCATTGCCGCACTCAAAACTAATTGCCAAACGGTTAAAATACTTATATTCTTTTGTATTATACTGCTTTACCGCCTCTACAAACGGAGCATATTCATCGTAGTCTGCAACTACTATACCAATCTTTTTATTCATCATCATTATTCCTCAATCAAGTTTTGCGCCGCATTTATTACAAAAGGCGGAATTCGCATCAACACTAGAACCACACTCATGACAAGCGCGTTGATATTTTGCATAACGAATTTCTGCCTCAAGCAGTTCTATCTCCTGGCTCTTGTCGCAAATTTCGTCAACAAGATTTAAAACGTCTTCATCGGCATCTTCATCATCTTTTACAAGTTCAAAATAAATTCGACCAAGAGCGGCAAAATCTTTTTCTCTCTTTGATTTAAGTGATGCAAGAGTAAATTTTTGCTTCTCTAACGTCAAAATTTCGTCAGTTTTTTTGCAAGCAATATCAAATACTTCTTTGGTCTTGCCTACAGCATCTTCTAAAAATCCCATTTAAATACCTCCGACATTTTTTAAAGTTCTAGTCCGCCAATAAACTCTCTAACAAGCGAATCACTCGGCACAAGAGCGCTATCAATTGCAGCAAATCGCTCGAGCGCGTTTGCAGTTTTTATAAAATAATCATAACAAGGCGCGTTTTTATTTACCGTGCTGCGCATTTTACCAAAACGCTCACGATAAATGCCCAATTCATAAGGGTGAAACGTAACCAACTGAATATCTGCCGTGTCTTTAAAACAGTACAAATATTTTCGCTCACCATCGATTACACTGTTCCACAAATGAAGCGTACGCGTTGCGGTAGCGCCTCTAAACTTATCATCGCGAAGCACCCTGCGAATAAGTCTTATTTGTCGGCTAGAAAGCAGTTGAACACCGTTTTCGTCATCGACGGAACGATTAACGCTAATATAGATTTTAAAAATGTTTTTGCGCTCCACCAAATCAGAAATTAGCGGATTCATAGCATGTAGTCCCTCGACAATCAAAATTCCCTTTTGACCTATATCAATCGGATTTGCGTTATGAATACTAACCTGCGTTTTAAAATCATATTGCGGTAGGTTTGTTTTGCCGCTTGAAATAACCTGCTCAAAGCATTTCTTAATAAGCGAAATATCTAGCGACTCGACCGATTCTATATCTTTACTGCCATCGGGCAAAATCGGCAACTCATCGGCCGACAGATAAAAATCATCAAGCGATACAACCGCAACCGTTTCGCCAAACTTTTTTAGTCTTTCTTGCAAAATATGCGCGGTAGTAGTCTTGCCAGAACCCGAAGGGCCAGCAATTGCAACAATCTTTATATCATCATCGCCCGATATTCTAGCGGCAATATTAGTTAGATTTTCCAAATATTCTTTATTACAAATTTTGATAAATTCTTTTGGACTTTCAATTGCTTTCTTGTTTATCTCGTTTAAAGTATTTATCATAAAACTCACCTATCTCTGTTTTACGTGAAATGAGTTCCCCGAACCCATTTATGTACTCGTACGGATATTTAAAATTGAAAATTCGTTTTATATTTTTGCTTTCTCTATCTTTAAGCTTAGTCACTGCCGAAGCGCCACACGCAAGTATTGTATGAGTTTCGTCCATAATATATACGTTATAAAGCCCCTCGCAACCACGCTTTGCATAGCCAACGTTTTCAAGATTGCCAACGGTCTTACTTTGTCTATACATATAGTATGGCAAAATCTCATTTGCAGCAAGCTCGTTTTGCGCAAAATCCACCATTTCGGCCGCTACCGCGCCCATTTTTATCTCTTCGTGTTGACCTGTAGTATTCAAGGTCGACGCGCGTTTCATCGATAGCGAATGTACCGTAACGCTTTCGGGATTTAGTTTTAAAATTTGTGACAAAGTGTCTTTAAAACTTTCGGTAGTATCGGTCGGTAATCCCGCGATAAGATCCATATTTATATTGTCAAAACCTATTTCTCTAGCCAGTTCAAACGCCTTTACGGTATCGTTGGCGCTGTGCTTTCTACCTATGCACTCAAGCACGCTATCGTTCATAGTTTGAGGATTTATGCTAATTCGAGTAACACCGTTTTGCTTTATTGCAATAAGTTTATCAGCGTCTATTGTGTCAGGGCGACCTGCTTCTACTGTAAACTCACGCACGCAAGACATATCAAAATTTTCTCTAACTGTAGTGAGCACTCGGTTTAACTGCTCGGCATTAAGAGTTGTTGGTGTGCCTCCACCCATATAAACCGTTTCAAGTCGCAAATCTAATTCTTTGGCAATTTGGGCTGTAATCTCGAGCTCTTGGCACAATAAATCAACGTACTGCGGAATTATATCTTTGGCTTTTTCAATAGCGTGTGATACAAACGAGCAATAAGAGCATCTTGTTGGGCAAAACGGAATTGATAAATAAAGGCTAAAGGAATTATCACCCGATAAAGATATAATATCTTCTTCACTCTTTACCGTCTTTTTGCAAAGTTCTAGCTTTTTATCACTTACTAAAAACTTTGATTTAAAAAAGTTTTTAGCGTATTCTTCGCCATACTCGTTACAGTAACGCAAATAAAGTTTTGCAGGGCGCACACCGGTTAGTATGCCCCAATCGGGTCTATAACCCATAATCTTTTCAAAACAATAAAATAACTGTCTTGCAAGTTCGTGCTGAGTTTCTTTGCGCGTGTCGGTTATTGATTTATCAACCACCGCCGAAAACTCTGCAACGTCGTTATCGAGCGAAAGCTTAGCACACACGATAATATCGTCGCCCTCTTCAAAAACCTTGCAAATAGCGCAGTTAGTATCATTTTCTTCTGCGTTTAAAACCTCGATTTTTTCAAAAGGCAAGAAAAGTCGTATAAGCTTTTCCATCTCATAGTCAAAGGTATGACCTATGTTACATAACTTCATCTTTTACCTCAAATATGGGTTATATTTTCTTTCGTGACCTATGGTAGTAACCTCGCCATGCCCCGAATACACCTTAACCTCATCGTCAAATAGCCACATCATTCTATCAAGTGACTCTTTCATATCGGTAATATTACCACCTGGTAGGTCTACTCTGCCAACGGTTTGATAAAATAGCATATCACCGCTAAAAAGACAGTCGTCAATAAGATAGCACATACCGCCAATAGTATGACCAGGTAGCTCAAATGCCTTTATAGTAACGTCACCTACTGTGAATTCTTCTTCGTCTTCGATGGTATAATCAGCATTAAAAGCAGGAATAGCAGGAGTAAATCTGCCCGACAAGTTATACGCCATATCAGAAAGCGCAAATTCCTCGTTTTTACCAATAGCTATTTTTACACCGGTTTCTTCGCGTAACTGCAGCGCACCGCCAATATGGTCGTAATGCGCGTGTGTAATAAGTATAAGACGAGTTTTATCGGCATTGCTTACCAAAAAATCCTTTAATTCGGTTGTGTACTTACCAGGGTCAACAACAATTGCCGCTTTATCGGTAAGTATGCCATAGCAATTTGAATAGGTAGCTAAATGCCCCTTAAGTAAAAATTCAACCTTCATGTTTATCCCTTTTTATTCCAAACGTCTGTGTCCAAAATTATAGTAACGGGTCCATCGTTTACGAGAGACACCTGCATATCGGCGCCAAACTCACCCGTTTCAACGCTTTTTACGCCATTTACTTTTAACGCTTCACAGTATAAATCATAATACTTCGATGCGGTCGTTGGCTCCATAGCGTTTATAAAAGACGGACGATTTCCCTTTTTGGTATCGGCGGCAAGAGTAAACTGCGATATGCATAAAATCTCGCCGTCAATATCAAGAATAGATTTATTCATCTTTCCGTTTTCATCTTCAAAAATACGAAGATTTGCGGTCTTTTTTGCAAGCAAATCTATATCGCTTTCACTGTCCCCTTCAACCGCGCAAAACAAAATCATATATCCCACGCCACATTTGCCGACAACTGCGCCGTCAACCGTAACGTTTGCGTTTTTAACCCTTTGAATTACTGCGCGCATGTTACTGCACCACTCTTTCTACGCTGAAAACGCCCGATATTTTTTCCATTCTTGCAATAATACTGCGCAAGTGCTCAACACTTTCTGCGCTAATTGTAAGATGAATTACACTATTGCCCGCTTTAAGCTGACGAGCATTGATTTGATGCACCGCAAGTCGCATATTATAAGCGGTGTTCATAACGTCACCTACAAGGCCCTCACGGTCGATTGCAGATATCTGCAACGTAGAGGTAAAGCTCTCGCTTCTTACGTTGTCCCAATGCGCGTGTACCCAACGATCAGGCTCATCGCATTTTGAAATATCGCGTGGCACGTTGTTACAGTCACACTTGTGAATAGATACGCCGTGTCCACGAGTAATAAAGCCGATAATATCGTCACCAGGTAGCGGCGCGCAGCATTTAGAGAGCTTAACAAGACAGTTGTCAATACCCTCTACCACAACGCCCTCTGACGAGGTTTGACGTTTTGGCGCGAGCGTCTTAATTTCCACCGCTTTTGCCGCAGAATTACGCTTGGTGTAGTCCTCACGCATACGAGGAATTATCTTTGAAATAAGCACGCCACCATAACCAATAGCGGCATAGAATTCATCGCTGTCAGCAAACTTCATACGGCGGGCTAAATCGTCGATATATTCTTCAAACTCTTTATCGTTAAAGTTAATGTTGTTGCGGCGAAGTTCACGCTCGAGGTCTTCTCTACCCTGAGCGATATTTTCATCGCGTTTTTCACGCTTAAACCAAGAACGAATCTTTGCCTTTGCCGAGTTTGTTACGGCAATATTCATCCAATCACGGCTAGGTCCGTGACCTGCTTGATTGGTGGTAAGTATCTCTATAACCTCACCCGTTTTAATCTCGTGGTTAATAGGCACTATCTTACCATTTGCCTTAGCACCAACCATTTTAATACCAACGGCCGAGTGAATAGCAAAAGCAAAGTCAACAACGGTAGAACCAACCGGAAGATTTATTACGTCACCACGTGGAGTTACGGCAAATACGTCTTCTTGGCTTAGGTCAATTTTAATAGTTCTAACAATTTCAGACGCGTCACCCGAAACGTCAGAGGTTTCGAGCACCTGTCGAATCCAAGCAAGACGGTCTTCCATATATTTGTCGGTACCGGTAATACCCTCTTTGTACTTCCAGTGCGCCGCGATACCGAATTCAGCGGTATGGTGCATTTCAAAAGTACGAATCTGTATCTCAAAAGGTACACCCTCACGGCTGATAACGGTGGTATGAAGCGACTGATACATATTAGGCTTTGGAGTAGATATATAGTCCTTAAATCTATTTGGAATAGGACGGAACATATCGTGCATTATACCCAAAATATTATAACAGTCGGCAACCGTATCAGTAATTACACGTATTGCATAAACGTCGTAAATTTCGTCAAAATCGCGATTTTGAACGTACATTTTACGGTAAATACCATGTATTGATTTAACTCGTCCTTGGAAAGACATCTTAACGTTTGGAAGTTCATCTTTAAGACGTGTTTCAATTCTCTTTTCAATTTCTTCAAGAATTTGAATACGTTGATGCTTTCTAACCTTTAAAAGTTCCTCAATCTCATTATATGCGATCGGGTCAAGATGCTTAATCGCAAGATCTTCTAGCTCTTCCTTAACCGGTCTAATACCAAGTCGGTGAGCAATAGGCGCATAAACTTCGAGTGTCTCGAGCGCCTTATCGCGTTGCTTTTGCTCTGGCATAGCGCCAAGGGTACGCATATTGTGAAGTCTATCGGCAAGTTTAATAATAATTACACGAATATCCTTACCCATCGCAATAAGCATTTTTCTAAGGCTTTCGGCCTGCTCTTGCTCTTTAGAGAAGATATTAAGTCGACCAATCTTTGTAACGCCGTCAACCAATAGCGCAACGTCATCGCCAAAAAGACGCTTAATCTCGTCTATTTCTACGTCGGTATCTTCTACAACGTCGTGCAAAAGCGCCGCGGTAATAGATTGACTATCCATACCCAAAGTAACAATGATTTTTGCTACGTTATACGGGTGAATATAATACTCCTCGTTGGTAAGACGTTTTTGACCGAGGTGATGGTCAACACAATAATTAAAAGCCTTTTCAATAAGCGGAATATCGTAACTACCGCCTTGATTTTTCATACATTCTAAAAGATCGTTAAAATCTCTTTGAGCCGCACTATTCACAACCATTCACCCTTTCATAAAGTTTTTTATACGTTCTTGAATTCATCAAATTACTTTTTGGAGCGTCGTTGTCACATATCAAAATTCCGTTATGCTCAACGACTATTCCCATTTCTAATAGCGCAGCAATAGCGATCTGCGTTTTAGCGTAGCCTACTTCGGCGCAACTTTCTTGTAATCTTGCCTTCTTTTGAGGTGATAACACTATATTTTTGTAAACTGTTATTACCTCTGGTCTATCAGGCAAAATAGATGCAAAATCGGTATCGTTACCTGCCATAAAATCATCGTATTTGATTTTTTCGTCAAAATATTTATCTTGGTCAATCTCAGACAGTTTAACGTCCTTTACTTTTATCGATAAATTATACTTTTCTTGATAAAAATTAATATCAAGCGTTATCGCTAGGTCGATTTTATCTCCAGCTGCAAAACTAAACTGTTGCAGAGTCATATTAAAATACACAGCCTGAAAAGCGTTGCCATTTTTTCTGCAAAGCAATTTTAAGTGTTTACCGCCGCCTACCTCTATAATTTTTTCGATCGTAGCCTCAAATATACCAAACACCGGACTGGGATTTCCCATGCCATACGGCTCAAGTGATTTTAAGGCAAATGCCATATCAACACTCATACCAGCAGGATTTAATTTAAAGTCTATATCCATTGTAGGTATAACAACGGGTACCCTTGCAGCGTATTCGTTTATTTTTTCGCGGAACAAGTCCACGTTTTCTTCACTTACACTAGCACCTGCCGCCATTTCGTGACCGCCGTATTTAATCAAAATATCACTACAATATCTTAAGGCTTCGGTAAGATTAAATCCAGACATGCTACGACCCGAACCGTGCGCAATGCCATTTTCGCTAGATAATACAACCGCTGGCTTACCATATAATTCACTAATTCGCGATGCAACTATACCAACAACACCAAAATGCCATCCCTTGCCGCAAACCACGATTACTCGATTATGATAATATTTTTCTTTTTCTATCGTTTCTACCGCAGATTTAAAAATATCTTTTTCGATCTGCTTTCTGCGAGTATTATCATCATCTATTGGAGCAACAATCGCAAGCGCCTCTTTAACACTTTTGGCGGTCAATGCCTCAAATGCGCGATAAGGGCTACCCATACGTCCAGCAGCATTTATTCGCGGAGTGATACCAAAAGATATTGTGCCGGCATCAACTATATTTTTATCGATTCCCGCAATATTTAATATAGCAGAAATACCGATATTTGATGACGACTTAATTTTTCTAATGCCCGCCTTGACAATCGATCTGTTTTCATTAATAAGCGGCATTGAGTCACCGATTACTGCAACGGCAAGTATGTCCGCATAACGTGACAACATTTGCTCTGGCTCTTTATCATCAAGCACACAAACTAGCTTAAACGCAACCTCTGCGCCGCAAATTTCTTTAAAAGAACTTGCGCAGTCTTCTCTATGCGGATTAACAATCGCTACCGCATCAGGTAACACCGCCGGCAACAAGTGATGGTCGGTTACAACAGTTTTTATGTTCAAAGAATTGGCATAGGCAATTTCTTTTGCGCAAGATATACCATTATCTACCGTTATAATTAGTTCTACACCCTGCTTTGCAAGCAAATCTACCGCGTCGCAGTTCATACCATAACCTTCGTCAAATCGGTCTGGTATATACGCAATAACGTCGGCTCCGCGACCTGTAAGATAATCGTATAATAGTGACGTAGCGACAACACCATCGCAATCGTAATCGCCAAAAATAGCCATCTTGACTCCATCGCGAATAGCCACATTTATATAATCGGCAGCTTTTCTTATATCAGCAAGTTCCAATGGATCACATAAAATAGGCTCATCACTCATAAGTAACTCTAGCTCGCCCTCGTTATCAATACCACGACCTACGGCAACAAGAGCCGCAAACGGGTCTATATCACATTCTGCTGCTAACAATTTTGCTTTTTCTATATCGGGATTACCTACAACCCATTTCACTGCTGACATAACGTTTCACCACCTTGAAATTAAAAAATAATTATTCAATTTATAATAACATAGTATTTCACTTTTTTCAATATGTTTATATATAAATATATCTTATATATAACAAAAAGCAACCGAAATAATCGGTTGCTTTTTTGTGTGTTTATTCTAATTCAAACGAACCTGTATAAAGTTGATAATAAGTTCCCTTCAAAGCGATAAGTTCAGCGTGTGAACCTCGCTCAATAATACGTCCCTTATCAAGCACCATTATGACGTCGGAATTCATAACAGTAGAAAGTCTGTGCGCTATTACAAACACCGTTCTGCCCTCCATCAACTTATCCATACCGCGCTGAACAATAGCTTCGGTACGAGTATCTATTGACGAAGTTGCCTCATCAAGAATCATAACTGGTGGATCCGCTACCGCTGCGCGAGCGATAGAAATTAACTGTCTTTGACCTTGTGAAAGGTTTGAACCATTGTTTGAAAGTTGCGTATCATAACCTTGTGGCAAACGAGTGATAAAGTCATCAGCACCCGCAAGACGAGCCGCTTCTATACACTCTTCATCGGTAGCGTCTAGTCTACCGTAACGAATATTGTCCATAACAGTGCCTGTAAATAGGTTTGTTTCTTGCAAAACAATACCCAAACTGCGACGCAAATCAGATTTCTTTATCTTGTTGATATTTATGCCGTCATAACGAATCTTGCCGTCTTCAATATCATAGAAACGATTTATAAGGTTAGTGATGGTTGTTTTACCAGCACCGGTTGCGCCAACAAACGCTACCTTTTGGCCGGGACGCGCATAAACCGATACGTCGTGAAGCACGAGCTTATCCGCTACGTAACCAAAATCAACGTTGGTCATTGTAACGTCGCCTTGCAATAACTCATAAGTCAACGTACCGTCACTATGCGGATGTTTCCAAGCCCAATGGCCTGTTCTTTTATCGCTCTCGCTAATATTACCGTCGGCATCGATTTCGCAATTAACAAGCGTTACGTAACCGTTATCTTCTTCTGGTTGTTGATCAATAACCTCAAACACACGTTGCGCACCTGCAAGTGCCATTACAACGGTATTTATCTGTTGTGTTACCTGGTTTATGTTGCCGGTAAACTGGCGTGACATATTAAGGAAAGGCACCATAACTGCAATCGATAACGCAGTAGCTCCACCAGCAAACAATGCGCTAATTGAATAGTTTGGTATATTAGAAAGTATAATCAAGCCACCCATTGTCGCAACAACAACGTAGAGTATATTACCCATATTACCAATAATAGGACCCAAACAGTTAGCAAAACCATGCGCTCTAAAGCTTGCGTTATAAAGTTCGTCATTTACTTTGTCAAACTCTTCGTTACACTCTTTTTCGTGACAAAAAACCTTAATAACCTTTTGTCCACTCATCATCTCTTGAACAAAGCCTTCTGCCTTACCTATTGTCTTTTGTTGACGCATAAAGTGTTTTGCTGCGCCTCCACCAACCTTTTTAGAGAAAAAGGCCATCAAAATTACACCCGCAAGAACAACCAAAGTCATCCAAAGACTATAATACAACATAATACCTAACACGCTTAGTACAACTACAACCGCCTGCAAAAGCGATGGCAACGAGCGAGAAATAAGTTCGCGCATAGTGTCAACGTCGTTGGTGTAATGGCTCATAATATCGCCGTGTTTATTTTGGTCAAAATATTTAATCGGCAACGTTTGCATTGTTTCAAACATGTGACAACGCATTTTGTTTAAGAATCCTTGTGTTATAAACACCATCAACTGATTATAAAGCGTTACCGTTATAATCGACACGACATATAGCGCTATAAGAATAAAGATTTTGGGGAGTATTGTTTGTTTAGCGAGCTCCCAATCGCCGCCTTTTACAAAGGTTTCTATATCTTCAAATACCATCTTTTGAAAGATAGCCGGTATAGCCGACGTTACCGCCGAAAACAATATGCACACTATCGTTACGGGCATCATTACCGGATAGAATTTGAAGAGCATTTTAATAATTCTTTTAAACGTGCCTGGGTTAAACTTTGGTCTAGGTCCGCGTGGCATACCGTGACCGCCACCCATTGGTCCTTTACTCATCAAAATCACCTCCGCCTATCTGTTGTTCGTAAACCTCGCGATAAATATCGCTGTTTTGCATTAGTTCATCATGATTACCCACAGCCGAAACACAGCCGTTTTCCATAACGATTATCATATCGGCATCCTTAACAGAGGCAATACGCTGCGCAATAATAATCTTGGTAGTTTCAGGAATATACTGCTTAAAGCCTTCTCGAATAAAGGCGTCGGTCTTGGTATCTACCGCGCTTGTAGAGTCGTCAAGAATCAAAATCTTTGGCTTTTTAAGAAGCGCACGCGCAATACAAAGACGCTGCTTTTGACCACCCGATACGTTCGTACCACCCTGCTCTATATACGTGTCATAGCCGTCTGGGAAAGTTTTAATAAATTCGTCTGCCTGCGCTAGAACACATGCCTCTATCATTTCTTCATTGGTAGCGTTTTCGTTACCCCAACGCAAGTTTTCCTTTATTGTACCCGAGAACAACTGATTCTTTTGTAGTACCATTGCAACCGAATCACGTAGGGTTTTGATATCGTACTCTCTAACGTCAATACCACCGACTTTTACACAACCGCCGCTAACGTCATAAAGACGAGGGATAAGTTGTGTAAGCGATGATTTACCCGAGCCCGTACCACCGATAACGCCAACCGTCATTCCCGATTTTATGGTAAGATTAACCCCCGATAACGAAGCTTTTTCAGCTCTGTGAGAATATTTGAAATCAACGTCACTAAATTCGATAGAGCCGTCTTCTACGTTATATATAGGGTTTTCAGGGTTATGAAGGCTTGATTCCTCATCCAACACTTCGCAAATACGTTTCATTGATTCGAGCGATATTGTAATCATTACGTAAATCATCGAAAGCATCATAAGCGACATAAGTATCTGCATACCATAAGTAAGCATCGCCGAAATTTGACCTACGTTAATATCTGCACCCTTACTGCTAATGGTAAGATTTGAACCAACAATAAGCACAAAAATCATATTGATATACATACAAAGTTGCATAACAGGACCGTTAAGCGCTACTATACGCTCGGCTTTGGTAAAGTCCTTGCAAATATCACCTGCTGCTGTAGTAAACTTTTTGGTTTCGTACTGCTCGCGTGAAAAACCCTTAACTACACGCATTGCTCTAACGTTTTCTTCTATAGATTCGTTAAGCTTATCATACTTTTTAAATACTCTACGAAAAGCAGGCATAGCCTTGCGCGCGATAAAGAAAAGGCCAAAAATTAAGATAGGTACTATCACTACAAACGTTGTTGCCAATGCGCCGCCCATTATATAAGCCATAACGATCGCTGTCACAAACATCAACGGGCTTCTAATCGCGGTACGTATAATCATCATATACGACATTTGCACGTTATTAACGTCGGTTGTAAGTCGTGTTACCAATGATGAAGTCGAGAATTTATCGATATTATTAAACGAAAATCCTTGTATACGTGTAAACAAATCGTGTCGCAAATTCTTTGCAAAACCGGCAGATGCCTTAGCGCAAGTAAAAGCTGCCAAACCACCGCAACCAAGTGAAAGAATTGCAAGACCGACAAGTAGCAAGCCCGTCTTTAGTAAATAGCCCATTTCAAGTCCGGTTTCTTCGCTTGCGGCAATCTTGTTTACAAGATTTGCAATAATAATTGGAATAAGACATTCTATAAGCACTTCTCCAACCATAAGAATCATAGTGATTATACTAGGTTTCTTATATTCACGAATGCTTTTTGCTAATTTTTTAATCATTCCGTTACCTCCATATTAGCTTTTATTTTTTCCACAACAGTATAAAAAGATACAAGTTCTTCCTCGGTTATTCCTTTTCTTAGTGTTTTTTCTATTTTCTCAATGTTTTTAGTTGCTTTTTTATGAATTTCTATCGCTTTATCTGTTAGCACAATTTTTTTAAGTCTAGCATCGTAAGATACGTTTTCACGACGAATAATTCCATTCTTTTCCATAAGTTGCAACATATTTGTAGCAGTGGAACGTCTTATAGAAAAACGCGATTCAAAATCTCGCTGAAAAATATCTTTATCACGATTTTCATAAAAATATCGTATTGCCCAACCATGCACACCGGTCGAATTATCAAATTCTTCGGGTTTTTGCTGTTCAAAATAACGCTTTACCAAATTATTTAGCGTACGTATTTCAAAACCCAGATGTTTATCTTTATTCATAAAACACCACCTATAATAATTGTTAGCAAACTAACATTTATTATACTGCTACGTATCATTATTGTCAACCAAATTAAAATGATTTTTTGCAAAAAAAGAGGTATGCTGTGCATACCTCTTCTAATTATACTATTTGCGCCGCAACACTGCCGAAATATTCTATTGATTCAACAGCGATTTGGTCTATTTTCATACATTTAACGTCGAGCGTATCATCGCCTTCAACAACAGATAAAATCTCGGCTTTTGCAATCTCGGTTTTACCTAAAATAAGGTTAAGCAACTCCTTATTTTTATCTGTACCACACGCAGTCAGCTTGTTACTATATTCAGCGGCAGAAATAACTATCTTGCCAATAACTTTTGCGCCGTAATCCATATCGGGTTTTATGGTCGCATTAGCAATGAGTTTTTCCTCTAATCTGCGCATCGGCTCGGTTACTTCAGCATCATTTTGCGCTTCTTTGGCATTTTCAAGTTGAGCCTTCAAAGACTTAATTTCTTCCATGTTTTGACCAAGCACTTTTTTCAGTTCACTAAGCTCGCGTTGCGTCTTTTGCAAATTTTCAAAAAGCAATAAATTTTGTTCAATTAATTTCTTTTTTTGCATTGGTTTCACCCGATTTTTTTCTTTTTTTATAAAACAAAAACGATAATAGTAATATTGCCGTAATACTGCCCGCAGAATCTATACAAATATCCATAAATCTGCACGCTCTACCCGGTACAAAAAACTGATGTATTTCGTCACTTATAGAGTATAGTACACAAACAACAACAGCATATATTCCCTTGATTTTATAACTGTATTTATTATACGATACTGCAGACAACAACGAAAAAACACCTAAAACAAAATACTCTAAAAAATGAGCGGATTTTCTTACAATAACTGTAAATATTCCCGTAATTTCTGCCTGCTTTTCATCAGACAATAAATCAAATTTATTATAGAAAACGGCGATAAGTTTTGACACAATACCGCCGCTAACGTTCGATGATTCTTGTGACGTTTGGGCCGACATAATAAAGATAAAACCCATCCATCCCAAGAGCAATATATACCAAATTACTACGTTGATTTTAAAACGTGCCATATTAGAAGAACAACGGATATGGATTTATCCACGAACCATTTTTAAGCACACCAAAGTGCAAGTGATAGCCAGTTGACCAACCGGTTGTGCCAACGTAACCTAATATCTGTCCTTGCTTTACGTATTGTCCTTGTTTAACAATAATTTGTGAAGCGTGAGCATAGTAAGCAACGTAATTAGAAGTGCTACCATTTATCTTAAGTGAACCATGGTTTACTACGCAATAGTTACCATAGCCATTACCACAACAGTTACCGCTCTTTTTATAGTTATGCTTACAACCGTTGTGAACAAGATCTACGTAACCGTCAGCCACTGCGCGTATCGGTTGACCTGCTATACCGCCACCTGCAATATCCATACCATTGTGTCTGCCCTTATGAACGGCGTCATTACTCTTATAGTGAGCTGAAATAGTATAATATCCGCTTACAGGCCATTGCATACCAGTGTTTGGATTTATAAATGATGCGTATTGCTTTTTAGCAATATCATCTTCCAATTTCTTTTGTAACTTTTTGATTTCAGCATTAACATCATCAAGATCAGCTTGCTGGTTCGCTTGCTCTTTGGCAATATCATTATATATCTTTTCTGCCTCAGCCTCTTGCGTTTCGAGCTCTTTTTGTTGTTCGTCGATAATTTTCTTAATTTCAACCTGTTCTGCAAGCAACTTTTCATTTTCTGCGATTATTTCATTTAACACTTCAATTTCAGCTTCTATATCTTCGATAAGACGCTTGTCGTGCGAAGAAATTGCAGATGATAACTGTGCCAATTGTAAAAAGTCAGAAAAGTCTTCGTCCCCTAAAAGTATTTGCAAATTGCTATTAGAACCGCTCATATAAATTGCTCTAAGACGCTTTTTAAAAGCCAAAATGTCATCTTCCATCTCTGCTTCTTTATCTTTGATTTTAGCGTTGTTTTCAGCAATAATTCCATTGATCCTGCTAATTTCTTGATTACAACGATCAATTTGTTGCTGCGTATTATTTATTTTTTTACGTATCGCATTAAGAATGATCTGCTGATCGGCCTTTTCAGCCTTTAATTTATTTATTTCGGCTTGGATTCCGTTTGCCTCTGCTTTTAAATTTGCAATATCGTTTTTTAAACTATCTTGCTCTGCTTGAGTGAGCGCCATAACCGTTAAAGTTGTAGCCGCAATACAAACGCACAGCACGAAGCAAACAATTCGCCTAAAACTTTTTTTCATAAAATCCTCCAAAACAATTTGTTAGATCCTCTCAAAATCAAATTGCTGTAAATTCGCTACCTTCACGCTTTAAATATTTGCGTATCATGATGAAACTGCCAAATATACCCGCAAATATACCAATAGCAATAAATACCAATAACAAGTATACAGAAACTTCTCTAAAGCTTATAACCGAACCTAAAACATCTTTTATTTTCTCGGTTGCCACTCGATAACAGAAATAAATTATTACTTCAGAAAGAAGCGCAGAAATAAGTCCTATTATCAAACCTTCAACAACAAATGGTATTCTTACAAAAGCATCGGTTGCACCAACCGCCTTCATAATACTAATTTCTAGTTTTCTGTTATACATGGTAACACGTATAGTATTAGATACGATTACAAGCGCAATAATAGCAAGAATAGCTATAATCCAAAAACCTGCAACATATATAGCCTGTTTTAAAGTGTTGATTTTTTGAGCGATTTCTCTATATGACTGAATAGTGTCAACACCATTCATTTTCTCTATTTGCTCGAGTGTTTCGTCAAATAAAGACATATCTACCATGCTAACCTTTACAGCAGCAGACATAGGATTACCGTATGCATCGTCTAAAAAAGTAAAGTAATCAGCCTGTTCGCCAAGCATTTGTGCTTTGGCGTTTTCAAGACCCTCTTCGCTTGAAATATACACCGCTTCAGCAACGTTATCTAAAGCAGCTATATCCGCGCGAAGCTTTTCTGCCTCTTGCTCGTTATGTATAACATAATCGCTATATTTTATACCGTTTTCATCAGGAACATCTTTTTCGTCAACTGTTTCTTCAGCGTTTTCGTCCGATGCAGTCTCATTTTCTGTATCTTCCACATTTTCAGCATCTTCGCCACTTTCCACGTCAGAAGAAGTATCGTCGTTTACAGCTAATTCGTCACCGTAAAGCGCCCAGTTATAGTCCTTCATATAAACAATAACAACGTTTTCTTTCTCTAAATTTCCAATCGCCATATTAACGTTTTCAGAAATTAGAATTGCCAAACCGATGATAACCATACAAGCAATAAGAACACCAATAGATGCCAATGACATAAGTCTGTTGGCCCAAGCGCCCTTAAAACCATCTTTTATCAAATATCTTACGCTGCTAAATTTCATTATTCGGCACCTCCTGCTGCGTTATCAGCAATAATTCTGCCCTTATCAAGCATTATTACACGGTGCTTAAACTCGCGCACTAATTGATGGTCGTGTGTTACCATCAAAATGGTAGTTCCTCGCTTGTTTATCTCAGTGAGTAACTCTACTATCTCATAAGACATATTAGGGTCAACGTTACCGGTAGGCTCGTCCGCGATTATTAAGTCTGGTGCATTTACAAGAGCACGTGCTAGACCTACGCGTTGTTGCTCACCACCGGAAAGTTGTCTAGGCATTGAACGTGCCTTTTCGCCAAGTCCAACCTTACTAAGCGCCTTCGAAACCTCGCGTCTAACTTCACGACCTGATTCACCAACAACGTGCATAGCAAAAGCAACGTTATCAAAAACGTTTTTTGTCGGAATAAGACGGAAATCTTTAAATACAATACCCATCGTTCTGCGTAGTAGCGGAACTTGTTTGCGACGCATTTTTGTAAGATTGTAACCGTTAACGTTTATATAACCTGTATTTGCTTTTTCTTCGCGCATAATAAGTTTCATAAACGTACTTTTACCAGCACCTGATGAACCAACCACAAATACAAATTCGCCTTTATTTATTCTTATGTTAACATCCTCTAGCGCGTGTGTACCGCTGGGATAGGTTTTAGATACGCCTTTAAATTCTATAACAGGCTCTGCAGGCTTTTTATCTGCAAAAGACTCTATTAGCTGCTCTTCAGCCATAAATTTGTTTCACTCTTTCAATTAGTATTTTATAGGATTACTCTTAAGGTATTTGTTTACCATAAGCGCAATTTTGAATATGATTGCATGATCAAATTCACGAAGATCAAGACCAGTAATCTTCTTGATTTTTTCAAGACGGTAAACAAGTGTGTTTCTGTGAACGAACAACTTTCTTGAAGTTTCAGACACATTAAGGTTGTTTTCAAAGAAACGTTGAATTGTGAACAATGTTTCTTGATCAAGACTTTCAATCGATCCACGTTTGAAAACCTCTTTCATAAAGGTTTCGCAAAGTGTGGTAGGCAACTGATAAATAAGTCTTGCAATACCAAGATTATCGTAAGAGATAATGGTCTTTTCGGTATCGAACACCTTGCCTACCTCAAGAGCCATCTGCGCCTCTTTAAATGATTTTGCAAGATTCTTAAGGTTAGTTACGGTAGTACCGATACCAATAATTGTGTGAACATAAAACTCACCAGACAATGTGTCTGCGATTGATGACGCAAGATTTTCAATATCTTTGCGGTCAATATCAAACTTAGTCTCTTTAACAAGAGCAATATCGGTTTCGTTTATGTTAATAACAAAATCCTTTGTTCTTTCTGGGAAAAGGTTTTGTAACACTTCAAAAACAGAAACGTCGCTTGCATCAAGATTTCTAATAATTATTACAGTACGTGCAACCTCACTGTCAAAATAAAGTTCGCGTGCCTTCATGTAAATATCGCCGGGCAAAATATTATCTAGAATAATATCCTTGATAAAGTTACTCTTATCGTATTTTTCATCGTAGTAGTTTTTTATGTTTGCAAAAGAAACGGCAATAACCAACGCGTACTTACCTGCGATAATATCGTCGCCCTCCACAAAAACAGTATAGTCAGCGCCTTGAGCCGAAACAACAGGTTTAAAGGTATAACCGCCGTCAACAAATCCCTCTGCGACAGGCATACATGAAACATCAAGTTGTTCGCCTATTCTAACAAGCTCGCTACAAGCGATTATAGTATTGTTTGCATCTATAACGCCAAATGTTTTATCAATGGCATCCTTCATTTGATGAATAACCGACTGGAACAATCTGTTTGACATAATAATTACACATCCCTTTTCACATTGTATTACATACAAATTTATTTTACACCAAAACTCATAAATTTGCAAGTAATATATTAAATATAAATATATATAACACGCGAAAGTTTACATAATCTAGATGTTCGGCGTACAAATCACTAGAATATAATCATCGATAAATGTTGTTTCAAAATTAAATTCTTGTGAAAAAATATCGACCTTATCACTATTCGCTAGGCTTAAACCCAACATTTTTATAGCAGATTCTTTTTTAGCAAAAATCTCAATATAGCGTTTTGAAATATCTGAGTCTTGGTTTACATAACAACTTTCATCATCGCTAAAAAATTTATATTCTTTTCTGGGCTTTATTGGTCTAATTTGTTGCAAATCTACGCCTACAGGAAGGTCACTAACAACACAAACTACCCTATCACCACTATGAGAAATATTAAAATAACAAAAGTCACAAAGCGGCTTTCCGTGTTCATTGCAAGTAATCTCGAACTCGCTTTTGTTATACAATTCTTCAATACCACGTCTTAACAAAATGCGCCCTGCTAGTGATAATTTTTTATCTTTTTCGTTACTTTGTTTATCAATTTTTTCTTTACTTGCGCAATCAAGCAGACTATACGTTTTGGCATAGTCTGCTTGTGAAAAATCTGAAATCTTGGCTTTATAAAGTGTTATCATTTTACTTTTACAACATCAAGAAGATAGTTCATAACCGTATCATAAACTGCGTAACATTCCGCAATGGTGGCATTTGTTGTTTCTTGACTTTCTAGCGTACTATCTAATAATTCAAGTTGTTGTTCATCAAATATGTAATACATAATCATGTATTTTTTCATAAGAGGCTCAACCAAATTAGCCAAAACATTTTCTTGCGCACTAGTGCTTAAATCGATACCGTAATCCAAACTATATTGCTCAACTACAGCACTATATAAAATTTCTAAATCATCTTCTGGATATTCATTTATCGTACTATTATTGAGAAGATACGTTAATATAAACTCTCTTTGAGCGCGAGTGTTTATAAGCTTAACATACTCTTCTTTTGAAGCTATCTGATACACCTTGTATAATTCCTCAGGCTCTTTAGCAACACTATTTATCTTAACCTCAAACTTTACCCTTTTACCGGCAAGGTCGGCTGATTTGTAATCGGTTGGGAACGTTACGTGAACGTCTACGGTTTGACCCGGTTTAGAACCTATGAGTTGTTCCTCAAAATCGTCGATAAAATAACCCGAACCAATTAAGAGCAGCGCTTCTTTATCGCTTCCGTTTTCAAAAGCAGTTTCACCAATGTAACCTGTGTAGTCGATATTTACAATATCGCCGTATTCAACAACTGTCTCTGCCGAACTATCAAATGTAATGGCATTTTTAATGTTTTCTTCAGAAATTTGGGTTTGGCGAATATCTTCTTGCAAAAAATAAACGTAGATTTCCATATATTCCGCAGAAGACTTATCAATGTTTATATTTTTGTAATCGCAGATATCAACATAATCTATTAAATCCACTGTATCAAAAATTTTTCTACCCTTACTTGCTGCACAGCCCGCAAAAACAGTTACCATTAAAATGCTTACCAATAAAATTGATATTATCTTTTTCATATTTTTCTCCACTAGTTATTATTCAACTCGCCTTTAGAAGCGGCCTTTAAATACGCATTAATAAATCCGTCTAAATCGCCGTCCATAACCGCGTTTATATTACCCGATTCAAAGCCTGTTCTGTGGTCTTTTGCCAAAGTATATGGCATAAATACGTAAGAACGAATCTGTGAACCCCAGGTAATTTCCTTTTGAACACCCTTGATATCTTCTATCTTTTCAAGATGCTCGCGTTCTTTTATTTCCAAAAGTTTTGATTTAAGCATACGCATTGCTTGTTCACGGTTTTGAACCTGGCTACGCTCGTTTTGACAAGCGACAACTATACCGGTAGGAATGTGAGTAAGTCGTACCGCAGATGAGGTTTTATTAATGTGCTGACCACCGGCACCCGATGAGCGGAAAACGTCCATTTTAACGTCTTCTTCGCGAATATCAATGTTCATATCGTCGGTAATTTCAGGCATAACTTCGAGCGACGCAAAAGAGGTATGACGACGTCCCGAAGCATCAAACGGCGATACACGAACAAGTCGATGAACACCTGACTCACTCTTTAGATAACCGTAAGCATTTTCACCTTCTACAAGCATTGTAGCGCTCTTTAAACCCGCTTCATCACCATCAAGAAAGTCAAGAATTTTTACGTTAAAGCCGTGACGCTCACCCCAACGAGTGTACATACGAACAAGCATTTGCGCCCAGTCCATAGCCTCTGTACCACCAGAGCCCGCATGGAAGGTAAGAATTGTATTATTGCTATCATATTCGCCAGTAAGCAACGTTGTAAGACGAAGCGATGATAATTTTTCTTCTAATTCGTCGATAGAGGTAGTTATCTCCTCTACCATAGATGTATCGCCTTCTTCGTCGGCCATATCAATAAGCACCAAAAGGTCTTCGTACGACGATGCAATACCATCATAGGTTTCAACCTTATTTTTAAGTTTACCCGTTCTTTGAACAACAGCCTGTGAATTTTCAAGGTCATCCCAAAAACCGGGAGCGGTTTGTTTAAGCTCTAATTCCTCAATATCACGAACAAGCTTGTCATAACCAATTGCATCGTGCAAATCGTGAATTTCTTGTTCGTTAGCAATAAGGCGCAATTTCAACTGCTCAAATTCAAGCATCGATTTCCCTCCAAATTATTTTGTTAATACGTAAGCGTGCCATTCTTCACGCATAAGACTCTCACTAATAGTAAAACCATGTTCTTTTGCCGCAGCCTCAACTTCAGGCGCGCGCATATCGATAATACCCGAAACAATAAGTATGCCGTCGTCATTCATAAAATCAGCAACGTTATTAAAAAGTCTGATTACAACGTCGGCAACGATATTAGCGCAAACAATATCATACTTACCACTAATTTTATCGGCAAGGTCGCCTACCAAAAATTCGGTCTTTTCACTAACACCATTAATCTCGGCATTTTGAATAGCGGTCTTTACAGACTGCGCGTCAATATCAACGCCAATAGCGCTTTTAGCGCCAAGCAAATCGGCCGCAATTGCCAAAATACCGCTACCTGTACCAATATCGAGTACGGTTGTGTCAGCAGTAACTCTGTTTTCTAAAATCTCTAAACAAAGTGAGGTTGTCGCGTGACTACCTGTGCCAAACGCAGCGCCAGGGTCAAGGCTAATTACAGTGCGATTATCTTTGTTATCATAGCTTTCCCAACTAGGACAAACCGCCAATTTCTCGCCAATTTCAAAGGCCTTGAAATACTTTTTCCAGTTCTCGTTCCAATCAGCATCGTCAACAAGCTCGCACTTAATTTCGTTGTCTATTCCACAAGCGGTAAAACGCTCACGAAGATATGATACCGCCTCAATAGCGTTGTCGCTTTCGGCAATATACATGTGAATAATAG
Source organism: Clostridia bacterium (assembly GCA_017537245.1). Lineage (GTDB taxonomy): Bacteria > Bacillota > Clostridia > Oscillospirales > Acutalibacteraceae > UBA737. Next base: position 20,449 of record JAFYLD010000039.1, on the reverse strand, counting down.
AGTGAGTTCTATCCTTGTTTACTAGTTCTTCATCAATAAGGTCAATATGCGCGATTTCCTCGGCATCGGCCTCAAGATTAGTATAATCTTCAATATAAATTCCGTAAGGTACGGTCATGTTAGCGATAGCCGCAGCCTCATCGGTTTTTTCGGTCGGCACTTTTGCCGTAATTTCGCTCCAATCCATATTAACACCTCAAATAATTATTATATCATAATTTACTTAAAATTTAAAGAATGAATTTATATTTTCTCGGCTTGCTGCAACACTACCTTGCACCATACCGCCGCGACCACCGCCACGAACGCTAAATTGCGATTTGAAATTTGCAAAAATCTCTTGAAGTTCGCTATCTTCGCCGCATATCGCAAAAGAATAGGTATCTTCGCTGCCAGAAAATACCGCTTTAATTCCGCCGTGTTTTTTATGTAACTTATCGGCTAGAAGTTGTAAATCTTTTACTTCACAATCTTCTACAAAAACGCAAGTTTCATCACCCGAAACGCTCACGACAGTAAGCTCGGCAATTTTCTTTTTAAGTTCGGTCAATTTTTGATTTGCAAGTGCAAACTTTTCGTCAAATTTCTTGACAGCCTCAGCAGCATTTTCTTGCTTTGCCGAAAACATAGCGGCAATTTCAGCCACGTTTTCAAACTTGCTACGATAGTCGTCTAGCGCAAACTTACCACATTTTAAGATAATGCGAATACCGCCGCGCATCTTCTCGGTGTCAAGCAGTTTTATAAACCCGATTTCTCCCGTAAATGCTACGTGTGGCGCACAACAAGCGCAAATGTCAACGTCTTGTATATTTACTAATCTAACCGCGCCGTCTATCTCTTTTTTACTGCGATAATCGGTGCTTTTAAGTTCATCATCGGTTGGAAAATATGCCTTTACAGGTAGATTTTGCCATACCTTTTGGTTGGCTAAAAACTCGACCTCGTTTAGTTGTTCTCGGGTAAGTTCTTTGTCAAAATCGATAGTAACAAGCTCTTCTCCAAGATGAAAACCAACGTTATTTACACCAAAAAGTCTGTGCGCTATGCCCGACACAATATGCTCGCCCGTATGGTTTTGCATAAAGTTAAAGCGTCTATCAAAGTCGATTTTACCTTCTACTTCACAACCGATTTCTAAAAAATCTTTTACGTAGTGGTATATTGTATCATTCTCAATTTGAACGTCAAAAACCTCTGCTTTACCAAGCGTACCTACGTCGGCGGCTTGTCCGCCACCTTCTGGAAAAAACGCAGTTTTATCAAGAACTATTTTATAAAAATCGTCACACTTTTCTTGAGCTAAAACCTTTGCTTTAAACTCTTTTATATATGCGTTTTGTTCGTATAGTTTTTCGCTCATCCTAGTTTCTCCAAAATAACGTGCGCTACCTTGTAAATATCGCCTGCGCCCATTGTGATAATAAGATCACCTTCAGATGCAGCGTCTATCATCTTTTGTGCCAATTGGTCATAATCAGCAACAACCTCTGCGTCGCGTAGCGCATCGGTAACGTCCTCTGATTTTACACCATAAACGTTTTCTTCACGTGCCGCTACAATTGGTGTCATAAACACCTTATCAGCAATAGAGAGCGACTCTATCATACCATCACGAAGTAGCGCTACTCTAGAATAAGTGTAAGGCTGGAATACAACGATAACCTTTTTATAATCAAGTGTTTTTGCCGCTTGCAACGTTGCCATCATCTCGGTTGGATGATGCGCGTAATCGTCAACAACGGTTATACCCTTTGCCTCGCCAATAAATTCAAATCTTCTGCCGGCGCCGGTAAAACTCTCTAAAGCTTTGGCAATACCGCTAGGCTCTACGCCCATTTGGTAACAAACTGCAAAAGATACAAGACCGTTATAAACGTTGTGCTTACCGGGAGCATGCATTTCAAGATGACCTACTATCTCGCCCTTATAAGCCACGTCAAAACAATAGCCGTACTTACCGCCTGCTAAATTCTTAGCGCAAAAATCATTATCTTCACCAAAGCCGTAGGTCACAACCTTTGAATCAATGGTTGACACAACGTCTTTTACGTGGTTATCATCACCATTAGCATAACAAATCTTACCCATTGACACAAACTTTTTAAACGAATTTTTAAGATTATCCATAGTCTTAAAATAATCCATGTGGTCGTCGTCAATGTTAAGTAAAACGGTAATATCAGGCGAAAACTGCAAAAAGCTATCAACAAACTCGCAAGACTCGCAAACGAGTGTCTCCGAGTCACCCACAACGCAAGACGAATTTGCCATTGGCAACTTGCCGCCAATAACTGCGTTAGGATTTTGCTTGTTTATCAAGAGAATTTGTGTTATCATAGAGCTAACGGTAGTTTTACCATGTGTACCACTAACGCCAATAACGTTATCATAACAACGAGTAATAGCGCCCAAAAGCTCTGATCTTTCCATCTTTGGTACGCGCGCTTCATCAGCCGCTACCATCTCGGGATTAGTGCTTGGCACTGCGGCAGAAAATGCCACCAAATCAGCACCCTTTATGTTATCGGCAACGTGCTCGTTATAAACGGTAACACCCAACTCGCGCAAACGCTTTACGTTTGCGTTATCGCTTCTGTCAGAGCCTGTCACAACAAATCCGCGTGACAACAAAAGCTCAGCTATAGGGCACATACCACTACCACCAATACCTATCATGTGTATATGCTTTGCGTTTGAAAACGCATTATCAACTGCAAGTTGTTTTTTCATAAAAACACCTCTTTGACATAATTATTTATATTATACTATTTTTTATATAAAAAATAAACCACTAATTTTTAATTTTAAAGAAAGGTGGTAAAAATGAAGTTTGATTTGCCACAAAACATAAAATTTGTGCTAGATACCTTTAATCAAAACGGACACAAGGCCTATATCGTGGGCGGTTGTGTGCGTGATTTGTTGTGTCAAAAAACACCTCACGACTTTGACGTTACCACCTCTGCTCTACCACACGAAACCCAAAATCTTTTTGATAAAACCATCGCTACGGGGTTATCCCACGGCACAGTTACAATTATGATTGACGGCGAGCCGGTCGAGGCAACAACCTTCAGAACCGAAAGTGTCTATAACGATAGCCGTCATCCAGAAAGCGTAAATTTTGTAAGCGACGTAAAAGACGATCTTGCGCGTCGCGACTTTACAGTAAACGCTATGTGCTATAACGAGCATGATGGTCTTATCGACCTGTTTGGCGGCGCAGATGACATAAACCGCAAAATCTTGCGCGCAGTAGGCAATGCCGAGCAAAGATTCACCGAAGATGCGCTTCGAATTTTGCGTCTTTTCCGCTTTTCTGCAACGCTAAAATTCACAATAGAAAAAGACACTTTTTCGGCCGCGATAAAATGCGCGCCACTACTAAAAAACATAAGTGCCGAGCGCATTTTTACCGAGCTTAAAAAAGCCGCCCAGGGCGACGACGTTTTGGTGCTATCTCCCCTTTTTAAAACCCGTGCTTTATCGCATTTTTCTCTTGTGAAATGTGAAATCGAACATATCGAAAAATTGCCAAAAAACGAGGATTTACGCACCTTTGCGCTGCTTTTTCTTGCTAGCGATAACCTTAAAAATACGCTCGATTCTTTAAAGTGCAGCAACGCTTTTAAAGACTATTGTCTAAAGCTTTCACACCTTGTTTCAAGCGGCATTTCTTGCAATAAAATCGCACTAAAACAAGCGCTCAATATTGCCGATTTTCCTACTGTTTTAGATGCGCTAGAATATCTAAATCGTGTTATGAATACCGATATATCAAACCACAAAAAACTGCTGGATGAAATAAAAAATTCTGACGAGCCATATAAAATTTCTCACCTTGATATTACGGGAAATGATATCGCAAAACTAGGGTTCCGCGGTGAACAAATTGGTGAAAAACTAGGCTTTTTGCTAAATGAGGTTATAAAAAATCCCGAGCTTAACACAAAAGAAAAACTTTTAAATTTAATATGTAACTAAACTGCGCACAGCGCCATAAAATGTATTGAATTACAGTTTATGGTGCTTTTATTTTGTGGGTGGTTATATGAATATTTTAATTATAGGTGGCGATAATCGCATGAATATCGCGTACAACGAACTAAAAAATATGGGTTATACAGTTGATTCTCTAGGGCTTAAAAATGACGATAACGGCAAAATAGAGGATGCTAGCATTGTGCTATTACCAGTGCCTACAACACGAGATAAAGCAAACGTTTTTTGCCCACAAAGTGATAAAAAAATACCTCTGGATTACGTTAAAAAAGCCGATAAAAACAGCCTTATTTTAAGTTGCGGCTATAACTTTGAGGGTTTAAACTGCGTCGACTATTTAACGCTTGATTCCTTTTGTTATCTAAACGCAGTCCCCACCGCCGAGGGTGCTATTGCAAGGGCTATTTTAGATACTCCGTTTTGTTTGTGGGGTGCGCGTGTTTTGGTAATTGGTTGCGGCAGAGTTGCAAAAGTACTAATTGATAGACTCGCCGCCCTTAAATGTTCTCTTACAGTATCGGCACGAAAATCTCGCGATTTTGCCTATCTAGATACCTTTGGTATAAACCATATTCACACAAACGACGTTACAAAATATGCCGATAAATTCGATATAATTTTCAATACCATCGACGTCCGTCTTTTTGACGATGTAAGTTTACTTAAAAACTGTTATTTATACGACCTATCTACAACGGGTTGCCTAGACTTTGAAAAAGCAACGGAGAATAATATAAAGGCAAACAAACTACCCGGAATTCCCGGCAAAATCGCCCCCGTGACCGCGGGCAAAATAATAGCTCAAACAACACACCAATTGATTGGAGAATGGGTATGCAAAATATAAAGTTAGGCTATGCGTTTTGCGGCTCTTTTTGCACTATAAATAAGTCGCTTGAAGTGCTTAAAGAGCTTGCAAAACTAGATATAGATATTACCCCGATTATGTCAGAAATTACTTACTCTACAAGCACTCGCTTTGCAAATGCCGACGAGTTTAACAAAGCGGTAGAAGACCTTTGCGGCAAAAAGATTATACACACGGTCGTAGCCGCCGAGCCGATAGGACCCAAAAACTTGCTTGATGTTATCGTGGTAGTGCCCTGCACCGGCAATACAATTTCTAAAATAGCACTTGGCATAACCGACACGTCGGTTACAATGGCGGTAAAAGCGCATCTGCGCAATAATAAACCCGTAATACTGGGTATTGCCACAAACGACGCTCTTGGCGCTACCGCCAAAAACATAGGACTACTACACAACACCAAAAACATCTACTTTGTCCCCTACGGTCAGGATGACCCCGTGGGCAAAAACAACTCGCTTATTTGCGATTTTAACAAAATACCACAAACCATTGAATCAGCTTTAAAAGAAAAGCAAATTCAACCTGTTATAATATAAAAAAACTCGGGCTTAAAGCCCGAGTTTGATTTTTTTATTCTATACCAAAGTATCTTGCTGCGTTGTTGTAGCAAATATCTTCAACTATTTGACCTAGTGTTTCCATATCTGCCGGGTACTCGCCGTTTTCTACCCAAGTACCAAGCACGTTACAGAGTATGCGTCTAAAGTACTCGTGACGTGTGTAAGAAAGGAAACTACGAGAGTCGGTAAGCATACCAACAAAGTTGCCAAGTAGTGACAAGTTCGCAAGTGATTTAAGCTGTGTTTCCATACCGGACTTTGTATCGCTAAACCACCAAGCAGAACCGTGCTGAATCTTGCCTGCGGCCTCGGTGCCCTGGAATGCGCCAATAACTGTATCAATCATTTCGTTATCGTGTGGGTTTAGTGAATAGATAATAGTCTTTGGTAGTAAACCATCAATAGCAAGCGCGTTAAGAATACCTGTAAGCGCCTCGCTGCAAGGACGGTTAGAAATGGTGTCAAAGCCTGTGTCTGCGCCAATTTTTGCAAACATAGCCTTGTTTGTATTACGCTGAACGCTATAGTGAATCTGCATTACAATACCGCGTTTTGCATACTCACGACCTAGTGCTACGATAATATCGGTCTTGTACATATCTGCCTCACGAGTGGTAATTGCCTTACCCTTCATAGCAGCCTTAAATGCAGCATCAATTTCCTTTTCACTACCGATTTCAAAAGGAATATAATCAAGACCGTGGTCAGTTGCCTTACAACCCATTTCGCAGAAGAAATCAAGACGCTTAATAAGAGCCGCCTTAACGTCGGCAACGCACTTAATTTCCATATCAGCAGCCTTTTCAAGAGCCTTTATGTAATCAACAAAGCCGTCTTTGTCAATGTTTACTGCCTTGTCAGGACGATATGATGGAAGCACCTGTGCTGCGCACACGCCCTCTTCCTTAATCTTTTTGTGCCACTCAAGGGTGTCGATTGGGTCATCGGTAGTACCAATCATCTTAACGTTAGATTTTTTGATGATATTGCAAGCAGACATATCGTCGCTAGCGAGTTTCTCGTTACAAAGATTCCAAACCTCTTCAGCGGTCTTTGCGCTTAAAATACCATCATAATCAAAATAACGCTTTAGTTCAAGGTGGTTCCAGTGATACATTGGATTACCAATAGCGCGTGGCAACATTTCGGCAAAGCGCAAAAATTTTGTATAATCGTCTGCGTCGCCTGTAATCTCGTTTTCCGGTGTGCCGTTGCTACGGATAAGACGCCACTTGTAATGGTCGCCACCAAGCCAAATTTCGGTAATGTTTTTGAACTTTTTGTTCTCGTAAATCTCTTTTGGATTTATGTGACAATGGTAGTCAATAATCGGCATCTTTTCAGCATAATCGTGATAAAGTTTTTTAGCCGTTTCATTAGTTAAAATAAAATCATCGTTAATAAAGCTCATAGCAATATCTCCTTAAAATATTTATCTTGTTTATTATATAATGTTTAGCTTATTAAAGCAAGAAAATTTTTACATTAAAATAAAAGCGGACGACCAATGGTCGTCCCTACGTTAAAAACTCAAATTTCTTAGTAGGGATGAGCATTGCTCATCCGCAAGAATTATTACTGTAATTCAAAAAACTTTGTATTATAAACATAAAGCGGTTTGTTATTGGCTACCACAACATAAAAATCATCACAAAGGTCAGCCGAACGAAAAATCTGCCAATCGTTCATACTATTAATTGGGGACCAGTTATAGAGCTTGCCTTCGGGTAATTCATATTCTTTATATCTTGCAAATCGCAATCTATAATAATACTGTTTGTTAGATGGTATATCTAATTTAAAAACGCGAATGCGCGGTCTCATTTTATGATCTTGCACCTCTTCGACCAAAACCTCATCATTATAAGACACCATCTTCTTCGTATCTACAAGTTTATCAACAACAATATCAAATTTTTCTTTGCTTGTAATTACAAGTAGCCAAAAGAACTTACACACACAATACAAAATTGCGGCAAAACCCGCTATCGCGATAATAATAAACCCTACTACTACGATATTTATTATCGTTACCGCAGTTTCAGAAAAGTTGTTTATTCTGTCCTCTAACACGCTTGGCACCAAAACATACAAAAGCACGCAGCACAAAAAACGGCTGCAAAATCACGCAAGCAGCAAAGTCCATTGTATAGATACACTTCTTTTAATTCTTTTTTTATTATCTCTCTTGTCAAAATTTCTTTTCTGTTTTCTTCTCTCATAATACCACCAACAAAAATAAAATATGTAGGGACTGGCCTCCGGACAGTCCGAAAGCAACCTAACGGACCGTCGGGGACGCCGGTCCCTACGATAAGTTTTAATTTGATAATACTAATTAGTAAAGAATCTTGCCGTCTGCAACCTTGCGGAGATGTTCGCCATAAGGTGATTTACCATACTTTTCAGCTGATTCGATAAGCTTTTCTTTGCTAATCCAGCCATTCTTGTAAGCGATTTCTTCAACCGCAGAAATCTGAATACCCTGACGGCTTTCAATAACCTTTACAAACTCGGTAGCCTCTGCGAGTGCGTCCATTGTACCGGTGTCAAGCCAAGCATAACCACGGCCCAAAGTTACAACGTTAAGAGTATCGTCCTCAAGATAAAGCTTGTTAAGGTCGGTAATTTCAAGCTCGCCACGAGCAGAAGGTTTCACCTTTTTAGCCATTTCAACAACGCGGTTGTCATAGAAGTATAGACCTGTTACACAGTAGTTAGACTTTGGATTCTTTGGCTTTTCTTCAAGAGATACAGCCTTGCCATTTTCGTCAAATTCTACTATACCAAAGCGCTCTGGATCGTCAACGTAGTAACCAAATACAGTAGCGCCTGTTTCTTTTGCAGCCGCTTCACGCAAATGCTTCTTTAAACCGCTGCCGTAGAAAATATTGTCGCCAAGTACCATAGCGCAGCTATCGCCTGCGATAAACTCTTCACCAATAAGAAAAGCTTGTGCTAGACCGTCTGGAGAAGGTTGAACCGCATAAGAAAGGTTAATACCATAACGTGAACCATCGCCCAAAAGACGCTCAAAGTTTGGCAAATCGGTAGGTGTTGAGATAATAAGAATATCTCTAATACCTGCGAGCATCAAGGTTGATAGTGGGTAATAAATCATTGGTTTGTCATATACTGGGAGAAGTTGCTTAGATGTTACCATAGTAAGCGGATAAAGACGTGTTCCGCTACCGCCTGCAAGAATAATACCTTTCATTTTAAAAACTCCTTTTTATTTAACAATTATATCAATGCCTAAAATTGTGACATCGTTTATCGGTTTGTCTGCGCCGCCTACTTCTACGTTTGCGATAGCGTCAACTACGTCCATGCCGTTTACTACCTGACCGAATACACTGTGACGAAAATCTAGCCATGGTGTGCCGCCGAGACTCGCATAAGCGTCGATAATATCATTAGAAAATGCGTCAGGCATTTCTTTCATTTGATCTACCAAATAATCAGGAACGTCCTTTGCTTGAACAATAAAGAACTGGCTGCCGTTTGTGTTAGGACCGGCATTTGCCATACAAAGCGCGCCGCGAAGATTGTGAAGTTCTGGAGTAAACTCGTCTTTAAAACTGCGACCCCAAATAGACTCGCCGCCCATACCGGTACCGGTTGGGTCACCGCCCTGTATCATAAAATCCTTGATTACACGGTGAAAGATAATACCGTTATAATAATCGTTTTTTGCGTGTGTTGTAAAGTTTTCTACAGTCTTTGGCGCATGCTCTGGGAATAGCTTAATTTCGATATCACCCATGTTTGTATGCATTACCGCAACTGTATCGCCGCTCTTTACGGCTTCAAGTTGTAAACAAGACATAAAACTACCTCTTTTTTGTTGTTTTCCTATATTTTAACAGTATTTTAGCAAACTTGCAATAGTTAATTTTAATTTTCAATTTTCATTGCTTTTTAAAGCTTATTATTATATAATTATTGTAAATAATTACTGGTTGGTGAGTATTGTGAAATTATACGAAATAATGCCAAAATATAACGAAACCATAAAAACCCTTTCTACCGCTTTGGCGCTTGGCGAAAACGAGCTAAACGAGACGATACTTCGCTCTTATGCGCCCGACAACGACGAAACAAACAACCGCCTACGTCGTGTGTTTTGCAAAGCCTCTCGCGGCGAAGAAATCACAATTGCCGCAATTGGCGGCTCTATAACCGAGGGTGCAAAAGCGAGAAGTAACGCCGGCAATAACGTTACCGAATATAACGATGCGCTAGACGGCGAAAAATGTTATTTTGAGCGTGTTGGCGACTGGTTTACAAAACAATTCCCCAACACCAAAGTAAACACCATAAACGCAGGCATTGGCGCTACCCCATCTTTCTTGGGCGCGTTTCGTATGGACCAAATGGTTACAAAATATAACCCCGATTTAGTACTAGTAGAGTTTGCGGTAAACGACCCGGGTGCCGTACCGTTTCTTTTGAAAGACGAGATTTTTGAAAGTTATGAGTCAATTGTACGTCGCCTGCTCGAAAAAGGCGTTGCCGTAATGCTTGTTATTTTGGTAAATCAAAACGGCAGCAGCCACCAAAACGTTCACCTAGAGCTTGCCGACCATTATAATATACCCGCTATTAGCTATCATAACGCAATTTGTCCCGACGGCGAATTTGTTTGCGACTGGCAAAAGATTTCTCCCGACGAGGTACACCCAAACAACATAGGTCACGCGTTACTTGGTCTTTGCATAGCAAATTACTTTGATAACGTATTAAATGACACTAGCCTTTCGCTTGAGTACCCCCTTGACGAGCTACATACAAGTTGGATTTATTTTGACTCTTTTTATAAAACCCACGCGCAGTACGCCTACGAGTTTGCAAACCGCGCTCGCGGATTTGAATTTTTAGATAACGTTCCGCAAGTTTCAGACAAATGGCGTGGCGCGCTCGTGGCCGACAATACCGAGGCTAGTGTAAAACTAATAGTACCAAAGGGCGCTAAACGCGTTTACGTGCAATATTCTCATTCGACAGGCTCTTTCGAAACCAAGTTTTTAAATCAAAGAACCTCTTGCAACACCGTGCCAATCGGTTGGCCACGCTCTATGTGGCACCGCGTATATACCGGTGACGCTATACGCGAGGACACCGAAATTACTATTAAGACACACAAAAACGGTAAAGTTATTTTACAAGGACTTTTAGTCACATTTTAAGGAGTAAATATGAGCGTTTTTAAAAATTCTAAATGGATCGGCGCAGATAAGACCTGCGTTTCCCCCATTATCACAAAGAAATTTAATATAGATACTGTTACCGATACCTCGCTATTCATAACAGGTTTAGGCTATTTCGAAGCAAAAATCAACGGACAAAACGTAACCGACTATAAGTTTTTGCCGGTAGTCAGCGACTATGAGCCACGCGATTTTTCGCTCTTTGCTCACAAATGCTACGGCACTACCACCAATCGAGTTTACTACTACCAATTTGATATAACAAATTTACTACTCGTTGGCGAAAACGTCCTTACTATCGAGCTTGGCAACGGATTTTACCGTCAAGAAGAACGCACCGCCGAGGGCAAAACCACCTTTGGTGATACGCTAAAATGTATATATAAAATCGCAAATGATGATACCCAGATTTGCTCTGACGGAAGTGAAAGTTACACCGACAGCAACGTGCGTTTTAGCAATATGTATTTAGGCGAAACCATCGATTATACCGCCAAATTACAAAGCCCACAAACTGTCGATATTTTGCCCGCGCCTAACACCATTTTGTCAGAGGCTATCGGTACGCCCGACAAGGTTATTCGTACCATCAAGCCTACCAAAATTGCCGATATTGACGGCAAGCAAATATTTGACGCAGGCGAAAATATAACGGGTTTAGTAATGGTAAAAACAAGTGCGCCATCGGGCAGCAAAATCACTATTCGCTATGCCGAGGTTATAAAAGATGACTCTTCACTTAATTTTGACTCCACAATAAGCCACTGGGAAGCTACTCGCACAGGCGAACTTCAAATTATGAAAAGCACATTTATAACCGATGGTGTTACTAGAACAATTAAACCCCGATTTGTTTGGTACGCTTTTCGTTATTTTGAAATCGAGGGCGAGTTTGACGATTTGACCATTGAGGTTGTTCACGCCGATGCCAAAGTTTCTTCTACCTTTACTTCAAATCACGAGGGTATGAACTTTTTATACGACGCGTTTGTTCGCACCCAGCTTGACAATATGCACGGTAGTATTCCGTCCGACTGCCCTCACCGCGAGCGTCTAGGCTACACCGGTGACGGTCAAATTGCCGCTCCTGCCGTAATGCTAACCCTTGATACAAAAGAGTTTTACAAAAAATGGATTATAGATATTCTCGACTGTCAAGACGTTGATGGTCACGTGCGCCATACTGCTCCATTTATGGGCGGCGGTGGTGGTCCTGGTGGTTGGGGTAGCGCAATCGTAAACGTGCCATACCATTTTTACAAATCTTATGGCGATGTTGATATGCTAGACAAGTGCTATAATCCAATGAAAAAGTGGATAGAATATTTAATATCACGTCAAGAAAACGGACTTATCGCTTTTGAGGATATTGGCGGCTGGTGTCTTGGTGACTGGTGCACTCTAGAAAAGACCACCATTCCCGAAAGTTTTGTAAACACCTGCTACTTTATAAAAAATCTAATTTATTTAGAAGAAATTGCAACCATCCTCGGCAAAAACGATGATATCCCCTACTTTGTTTCATTGCGCCAAGCGGCAGAAAAAGCCGTAAAAGACGCGTATTACAACGCCGATACAGGCGGTTTTGCCGACGGTATTCAAGGCGCCGATGCTTATGCCGTATGGTGCGGACTTTCTGGTCAAGAACTTGCTGATAAACTAGCGCAAAAATACGATGCGCTCGGTCACTTTGACACAGGATTTTTGTGTACCGACATTTTGTGCGAGGTGCTTTTTGACTATGGTCATGCCGATACCGCGCTAAAATTATTTGAGAGTGAAGAACTCGGCTCTTATCTTTATATGAAACGTCACGGTGCTACAACTATATGGGAGCACTGGGGCGGCGCTAGTCGCAACCACCCAATGTTTGGCGCTTGCACTCGTCAATTGTTTACTAGTATTTTGGGTATTAAGCAGCGTGAGGGTACAGCCGGTTACTGCGACGTTATAATCGACCCCGCAAAAACTACGCGCAAATTAAACGTTAGCGGTAGCATTACTACCCCAAACGGCGTAATTGCCGTATCGCTTGACACAACCGGTGAAAAAGCTATAATTAAAGTAGACGCACCAAAAAACATTAAAATCGAAATAAGATAATTCCTCTTATGCCTCCCTTGCCTAAAGGGAGGTGGATTTTGCAAAGCAAAAGACGGAGGGATACTCCTATGCGAAAGAGGTTTAAAATGACTTATATTTATCTCGTCCGTCACTGCGAAGCGATGGGCAACCACAAACGCCTTTTTCAAGGCTCTACCGATTGCGATATAAGCGAAATCGGCGCAAAACAACTAGAATTTTTAAAAGAGCGTTTTAAAGATATAAAGCTAGACGCTGTATATTCTAGTCCCCTAATCCGCGCTCAAAAGACCGCGCAGGCTATTGCCTTTGGCAAAAATCTAGAAATAATAACGCGCAAAAATCTAGCCGAGCTAGATGGTGGCGTAGTAGAAGGCAGACCTTGGCAAGAGGCGTTTAATGCAATTCCGGGACTTGCAGACGCGTGGAATAATCACCCCCAAGACTTTGCTCCCGAGGGTGGCGAGGCTATGCGCGACGCTTACGTTCGCATCTATAACGAAATATTGTACCTCGCCCACCAAAACCGCGGTAAAACCATCGCGGCGGCATCTCACGGCGGCGTGTTGCGTTGCCTTACCTGTCGCATTCTTTATAACGATATTACCCGTCTTAAAGACGTTCCTTGGCACGAAAACACATCAGTTACGCTTATAAAAATTGATGATGACGACAAAATCGGCATTGAGTTTTTTAACGACCACAGTCACGTACCGAGTGAGTACATGCCAAAGCGCAGTCGTATAATACCAAAGGATTAAGGGGTGTTATTATGATAATAATGTCAGTCGATTTAGGCAAAGCGCGTACCGGTATTGCGGTATCGGACGCAACAAATCAATTTGCCTTTCCCAAAGAGGTTATAACCGAATATAACACCGAGCGCCTTGTTGAGAAGGTGTGTGATAAGGCAAAAGAATTCTCCGCCGAACGCATAGTAGTAGGCTATCCCAAAAATATGGATGGCAGTTTAGGTGAACGCGCGCAAGAATGCGCCGCAATAGCCGAACAAATAAAGACAAAAAGCAGCATCGAGGTAGTTCTTTGGGACGAGCGTTGCACCACCGTTACCGCGCACAATTACCTTAGTATGAATAATGTTCGAGGCAAAAAACGAAAACAAACTGTTGACGCCGTAGCAGCGGTAATAATACTTGAAGATTATTTAAGAAGTTTATAAAGGAGAAATCAATTTTATGTATTTTTCAAAAGTACCTGTTAATTTATATAAAAAAGTTTTTATAATATTACTTTGTGTCTTTTTTAGCTCTTTTGTATTAGAATTTTTAACTGCATTATTAGGGCATCCAATTAATAACATATACATAGAAAATATAAATTTGGAAGAGCCATCTATCAAAAACTATATAATTATGTCGGTTGTCACTGCATTCACTTTTGGCGGTATTGCCAATGTTTTCTGCACTATTAGAATCGTTAAAGAAAAACTCAAAATCGATCATTGGCCTGCTTTTGCAGTTGTTGTTATGACAATTCTTTTTATATTAGAAATGTTGGTTGGTATAATTTTATTATTACCAAATATCATAATTTTCGGACTTAAAAGCAGACCTAAAAACCGAATTTTCGAAGTTGATTTTAGATAAAACATTTTCCATTTTAAACTTTCAATTTTAAATTAAAAAAAGACGGCTTTCGCCGTCTTTTTTATTAGTGTGATATAACGTTTACTGTTGAATAAACCTTAAACGACTCAATGCTGCGTGGCTCGTTACCATAAGCGTTTAGTAGTTTTTCCTCGTATTCGGGTATTGAATCTACCCTACCCGCTACGTAATCAAGCAATCTCTTGCGGCAAGCCTCTGTTCTGCGAATAAGACCGCCTATACGATGGTCTTGCACGTCAAAGCCTTGCGGTTTGTTTTCTTTATACCACTGTTTTTCAAACGCCAAACCAAACTTGTGCATCGCTTTTGCAACCTCTACGTAATCGGTCTTTGCAAGGCGCTCAAGCGTTGCCTTGTCGCCGTTTTCATAAGCGGCGCGAGTCTTCTTGCCAAGCTCGTACTTATATTTCATAACGTCGCACATTTTTGCCGCCGCATCAAAAAGATAACCATACTTGCGTGTCTTTTTAGCAACTGCATAAAGTTTTTTAGCAACGTCATCGTAATAATCGTAAGCGTTTACGTCGTCGCGTACTGTAACGTCCAAAAAGTCGCTAAAGTAGTCAGAATAATACATATACTTAACAGGGTTTGGCGGTAGTTTGCAGTTTGTGCGCATATCTACCTGATTTGGTTTATCAAGTAGCATAAAGTCGTCGTAGTCAACACCTGTTATGCGCTTAAATTTTGCCTTAATCTTTTCTTCGTCGGTATTACCCTTTGCATATTCTGCAATATACAAGAGTGACGGCAATAGCGCGTAGTTAGAGCTCTCGCAACCATCGTTACCCCACATGGTAATAAACACGTTTTTAATCTTATTATTCTTACAAGCATCAATTGCAGGAACAGAGGTTTCAATGGTATGACCGTTAAATGGTGTGAATCCGTGCCAACCCCACGCGCCACCCGCAAACCAAACGTTTTTAGAAATTTGCTTGTGGTTCTTTATCATATCGCTATAGTGCTTTTCTTCTTTACTATAATAATCCCAATAAACAGGAATTACGTCTGGATGCATAGCGTCAACAACCTCTTGAGGCACCTTCTTTTCACCCTCGATAAAGCAGTATTGACCATTGTTCCAAGAACGGAAATACATATCCGACCAGATAATAGGTACGTAATCATATTTTTTAGCAATATCGCAAACTACTGCCAAATGGCGCTTAATTATCTCGTTGGTGCTTTCATAGCCGTGAATATCAAGGTGTTTACCGCGACCGAGCATGTGCGCCTCGTCCATACCAATGTGAATATAAGACGATTTAAAGCACTTTTTAAGCGTTTTAAACATTCTATCAATTAGATCGTAAACCTTTTCGTCATCGGTAAGCATAATGTCGTTGCAGTCAACGGGAATTGTCCCCCAACGAAGCGCTTGATTTAAGTGAGCAAGGGTTTGAATACAAGGAATAAGCTCAATACCCATATTGCTTGCATACTCGTCAAGTTCTTGCATTTCAGCAATAGAGTATCTACCACGCATATAGCCAAAATATGGCTCGCCCTCTACTTCGTAAGTATCTTCGGTATAAAGCATAACTGAATTATATCCCATCTTTTTAAGCAAAATAAAATATTGCTTTAAAGATTCCACCGTCATAACCGCGTTACGTGACATATCTATCATAACGCCAAATCTTTCAAATTTTTTTGCCATAAAAAGCACCGCCTTTCAAGTAAATTATACCATTTAAGTAAATAAAGTCAACAAAAAATCCCATCGATTTCTCGGTGGGATTTCGCATTTAATATTATTTGTAATAATCTTTTAACATTGTTTGTACAGTGTCGGCAAAACATCTATTAATAGTTGTACCGCTAGTATAATCCCAAATATTCGTGTCTAATATTTGCAATGACAGTGCAGATGAAATTTGAGCTTGCGACCAGCCTGTTTCTGTACACCAAATACCCCAACCCGCGTCGCCATCACTACCATAGGTCTCCCACTTTTTGTAGTCAAAGCCACGAAACCAAACTCCGTTATACTTTGAATTTGTATCACTTACCTGTTGTATTCTTACGTGATAATCTGATATAGATTTTGCATACTGTTTATATTCCAATGCCTTTTGGGTATAGCCGTTTGCAGCCATTACAGCATAAGCCTCATTAAGAGTTACCATTGCAAAGTTTGACGTATAAAGCGAATCTGTGCAAGGATCACCGTTTTTCTGAATTACAGGTGATTCGTGTGTTCCGTAATCCATATTTGAAGCAAACGGTCCAAACTCACCTTTACCCTCTCCGGTTTCACCAAATGCATCACGAAGCGCACCGGTATCAGCATCTTGATATGCCATCATATCGGTAATAATAGTATCAAGCCATCCGACGTGTTCTTTGGTAGGCTCAATTCTTACAAGCCAAGCAAGCGGCCAAATCATTTTGGCGCGTTCTTGCTGCATACCATTAGTCCACATCCACTGACCAGAGCCACTATCGTTATCTCTTGCCATAGTAGCATCATAGGCATTCATCATCATAGAAATACCTATCTTAGTACGTTCTAATAATGGTTTGTAACCGGTCTTATCATAAGTCCATAAATAGCACGCCCAAAGCAAAGCTTCAAAATGAGGACGATAGTTCGTAATTTGACGGTTGTAATAATACTCCCAACCGTTTTTTTCAAGATCTGCGCCATCTAACGATGATGTTCTAAAACCGCAAACACCCGTTGTTCTAAAATTGGCAAGTATTGCTTCTAATATACGTTTGTCAAATTCATCGGTTTTAAGCGCAGAAGCGCCCAAAATAAGTCCCAATATTGCCTTGGCATTATCATCACCAAAATACCACTCGAGATATTTGGGATCCATACCGTCATCATCATACCACGATAACAATCCAAATTGGTCGTTTGTAGGGTCAGAACGCTTACCGTTAGCCATATTTGCCTTGTTAATCATCCAATCCATTGTTTTATAAGCAATATCTTTATACTTTTGATTATTTAAAACAACGCCTGCCAATGCGATAGCGCCTATACTTTCACCATTACAATCGGCGCGAAAACCGGTTTGTTTTCCTTGAGAGCCAAAAGCATCAAACATTTGACCTGATAAGTAGCATTGATAAATACCGACACCGTCACGCGTATCAAGCATATTGTTAATATACCATTCCGTATTAAGACGAACAGCTTCTGCATAGGCATTATCGGCAAGCTCTTCTGTTGCTGAATAATTTGGATTTACGGCGGGAGTCCAATTTATAGTAGTAACCTCACTTTGTGATACCCATGAAAG
Organism: Clostridia bacterium; assembly: GCA_017537245.1. Classification (GTDB taxonomy): domain Bacteria; phylum Bacillota; class Clostridia; order Oscillospirales; family Acutalibacteraceae; genus UBA737. Next base: position 2,836 of record JAFYLD010000039.1, on the reverse strand, counting down.
TATAGCCAACCATAGACTCTGCCATCTTGTGCAAGGCACATACCTAGCAGTTATAAACTGACTGAGTTTAGTGGACGCAATAAGCACGTTACCCAATGAATTTTTTTCAAGCATTGAATAAGGAGTACAATCAGTAGGACCCTTTTCATCATAATATTCAACCGTATCATAACCCGCTACCTTAGCATTTACAAGCCAAGCATTAGCAATATCGGTTTTAGCAACGTATTGCGCACCGTGTACGTACAACAAACTATACAAATCCATACTCAAAGCGGTAGAATCCATTACAATAGCCCTGTCGTATCCCATTGTACCTGTTCCGTTATATTCTACAATACCCAATGTTTCGTTATTTGCAGGGTATTCAACGTATATACGAACGTTAAGTTCATTTATCTTTGTTGCTTGTGAATCAGTAAATGTTGTAGTATTGTTTGGATAATTATCCGCTAATACCATTATACCTTTTACCCCATCCGATAATGCATTTTCTAACGCTACATCCAACGTAGTGTAATGATTAACGCCCATATAATTTTCGCTGAGAGTTGTAAGCAAATCGTTCGAAAAATCGTTTGTTACAACCGAAATATTAAGGGTTGGTTTTTCTTTAGACGCCGTAGCAAATGCGGCTGTCTGTATCATGGTTGAAATAATAATCACCCCAGACAAAATAATACTTAAAAAATCATGTAGAAATTGTATAATCTGCTTTGCTACCAATGCATTTGTTTTGCAACTTAGCAAACTATTATAGCTACTACAATATCATTATAACATAAAATCAAACAATTTAATAGATAAATATCAAAAAAATCCCGCTATAAATAGCGGGATTTTTATTTTAAGATTTAGTAAATCTTATTCTTTACCATAAAGCTCAACAAGCTTTTCAAGGTGAGCACGACGTGCCTTTGCAGCCTCTGCAGCCTGATCAAAGAGCTCGTTTGCACGCTCTGGGAATGAACGTGTAAGTGAAGAGTAACGTGCTTCGTTAAGGATGAATTCCTTATAGTCAGCAGTAGCTGGCTTGCTGTCGAGTGAGAATGGATTCTTACCTTCAGCCTTGAGTGCTGGGTTGTAACGGAAGAGATCCCAGTAACCAGCGTCAACAGCCTTCTTCATTTCTGCCTGGCAGTTAACCATACCACCCTTAATAGAGTGCATTTCGCAAGGTGAGTAACCGATGATGATTGAAGGACCATCGTAAGCTTCAGCTTCCTTAATTGCCTTCAATGTCTGGTTCTGGTCTGCGCCCATAGCGATCTGTGCAACGTAAACGTAGCCATAGCTCATTGCGATTTCAGCAAGGCTCTTCTTGTTGATAGCCTTACCAGCAGCTGCGAACTGAGCAACCTGACCGATGTTAGATGCCTTAGATGCCTGACCACCTGTGTTAGAGTAAACTTCGGTATCAAATACCATGATGTTTACGTTTTCACCGGTAGCAAGTACGTGGTCAACACCGCCAAAGCCGATGTCATAAGCCCAACCGTCACCACCGAAGATCCATACAGACTTCTTAGAGAGGTATTCGCTGTTTGCAAGAATATCCTTCTTAGCTTCACAATCACAGTCAAAGCCCTTAAGTGCTTCAACAAGTGCGTTTGCAGCAGCGGTATTCTTAGCACCGTCGTTAATTGTGTCAAGGTAAGCATTTGCAGCAGCAACTACGTTTTCAGGTGCCTTGCAAGCATCTACGATAGCCTTAACGTTGTCGATAAGACGATTACGGATAGCCTTTTGACCGAGGTACATACCAAAGCCGTGCTCTGCGTTATCTTCGAAGAGTGAGTTAGCCCAAGCAGGACCGTGGCCGTTAGCGTCGGTTGTGTATGGTGATGTAGCAGCAGGACCGCCCCAGATTGACGAACAACCGGTAGCGTTAGAGATGTACATTCTGTCACCAAAGAGCTGTGTAATAAGACGAGCATAAGCAGTTTCTGCACAACCTGCGCAAGAACCTGAGAACTCGAGAAGTGGTTTCTTGAACTGTGAAGAGATGAGGTTTGCATCAGAAGCAATACCATCTTTTTCAGTTACGTTTGCAACACAGTAATCAAAGCTGTCTTGTTCAACGAGCTGTGATTCTTGTGATACCATCTTGAGTGAAGATGTTGGACATACGCCTACGCAAACGCCGCAACCCATACAGTCAAGTGGAGAAATAGCAAGAGTATAGTTGAAGCCCTTGTTTGTAACGAGCTTTTCTTTAGTAGCAACCTTAATTGTAGCTGGAGCCGCAGCCTTTTCGTCAGCAGACATAGCGAATGGACGAATTGTAGCGTGTGGACATACGAATGCGCACTTGTTACAACCGATACATGTTTCGTTGTTCCATTCTGGAACCATTACAGCAACGCCGCGCTTTTCATAAGCAGATGCGCCCTGTTCAAATGTACCGTCAGCATGATCGGTAAATGCAGATACAGGAAGATCATAACCGTTCATAAGGCCAACTGGCTTCATGATGCCGTCAACCATCTTAACGAGCTTAGCCTTACCTTCTGAAGCAGCAACTGCATTATCATCAGTAGCGTTAGCCCAGTCAGCCGGAACGTCAATCTTAACGTAAGCGTTAGCGCCTGCGTCGATTGCCTTCTCGTTCATTTCAACGATTTCTTTACCCTTCTTCATAAACTTCTGTGCTTTTTCTTTCATGTAGCCGATAGCCTCTTCACGTGGAAGAACGTTAGAAAGAGCAAAGAAAGCAGACTGAAGAACAGTGTTTGTACGCTTGCCAAGGCCGATTTCAGCCGCCATGTCGATAGCGTTTACAGTGTAAAGCTGAATGTTGTTGTTAGCGATGTAACGCTTAGCTTCAGCTGGCATG
>JAFYLD010000038.1 GCA_017537245.1 Clostridia bacterium | reverse complement strand
GTCGCGCCGTGCGAAGGCCACCCCAACAAACTAATTTTTACATTTTTTGACATAAAAAAACTCCTAATTTATTTATCCCACGACACAACGTGACGAACACCCTGATACTCTTTATACCAGTTGTAGTCATATTTTTCGCCCTTATACTCAAATTTAGACGGGGCGGCTGTGCGTGTCCAGTCGGTAATGGTTGCATAATCAGGATACTCGATTGTATCGGCGATTGCAAAAATTTCTTGCAAACGACTTTGCTCTGCAACGTCTAAAATACCTGGTTTAACCGATGCAAATGTTGCGCTACCGGTAATTGCCGCCATCTCAAGATAGTTAAACCCAAGTTCTTTAGATACCTTTTCGGTAAATACTGCGCAATCAGGGTCGGTTTTAAAGAAGGCATTGTTTTGTGGTAGGCGCATCATAGAATGTAGTCCATAACGGCGTGAAATTTCAAAATGTCTACCGCTTGTGTCGCCACCGCTGCGCTGTATAGCGTGAATTCCGGCAACAAGATGGTTTGGCGTATTACAACCCATAACAAGCGTATCGCCTGCAGCGTCTTGAATTGTTTGATACAATTCTTTAACGATTTGCGCATTGGTTTTAGATCTATCGTAAAAATGTTGCGGCCAATTATCTGTCATAAGCAAGCCATACATATCAATTCTTGTCATACCAAACATATCAAGGAATGTAAAGTCGTGCTTTATCATATCGTAGCCCCAACCGCTAATCATCTTTATATCATCATAAATTTTTTGCCTTGAGTATTCGTGCGATGGGTCTAGCGTTATACCATTGCTTTGATAAGGGCTTTTAAAGGTTGCTTCTTCGGGCACGTGTTGCAACGTAAGAAGTGGACGCACCCAAATACCCGCGCTACAACCAAAGTTATGCACCTTGTCTGCAGTTTCGCTCATAGAACCAAAGTTATCGCTTGTTAAATGCCACGGCCCACCATTGTATTTACCGCGCACATGAGCTATCTGCCAACCGTCATCAATCATCATAAACGGACGGTGTTTAAATCCGCGGGTTAATTCGCCCAAGGTTTTTGCGCCATCAAGAACAACCTTTTCTTCGGCAGCGCTATATGACCAATAAAAATCGTTATATCCATAAATTGGTGTCGAAGGCAATTTGGGTTTATCACACATCATTTTACAAAACGCGTGCGCCGCCTTATACATATCTTCGCCTGCTACGCCTTTGCGTGATACGATTTGCGCGCACAAAAGTTCATCACAAACCACACCGCCCGATCCATTGCGAGTATCCAAAAGCACAGTAATACCATAAGGATCGGCATACCAATACACCATACAGTTACAACCGGTTTTTACGCCATAACTATGTAAGCACTCGCCATCGTTAGTATGAAAATACCATACCATTTTATGATGAGGTAAAAAAGAACGCCATAAAACATCGTCACTAAGAATGCGAGCGCTAGCATCGCCTAGAAGGGTTTGAACGTCTGATATATCTCCATTCCAGCGCATTCGCACATACTTTACAGCGTCGCCGTTTGTATTTAGATATACGTTTAACAAATCATTCTCTACCACGCATTTAACATCTGCTCTAGTATCGTTTTCCTCGCCCGGTTCTTCAAATCTAAAAGGCGAAGTTTCTGTATATACTTTAATGTCATCGGGAATTCTGATAATTTCTAAAAAACTTTTTTTCATTTCGCACCCCTAGGTTAATATTTTCTTTTAGTC
>JAFYLD010000037.1 GCA_017537245.1 Clostridia bacterium | reverse complement strand
GAACCTCCTTTTGTTTTTTACAATGATATTTTATCAATGCAAGGAGGTTTGTTGAACAACACGATTTTGCAATTGTGTTGATTTGAAAGGATGTTATTACAATTATAGCATAAAGTGGTCAAAATCTCAATGTATTGCAATCTTCTTGAGTCATGATGATTCTTTATAGAATCTTTATGACTCTTTTTCTTTATATAAGACTCTTTATAAATCTTCATGATTATATAAGCATTATGAACCTTTGTCTCAAAATAAAACATTTGTTATATCGTAGGGAACGACCTATGTGTCGTTCCGTTACGGTCGGGCACACAGGCGCCGACCCTACACAAACAAATTTAGCTTTTTGTTTTGCGAAATAAGGAATTTTGTTTGACTTTTTATATGAATATTATTATAATATATATGTTAAAATAGATATGGTGCGTTTGCATCAAGCTAAAGACAAATAAATTCTTTTTTTGGAGGAATTAGTTATGAATTTTATCACAGTAAAAAGCTATGACGAATTAAGCGTAAAGGCCGCTAACATTATCGCTTCACAAATCATTATGAAGCCTAACTGCGTTCTCGGTCTTGCAACCGGTTCTTCACCTGTTGGCACTTACAAAGAACTTATCAAAAAGTGCAATGCAGGCGAACTTGATTTTTCTACCGTTACTTCTGTAAACCTTGACGAATACGTTGGTCTTAACGGCGATCACGATCAGAGCTATCGCTACTTTATGAACACCAACCTTTTCGATCACGTAAATATTGACAAAGCAAAGACTGCTGTTCCAAGTGGTATTTCAGGCGACCTCGCTGCAGAAGGCGCTGCTTACGACAAGCACATTGCTGACCTTGGCGGCATTGACCTTCAGCTTTTAGGTATTGGTCTTGACGGTCACATCGGCTTTAACGAGCCTGCAGACGTTTTCACAAAAGAAACACACGTTGTTGACCTTCACGAATCAACAATTGAAGCAAACGCTCGTTTCTTTGAGTCAATTGACGACGTTCCAAAGAAGGCTATCACAATGGGTATGGGCGCTATTATGAACGCTAAAAAGGTTCTTCTTGTTGCTAACGGCGCTAACAAGAAAGAAATTCTTGAAAAGGCTTTCTTTGGTCCTATTACTCCACTTGTTCCTGCATCAATTCTCCAGCTTCACCCAGACGTTACTGTAATTTACAGTGAAAACTAATTTATAAAGAGGTATTTAAAATGACTGATAGAGAAATTGCAATACTTGCGGCAAAACAGTTTAACACCGACGAAATCGTTAGCATTGAGCCATACGGTAGCGGCCATATCAACTCTACATGGCTTGCTATACATAAAGACGCTAACGGCGTAGAGACAAAAAATCTTCTTCAAAAAATTAACAACTACGTTTTCAAAAAGCCTGATGAACTTATGGAAAACGTTGTTGGCGTTACAAAGTTCTTAAGCGACAAGGTTGACGAAGACGGCACACTTACCGTTATCCCTACCCTTGACGGCAATAGTTTTCTTCTTGACGAGTTTGGCAACTACTGGCGAGTATACAAATTCATCGAAAACGCTACCGCTTATGATAAAATCGAAAACGATAACGATTTTTACACCTGTGGTCTAGCATTTGGCGAATTCCAACAGTTGCTTGCTGAATATCCTGCAGAAAAGTTGCACGAAACAATCGTTAACTTCCACAACACTCCAAGCCGTTTTGCTGATTTTAAAAAGGCATTGGCAGAAGACAAGGTTGGCAGAGCAAAAGACGTTCAGGCAGAAATTGACTTTGTTCTCGCTCGTGAGTGCAAGGCAAACGCTATTACTTCTAAGCTTGAAAGCGGCGAAATTCCTTATCGTGTAACACACAACGATACAAAGCTTAACAACATTCTTATCGACGATGCAACCGGCAAGGCAAAGTGCGTTATCGACCTTGATACCATTATGCCAGGCGCTGCAGCTTACGACTTTGGCGATAGCATTCGTTTTGGCGCATCAACAGGCGCAGAGGACGAAACCGACCTTTCTAAGATTTCGGTTAGCACACATTTGTTTGAAGTATTTGCAAAGGGTTATCTTTCAACCGCAAACAAGTTCCTTACCCCTGCTGAAAAAGATTCTCTCGTAACAGGCGCGTACCTTATGACTCTTGAGTGTGGCGTTCGTTTCCTTGCCGACTATCTAAACGGTGACGTTTACTTCAAGATTCACAGAGAAAATCACAACCTCGACCGTTGCCGCACACAGTTTAAGCTTGTTGCTGATATGGAAGAGAAAGAAGCAGAGCTTCGTGCGATTGTAAACGCAATCAACTAAGGATTAACGCTATGATTACAATTTCTAACGAATTTTTAACCGCTACTTTTAGCGAAGTTGGCGCCGAGCTTAAAAGTCTAAAATACGAAGGCCGAGAACACATTTGGTATGGCGACCCTAAGTTTTGGACAGGCTCTTCTCCCGTGCTTTTTCCTATTTGCAGCGGACTAAAAGACGATGAATTTATCTACGAAGGCAAGACCTATAAATTACAAAAACACGGTTTTGCCCGAAGAGCAACCTTTGACGTAGAAACAGTAGACGGCAACACAGCAACGTTTTTGCTAAGCAGTGACAACTGTCCACAAGACAATTACCCATTCCGGTATGAATTCCGTATTATTTATACCCTCGTTGGCAAAAAGGTAAACGTTGAATACAACATTCGCAATCTTACTGATGGCGATATGTATTTCTCGGTAGGCGCTCACGAAGCGTACCACTGCCCGGAAGGTATTGAAAACTACGAAATCATATTTGACAAAAAAGAGAATTTAGACGCATATCAGCTTGATGGTCCGCTCCTTTCTTTTGATACAAAGAGTTACGGTGCCAATACCGATACTTTACAGCTTGACAATTCACTTTTTGATAACGATTGTCTTATCTTCAAAAATCTTAATTCACGCGGTGTAATCTTGCGCAACAAGACCACCGACCAAAAAATTAAGGTTGATTTCGAAGAGTTCCCATTCCTTCTTATTTGGACAGTACCCGGCGCTCCGTTTATTTGTATTGAGCCTTGGTGCGGTATTACCGACCCTATCAACACAAACAAGCAATTTAGCCAAAAAGAAGGTATCGAAAAAATCGAAAAAGGCGGTCAATTCTACCGTATTCATTCTTTCGAGATTTTATAAATTAAATACAAGGTGTACATTATGAATTTTCCTAAATGTTTTATTAAAGCCACAAACGAGTTTAACACACCCGAAAAGTTTATTGCGGCTCCATATTTCAGGAAAGTTTTCACCGTAAACGAAACCGCAGAAGCGCAAATAAAAATCGGCTCCTGCGGTTTTTATAAACTCTTTATAAACGGTGAGGACGTTACTAAAGGCGCTCTTGCACCATATATAAGCAACCCTGACGATATGGTTTACTTTGACCAATACACAGTAAATCTTAACAAGGGCGAAAACGTTATCGGCGTAATGCTCGGCAACGGATTTGTAAACTGCTCTGCCGGTTGGGTTTGGGAGTTTGACAAGGCGGTATTCCGCTCTGCTCCAAGCTTTGCTTTAAATCTTGTTTGCGGCGACGTTATAATCGAGAGTGACGAGAGCTTTAAAACCGCTCCTTCACCTATTACGTTTGACGATTATCGTTACGGTGAGCACTATGACGCAAACCTTGAGCTTGACGGCTGGAATACCGTAGGTTTTGACGATAGTAATTGGAACAATGCGTTAGCTGCCTCTTCCCCTCGTGGAGAAATTCGTCTTTGCGAGGCAGAGCCAATTACCGTGCAACGTGAAATAAAACCTAAGTCCGTTACAAAACTTGACGACGGTTATCTTTACGATTTTGGCGAAAACTGCGCAGGTGTTTGCAGGCTTTCTATAAATGGAGCAAAAGGTCAAGTTGTTAATATGCGTTACGGCGAGCTTATCATAGACGGCAAGCTAGACGTAGAATATCTTTGGTTCCCTAAAAACGAAAATGGTATTCACTGGGATTTTGACAAGGACAATATCCATCGCGATATTTACACGTGTAAGGGCGAAGGTCTTGAAACCTATACTCCGTCATTTACCTACCACGGTTTTCAGTACGTAATGGTGACCGGTATTACCGATAACCAGGCTACTGACGATTTACTTACGTACCTTGTAATGAACTCTAATCTTAAGTCTTGCGGCGGCTTTAGCACAAGCGATAAAACCCTTACCGCTTTGCAAGATATGACTATACGTAGCGACCTTGCTAACTTCTACTACTTTATCACCGACTGTCCTCAACGTGAAAAGAATGGTTGGACCGCCGACGCAGCGCTCTCTACCGAGCAAATGCTTCTTAAATTCGACGCTAGCACAAGCCTTCGCGAGTGGATGCGCAACGTTTGCAAAGCGCAAAACGACGTTGGCGCGCTACCCGGTATTGTACCAACAAGTGGCTGGGGCTTTAGATGGGGTAACGGTCCTGCTTGGGATAGCGTTTTAGCTATCGTTCCATATTTTTGTTACAAATATCGTGGCGACAAGCAAATAATTAAAGAATGCGCTCCTGCGTTTGTAAAATATTTGCACTATCTCACCACTAGAAACGATGAAAACGGACTTTTGGCAATTGGTCTAGGTGACTGGTGTCACGTTGGTGAGCGATACACACGACCAACCGCTCCCTTGATTGTTACCGATACGCTTATGGCAATCGACATCGCTGACAAAATGGCAGTACTGTTTGACGCGGTAGATATGAAACCGCAGGCGGATTTTGCGCGCAGTATTGCCGCGGCTTATCGCAAGGCGTTCCGCGATAATCTTATCGACTTTGACACAATGACGGTAAACGGCGAGTGCCAATCAAGTCAGGCCATGGCGATTTACTACAAATTATTTGAAACCAGCGAAGAAGAAAAGGCTGTTGCAAAACTACTAGAGCTTATAGACGCTACCGACGGTCACATGGACGTTGGCGTTTTGGGCGCTAGAATAATATTCCACGTGTTGTCAGACTTTGGTTACGCTGACCTCGCGCTAAATATGATAACCCGCCCTGATTTCCCATCTTATGGTTATCTAATCGAACTTGGACTTAACACCCTTTGGGAGAAATTCACCCGCGAGCCGATGGAATCGCTAAACCATCACTTCTGGGGCGATATTACCGCATGGTTTGTAAAGGTGCTTGTAGGCATCGACTATAATCCTAACGCTACCGACCTAGGCCGCGTTGACGTTAAGCCACACGTTGTAGATGCGCTTAACGACGTGTCCGCCTATTACGATAGCACAATGGGTAGAATAGAGTGTTCTTGGGTTAAAAAAGACGGTAAGGTTGTTTTAAGCGTTAACGTACCAAACGAAATGAACGGCGTTATCGCGCCACAAAACGGTTATGTTTTTGCTGACGGCGAAAGAAAAAAAACTCTAGCCAGCGGAGAATATACACTTGTTAAAAACTAACGCAAAACAAAAAAGTCACTGCCAATTGGCAGTGACTTTTATTTTTTATTAGTATGTTGATTCTGGATAGTAAATTTCTTCGATTTCGAACTGTTCTATTGAGAAATCATTTACTGTGCACTCGAGTGACTTGCCATATTCAGTCATTGCTTTGCTATGGTTTTCACCTTCGAGCTCATCTCTTAGCATCAGATCAAGTGTTTCAAGATAGTATGGATCAGCAGAAATATCCTTCTTTACCAAAAGAACCAAACCTGCATCTTCTTCAAGTGTGATAACCTTTACTTCACCAACGGTCATCTTGCTTGCTGTTTCAAAGTGCTTTGAATAATAGTAGCTTTCTTCGTCTTTGCCAAGTATAGTTGCGTGCTGATCTTGTGGTAAAGTTTCGCCTTCTTCAGCTTCTTCGTGCTTGTGGTCTTCTTGCTTGATTTCGTTATACTCTAAGTAAACCTGTTCAAACGTCTTTGTGCCTTCTTTAAGTTCTTTTTCAAACTTTGCAAACAACTCTTTCTTGTCAGCCTTGGCATCGTCCTTAAGGTCGGTAAAGCTAACTTCAAGCTTATTTACAAGCACATAGTTATCGGTAAGCTGTTTTGAAATCTTGTCAGCTGCGATTTCTTTTTCGCCGCCCTTACCATATACAAATTCAAAATACTCGTTTATGAGATATTTGTCATAGGTATATTCTCTATAAGTCTGTTCGCTTACGCCGTTTGGCTCATAAATAGCAGAAAGACCGTATGAATACCAATAATAATCAGCCTCTGAATCTGCTAAAGACTTTGCTTCGTCATCTAAATCAAAATTAGCTTTTTTGCAAAGTGTTTTTACAGCGGCGATATCTTTTAGGGTGTTAAGAGCGTTTTCTCTTACCCATGTTTCATAATCCTTGTTTTCTATCTTTTGGCTGTAATAATCAATTTCGCCAGACAATGAACTGTCTTTTGACAATGCTTCTTCTACCTTTGTACGTGCTGCGTCGTCAGACTGAACAAGCACACAAGCATAATAGCCAGCAGTAAATTCAATATCACCGATAGTTACAGCGATTTCACCTTTCTCGTGACAACCAACAAGACAAGTCACGCTAAGCGCTAAGCAAAGCGCTAAAGCAAAAATACTTTTTAAAACTTTCATTTTAAAATTCTCCTTGAGTTCAATATTAAAACAATTATATACCAAAACTTTAAAAAAGTCTATAACAAATTGTAAATGATTACAAAATCTTTGAAAGACGAGACACTATATCGGTAACTTTTAAATTCTGCGACAACCTTATTAGATATGCCGGATCGCCGCTAGTCGATAAAGTAAAAGCAGATTTAAACTCATCGGCTAGTTTTGCCGCTATTTCCATATCTATTTTTTGCGTATGCAATATGACGGTAGTAGCCGTTCCCGTAATCTCGGTAACGCCGGCGGCGGTCGCCTTGCTGCGCAAAAGCGAAATTTCGATAAGCCCCATAACTGCGCGTGGCGGTTCGCCAAATCTGTCACAAAATTCGTCAACAACGTCAGCAACGTCGCCTTCGTCACTTATATCGGCAATTCTGCGATACATGCCAAGACGCGCCGGCAACGAAGATATATAACGTTCGGGAATATGAGCTGATATGTTAAGGTCGATTACACAGCTTGCTTCTTCGTGTGTTTCAATACCCTTTTCTTCGTTTACGGCATCGGCAAGCATTTTTAGATACATATCATAGCCTACTGCCTCCATATTGCCGTGTTGCTCTCCGCCCAAAATGCTACCTGCTCCGCGAATTTCGAGGTCGCGCATAGCAATCTTAAATCCCGAGCCAAACTCGGTAAACTGACGAATAGCCTCTAGTCGTTTGGTTGCCGTTTCACTTAACTCGCGATTACGTTTAAAGCAAAAATATGCATACGCGCGTCGTGGCGAGCGACCTACTCGACCACGCAACTGGTGAAGTTGCGATAGTCCCATGCGGTCGGCGTCTTCTATAATTAGCGTGTTAGCGTTTTGCACGTCAACGCCCGTTTCTATAATGGTTGTACAAACCAATACGTCAATTTCGTGTTCGAGCAGTTTTTGCCATACGTCGCTTAGTTCATCCTCGCTCATTTTACCGTGCGCTATACCAATGCGAGCCGAAGGCAAACGTTCTTTGAGTTTCATAGCGCAACGGGTTATAGTATCAACACGGTTATGCAGATAATACACCTGTCCGCCTCTGCGAAGCTCGCGGTTTATAGCGTCTATAAGCACACCGTCGTTTTGCTCTAACACGTAGGTTTGAACTGGGTGTCGGTCAGACGGCGCCTCGTCAATGCTAGACATATCACGAAGTCCACTCATCGCCATATTTAGCGTTCGTGGAATCGGTGTTGCGGAAAGAGTAAGAATATCTACAAACGGGTAAAGTTCTTTTAGTCTTTCCTTTTGCGCCACGCCAAAGCGTTGCTCCTCGTCTATAATTACAAGACCAATATTTTTAAAAGTAACGTCTTTTGAGATAAGTCTGTGAGTACCAACAACCATATCGATTCGACCCGATTTTAGTCCCGCTATGGTCTTATCTTGCTCGCGTTTAGAAACAAAACGGTTAAGCAGTCTAACCTCTAACGGCAAATCGCCAAATCTGCGCAACACGGTGTTGTAGTGTTGCTGCGCTAGAATTGTGGTAGGCACTAGTAGCGCGCACTGTTTACCCTCGCTTACACACTTAAATGCGGCGCGAAGCGCTACCTCGGTCTTACCAAAACCAACGTCGCCACAAAGCAATCTATCCATTGGCACTTCGCGTTCCATATCGCCTTTAATCTCGGCGATCGAGCGCAACTGGTCATCGGTTTCTTCATATTCAAAACGCGCCTCAAAGCCGCGTTGTAAATCGCCATCTTCCGAAAAAGCGTAACCCTTTGTAGCCATTCTTTTTGCATACAAAGCGGTAAGTTGTTTCGCCATATCTTGAACGGCTTTTTTAACTCTGGCGCGTGTGCGTTGCCAATCGGTACCGCCAAGCTTGTTAAGCTTAACGCCGCTTTCTTCTGCCGCGCCGATATATTTTGACACTAGGTCTAGCTGGGTAACAGGCACGTATAGTACGTCGTTGCCCGCGTATTTAATCTTTATATAATCTTTTGTAATGCCGCTATTTTTAATTTGATGAATACCATCAAAAACACCAATACCGTGCGACGCATGAACAACGTAATCGCCGCGGATTAGTTCGTCGAGCGAGTTTATTTGCTTTCCGTCTTTATATTTGCGACGAATTAGCTTGCCCTCGCTTGCTATATAGCGATGCGTTATTACGCAAAGCTTGCACATTGGCACTTCAAATCCGCTTGACAAACCGCCGCGAACTACGTAAACTCCGCCTGGCTTTATTTCGTCGGGGTTTTCAAGAAACGTCGCGTTTATACCTTTTTCGCAAAGTTCACTTGTCAAAACCTTTGCGGCTTTTTGTTCACCTGCAAGAATAATTACAGTACCCTTTAGATGCATTGTATAGGCTATATCTTCTTGCAATACGGCTATATCTCCGCCCCACGCGGTAGATCGTTTTAGATTAAAAGTTATTAACTCTTTAAGCGCGATTTCATACGACGTGCGAGGAAAGTTTTCAAAATAAACGGCCTTTTCAAAGCATGCGTAAAGCTCTGCAGAATTAAGTCGCATTTTAGCACTTTTTGGGCACAATTTGCCGCTTTCGAGCAAGACGGAAATATCTTCTTTTTCGAGGGTTAGAATACTTTTTAATCGCTCGTTTATATTACCAGACTCGCAAACCACCTTAACGCAATCATCTAGATAATCAAAAACAGTTGCGCACTTTTCATACAAGAAAGGAATATACAAATCGGGCGACACAGTTAGTCCCGCAGCAAGCGACAAGATATCGCCATTTATATATTTCTTTTGATCGTCGGTTAGCTTTTTGGTGTTGTGTAAATAGTCCTCTAACTTTGCCGCTAATTCGCTAGGATTAAACGGTAGCTCGTTTGCTGGGTAAATCTTTATGCTATCTATATTTTCGGTGCGGCGCTGTGTTTCTATGTCAAAAAACGATAGACTATCAACCTCGTCGCCCCAAAGTTCAATTCTAACGGGGTAGTCGTTGCCCGTTGCAAAAACGTCTATAATACCGCCACGCACCGCAAACTGACCAACACCCTCGCAAAGTTCGCTGCGCACGTAACCCGCGTCGACTAATTTTTGACAAAATTCGGTTACGTCAAGACTATCGGTAGAGCCAACGCTTATAATATTTTCCTTTAAAACTTCGGGCGGTAGCGTGTATTGTATCGCAGCGTCAACGGTGATTAAGACCATGTCAAAATCCCCATCAAGAACTCTTGATAGGGTATCTACACGCGCGTGTTCATATTCTTTTGAGTAGCCTGTTACGCGTTCGGTGTTGTAGTCTCGCGATGCAAAAAGCAAACATTTTTGCCCAAATGACTCAAGGTCGCTCTTTAGCGACGTTGCCGTTTGATCGTCGGGAGTAACGATAGCAAGTTTTTTACCCGCGTGGGTTGCTATCGCCGCCGAGAGTAGCGCTTTGTGAACGTTTGAAAGCCCACTAGCGGCAAGCGGCAAACTGCCCTTTTGCACTGCCGTAAGTAGTCGCACATAATCAGACTCGTTTTTTAGTATATCAAATAAACGTTTCATACAAAAATTATTTACTGTATTTATTCATAGCAGAGTCAATGCCTCGCGCTATGATTTCTTCTACAGCTTTTACCGAATTTTCGCAAGCGATTTTAAAATCAGCTTGTTGCTCGTTAGGAATTTTTCCTAGTACCCAATCCTTCATATCATAATCAGGGTGTGGTTTTGCGCCAACGCCGATTTTAATACGTGGTATTTCCTCGGTACCCATTAGTTGAATGATATTGCCTAGTCCCTTTTGACCACCGGCGCTTCCCTTACGACGAATACGAATTTTACCAACGTCTAGCGATACGTCGTCGTGCATAACGATAATTCTATCACTAGGTATTTTATAAAAAGCCGACAACTTTTGCACCGACGTACCCGATAGGTTCATATAGGTCTGTGGTTTTACCACAAGCACTCTAGCGCCCGCAATATTACCATCGCCATATAGCGCGTCAAATTTCGATTTATTAAGGCTTATATTAAACTTATCGGCTAGCATATCTGCCGCTACAAAGCCTGCGTTGTGACGGGTGTTTTCATACTCGCGACCGGGGTTGCCAAGTCCTGCGATAAGGTAGTCAAACGTGCCGCCTTTATCTTTTTTGAATAACATTTTTATCACCAAGAATTATATTAACACATTAGAGTATTTTATTCAACAATTTATGCTTGATAATTTCTAAAAAACGATATATACTAAACTTAAATAAACACAAGGAGGTTTTTACCAATGGCAGTAAAAACAAATAAATACTCAGGCACTCAAACCGAAAAGAATTTGATGGCAGCTTTTAGCGGCGAATCAGAAGCTCGCAACAAGTACACCTACTTTGCATCAAAGGCTAAAAAAGAAGGTTTTGAGCAAATCGCAGCTCTTTTCCAAAAGACTGCTGACAATGAAAAAGAACACGCAAAATTGTGGTTCAAAGAATTAAACGGTCTTGGCGACACTGCAGAAAATCTACTTTCAGCAGCCGAGGGCGAGAATTATGAGTGGACCGATATGTACGCAGGTTTTGCTGACACTGCTGATAAAGAAGGTTTTCCGGAGCTTGCTGCAAAATTCCGCGCAGTAGCAGCAATCGAAAAGCATCATGAAGAACGCTATCGTGCTCTCCTTAACAACGTTGAAACAGCAAAAGTGTTTGAAAAGAGCGAAGTTAAGGTTTGGGAATGCCGCAACTGTGGCCACCTTGTAGTTGGCACAAAAGCACCAGAACTCTGCCCAGTATGTGCTCATCCAAAGGCATACTTCGAAATCCACGCAGAAAATTACTAATCGCTAGATTTATAGCACCACAGGCTGCAATCAAGGATATGAAATAATTCGTAACCAAATAAAACAATCAGTCCCCTTGGAGTAATCCAAGGGGATTTTTATTGCCCAATTTAGTTGAGTTTTGGAACTATTTGTTGTATAATGTATATACAAATACTTTCTGGGAGTTTTATTATGAAGATTAAAGATAGCTGGTTGGTAGAATTTCTTGAGATAAAAGAGCAAGGAAGAATACCAATTTTCCAACGTATGTACTCATGGAAAACTGACAACTGCGCGCGCCTATTAGATGATATTTTAAAAATTGCAGAAGATGAAAACCGAGATTGTCATTTTGTTGGCTCGGTAATATATGAAAATTGTGGGAGAGAATCGGGAGTTTCGATTAGGCATATTATCGATGGACAACAACGCTTAACCACGATTTCATTGCTCTTATTAGCCTTGGTTGATTATTGTGAGATATACTACACCTCTAAAGGCGACGAATATGAAGAAACGCTAAATCAACTTCGTGGCTATTTGTTTAACGATGTTGCACGAAATGACATTAAAATGAAATTGCATTTTAATGGAGATGCGGATTTTGAATATCAAAATTTACTAACAGATAGAAATGAGAATATACTGAGAAATAACAATAAATTTGTTATTAATTATAATTTTTTTCTTGAGCGCATTAAAGCCAAGAAAATTTCCCCTAATATTTATTTAAACGGAATACAAAAATTGCGAATTGTGGATATTGAAGTCGAAGACAGGGATGATGCGCATTTAATTTTTGAAACTGTAAACGGAACAGGACTTGAACTTACAGGTGCAGAACTTATAAAAAATTATATTTTAATGACAGTTCTTCCTGCTAACCAATATAATTTATATATGGACACATGGCGTCCTATGGAAATAGAACTAGGAAAAAAATTCGACATCTTTTTTAAGTATTATTTAACCACTGTTACAAAAAAAGAAATTTCCGAAGATTCAAGAACGTATTATGAAGAGTTTAAAGAATATGCAACAAACAAAAACACAGAAGACCTTGTAAGGGTAGAAATAAATAATTACTTTAGTTGTTATAAAAGATGGAATAATGCATCTAAATGGAGCGATAAACAATTAGATAAAGCATTAGCTAGATTGAGAGAAACAGGGCAAAAAGTAATAACCCCCGTAGTTCTTCTTTTATTAAGTGAAACCGTTCAAATTGAAAAAAACATAGAAAAAGAAACCTCTGCCGAAAATAAAGAACAATTAAGAAAGAAATTGCGAAAGAAAGAAAAAGAAGTCATAAGAATTCTACACCTTTTAGAAACATATTTTGTCCGTCTAAAATTTTGTGAAATTGATTCCAAAAACATTGGCGATATGTGGTTAAAAATACTTAAAGCATTATCTTCTGACATAAATATAGAAAGCATCAAGACAGTTTTCGAAAAAGCAAAAGACTCCAATCAGCACATGCCTACGGATGCCGATATATTGGAACATTTGAAAGAATATCAAATTTACAACAAAAAAAATTGGTGCAGAAATGTGCTTGACCGAATAGAGAGAAACTTAAACAAAGATTACACACATGATTCGCAGTGGACTATTGAGCATATTATGCCTCAAACTATATATAGTCCATACCAATTAGAAGAAAACTTTGCGGAAGAAAAGCGTGCTGATTATGACTGGGCTTCCTTGTTGGGTGGTAATTACCAAGAAATTCATACTAAATATTTAAACACGATTGGAAATCTCACCTTGTCTGGATATAATCCAGATTATCAAAACCTTGTATTTAGCAAGAAAAGGGATATGGGCGAAAATGACGGAGAGGAGAAAAAAGGTTACAAATTTTCTACGATTCGTATTACGCAAGGTCTAAAAGATAATGATGCTTGGGGTGAAAAAGAAATTTTAGAACGAACAAATTGTCTTGGAAAACTCATTATTCAAATATGGTCATATTACAACAAGCATTAATTCCCCCTTTTGTCGATAGCTCCACAGGCTGCTATCAAATCTAAATAATTAGGTTTGTAAATCAACCAACCCCCGCCGAGAAATCGGCGGGGGGTTGTGTTTGTGCAAAAATTTTATGGCAAAATTAGTTGACTTTTTTAATACTTACTTGCTATAATCTAACAACGCTGTGCGTAATATGTTAAAAGCGAGGTACAAAAATGAACAACGATATTATCGAGGCACACAAGTTTTCACACAACAATAAGCCTATGTTAGAAAAAGATAGTATATGTGGTTGTTTTTATTGCCTGACAATATTCGACCCACAAGAAATTAACGATTGGGTAGTTGACGCAGTCGGCACTGCCGTTTGTCCTTATTGCGATATTGATTCGGTTATTGGCGAGAGTTCCGGCTACCCTATTACCAAAGAATTTTTAAAAGAAATGCACGATCATTGGTTTAACTAGCGCTTTTTTACACTTATAAAACAAAATCGAACCCCACCGGTTTTGGTGGGGTTGTTTGTTTATAATGCTTCTATAAAATCTTTTAACTTTTGGGCAAGAACGGCGTGACCCTGGTCGTTAAAATGTAGTCCGTCTGCAGTAAACTGCTCAAACTGCTCGGGATCGTGCGGGTCTATACCAAGATCGGTATAAAGATTTAACACGTTTATATCAAACTGCTTTGCGGTATCGATTATTACGTTTACATATTCGTTAAGCGTTTTGCCGACAACTCGCTTATTCGCATGGGTAGATGGGTATAGGTCATCTACCTCGCGGCGCAACCAGCAACGCGCAGGGGTCATAAATATGATAGGCTTTTGCTCGTACTTTTCACGCAAGATATTCATAAGAAAATACACGCCGCCGCAAAAAGTTGTGGGAACGGTATCACCTATTTCGCCAAAAGGCGCGTCACCGTGTAGAAAGTCGTTTACGCCACCATAAACCACAACCATATCGGCGGTAGGGTCCATTTGGTATGCGCGACCACAAAAACAAAGGTCGTATTTAGGGCAAATACTTGGTACCGACTGATGCGCAAGACGGCTACCGCTAACGCCATAATTGTTTACTGCGGCAAGCTCACACATTTTTGCTATACGATTATCATAACGACAATTCGGAATATCACTAACACCCGAACCCTCGGTAATGCTATCGCCTAGAAAATTTACCTTAAACCCTTTTATGTTCATAACAAATTCCTCCCCCCGTAAGATAAAATCATAATACCACAAAGGAGACTCGATATCAAGCGTATTGCCGTTTTGTTATTTTTTTAAAAAGGGTTGATAAAATCTCTCTTTTGTGTTAGAATACATTGGCTTTTAAATTATATTTTATACAAACTACCGTAATAGTTTTGCTATAAGTTATTTTTATAGATATTCTATTGCGGATTTTATTTTGCGCGAAAGGAGTGAAGAAACGAGATGGAGCAAAAGCAGTCGATTCAAAACTTGGGCGACGAAAACGTTTTAAAATTGTTGCTAAAATTTTCTATTCCCTGTGTTATGGGACTATTGATTACCGCCTTTTATAATATTGTTGACCAAATCTTTATTGGTAACAGCGAGCTCGGTTATCTTGGTAATGCGGCTACCGGCGTTTCTTTTCCTATTATTTGCATCGCAAACGCATTCGCTTGGTGTATTGGTGACGGCGCGGCGGCATTTTTAAGTATATGCGCGGGTCGCGGTGACAAAGACAGCGCTCACAAATGCGTTGGCACTTGTATTACGCTTACTACCATTATTAGTATTGTTTTAACAGCAGTTTGTCTTGTTTGGGCGCGTCCGTTTATGTCTGCGTTTGGCGCGTCAAGTCAAACGCTTGATATGGCGGTAGAATATTTTAGAATTGTTGTTTCGTTCTTTCCGTTTTATTTGCTGCTAAACGTAACCAACAGTATGATTCGCGCCGATGGTAGTCCTACTTTTGCAATGATAGCAATGTTAACCGGTGCGGTTATAAACATTGCGCTTGACCCGTTCTTTATCTTTGTGTTTAAGTGGGGCATCGCGGGTGCTGCTTGGGCTACTGTTATCGGTCAGGTTTTATCGTTTGGCGTTTGTATAATCTACTTTACAAGACCAAAAAACTTCAAACTAACCAAGCGCAGTTTTATTCCAGATAAAGCTATCGCTAAAAAGACGATATTGATAGGCGGCTCAACCTTTATTACGCAAATTTCTATCGTAATTTTGTCACTCGTTAGCAACGTTGTGCTTGCAAAATACGGTGCAACGTCTATATACGGTCCTGATATACCGATTTCGGTATTTAGTATTCAGACAAAGGTTTATACTGTGGTTTGCAATATAGTTGTTGGTATAGTGCTTGGCGGACAACCAATTTTTGGCTACAACTATGGCGCGGGCAACCTTGACCGCGTGCGACAGGCGTATAAGCTTGTTTTAAAGGCGACGTTGGTAATTGGCTTTGTAGCGGTGCTAATATTTGAACTGCGACCGCAAATTATTATAAATATCTTTGGTTCCGGCAACGAGCTATACCAAGAATTTGCGATAAGAACCTTCCGTATTTATTTATCACTTACCATGATTACGGGAATGGTAAAGACGACGTCAATTTTCTTTCAGGCTATTGGCAAGCCAAAGCAAGCAATGCTAACGTCTATCGTTCGCGACGTGCTTGTGTTTACCCCGCTTGCGATAATCTTACCAGCAGTTTTTGAAAACTTGGAGGCAGGCAGTGGCGTAAACGGCATATTGTTTGCGGCGCCCATATCCGACTTGGCGGCGCTGGCGGTAATACTTGGCGTTACCGTTCCGTTCTTTAGAAAAATGAGACGTCAAGAAAACGAGCTTAAAAAATAAAACAAACTCCCACCAAAAAGTGGGAGTTTTTATTTTACATAAAAAATTCTTCTATAACTTCTTTGCCGTCAAAATACTCTAACATATTAAATGCGAGTAAATTCCAACTTGAAAATCCCTTGTGGAACACGCCCTCACCCGTTTCGGGGTCGTAATACTCGTGAAAAGCGCCATTTTTGTCGAAATCTTTCGCTAGTAGGTCAAGCGTTTTGGTCGCCATTTCTTCGGCCTCTGCTTTATAGCCGTATCGCAATAGTCCCTTAAACACAAAATAGTTAGAAAGAATCCACACACCGCCATGCCAACTTGACGGGTTGCTTGTACCAATGATTCGGTACATTTTTTCGTATTTAGAGAGAGTTCTAACACCATAAGGCGCCCAAAAGGCTTTTTCGTCCAAAAGGTTTTCACGAACTATTCGTTCAGCCTGCTCTTTAGTAGCAATTCCTGCCCAAAGCGGTAAAAAACTACTCCAACAACCAATACGCTGCAACAGTGTCGAATAATGTCTTGGCGCGCCGGAATGCAACTTAACACTAGTGTCGATAGGTCGGAGATTTAGGTCACAACTATAATACATGCCGTCTTTTTCGTCATAGCAAAGCTCGTTGATAGCATCTTTAAGTTCTTTTTGTTTTGTTTTGTAATATTCTGCATCTTGGGTATTACCAATAAAATCGGCAAGATGCGAAAGAGAGCCAAGCTCCATATACATTAGCGTATTAAGATAAATTGACGCCGAGCTATTATCGGGACGATAAAAGGTAGCCGGATCGTTATCGACACCGATAGCAAAATCGTCAAAGAAATAAAATAGTCCGCTTTCGTGCTTGGCGTTAATTTCGTAATATTTGTTAAACGCCTTTAGCTTTGGAAAAATCTCTTTTACCCACTCTTTGTCGGGATTATATTTGTTGATAAATGCTACGTGTTGCGCAAGTACCGGTTTGTGCACGTTGCGGTGCGGCATAGATTTGATATAATTTTTTTCTTTATCGGCAAAGATAACTATTTCTATACTGCCGTCTTCCTTTTGCTCGTTTAAAAAGTTCATTATCGAGCCTTTTTCGTGTGCGAGTAGCTCGTCTTGATTACCTTGATAGGTAGCAATTTGGCGCAGCGCCACGTTGTTTACCCAGTTGCCCCAGTCCCAAAGTTGTGACGGGTAACTGCTATTATTGCCCGTTACAACAATGCAAGGGTACTTAAAGTCACCGTAAGGCTTTGCCCAAAGTATTTTAGAAAGGTCTAGTAGATATTGTTTTAGCGCGTCATATTTCATTTATAACACCTCTTGGCTTTAAGTATAGCATAGATTTTCTCATCATTTCAAGCAAAACTAATTGTACTATTATAGTATTTATTTGCACTTTTAAAGCAAAAAAGCACTCGTAATGAGTGCTTTTTTAATTATTTATAGCTTACAAGTTCGTCTAAATCCTTGCGTTTTTTGACGCGAAGTTTGTCGTCGGCACTAGCATAGCCTAGACAGATAACAAGTCGAATATCTCCGTCAAGGTCGCAGATGGATTTAATTTTTTCGCTGTCGAGCCAACCCAAAATACAACTGCCAAGTCCCTGCGCCGTAGCCTCGGCAGTAATATATGCCGCGACAATACCAATATCAATAGAGCGATAATCGTTGTGTTTGAGTTTTGAACCGACTGCCGCGGTGCGACAGTATGGCTTTTCGGAAATAACGAGTTGTACGGGAGCGTCCGACACAAACTTATTCATACCCATGCCTTGAGTGGCTTTTGCGACCGCCGCCGCAGTATCGCCTGTACAAACGGTAACGTGATATGGTTGACCGTTACATGCAGAGGGTGAAAGTTGAGCCGCATTTAAGATAGCGTCTAGTTTTTCTTGCTCTACCGCTTTTGTGCCGTCGTACTTACGGCAAGATTGTCGGTTTTGCGCAATTTCGGTAAAGTTCATATTAATTTTCCTCTATCGCTTTTTCTACATTTTTGCGCACGTCCTCGGCGCCTGTGCCTTTAAGCGCGCTAAACGGAATTATCGTAATTCCTTCACCCAAATCGCCAAGTTCTTCTTTTAAAGAGTTGAGGCGGTTATTAAACTCGGTTTTGTTTAGCTTATCGCACTTTGTAAGCACTACCGCATAAGGAATTTCAAAATGCGCCAAAAACTCGAGCATAGAAATATCAAACTCGGTAGCGGGATGACGCATATCGATAAGTTGCAAGCAAAGTTTTATATTGCGGTCGGTACGGAAATACCCCTCCATTAGCTCTGCCCAGCGCTCACGCTCGCTGTCGGCAACCTTTGCGTAGCCGTAACCCGGTAGGTCAACAAGACGAAACTCATCTAATTTATAAAAATTGATTGTAACTGTTTTACCCGGTGTTGAACTAACACGCGCAATAGATTTACGATTGAGTATTTTGTTTATAAGTGAGGATTTGCCAACGTTTGATCGACCCGAAAAACAAATTTCGGGCAAAGTGGACTCTGTTAGTTGTTCGAGTGTGCCAAAAGCGGCTTCAAAATCTACCTTGTTCCAGTTCACTTTTTATTACCTCAATTTCTTATTGCTGCGCTTTTTGCGCTTTCGGTTGGAATGTAGGTTGCTTTTTCTCCATCGTTATCAACGAGTGGCAAAAGTGCTTTATCGATAATCTCGGTTACGTACTTAACGGGCACGAACTCAACGTTTTCGCGCACTTTAGCGTCAACCTCGTCTAAGTCGGGAATATTATCGTGTGGTATAAACACGCGTTTTACACCACCGGTATATGCCGCCATTGACTTTTCTTTTAATCCACCGATTGGGAGCACTCTACCGCGAATAGAAACCTCACCCGTCATAGCGATATCACGGCGCACCGCTCTACCCGTTAAAGCAGAGATAAGCGCGGTGGTTATTGTAACACCTGCGCTAGGTCCATCCTTTGGTACGGCCGACTCAGTAGCGTGAATATGAACGTCTTTTGTTTTGTAAAACTCGGTATCGATGCCGTATTTTTCGGCATTTGCGCGCACAAAGGTAATAGCGGCCTCGGCCGATTCCTTCATAACGGTACCTAAGTTACCCGTAAGCACGGTTTTGCCCGTACCCGGTAGTACCGCTACTTCCATTTGCATAATCTCGCCGCCGACCTGTGTCCAAGCAAGACCGTTTATAATACCAACCTCGTCCTCTGGTAAAATAACCTCTAGGCGATATTTTTTGTGACCGAGCATTTTCTCGAGGTCGCTGGCCTTAATGGTCACCTTTTTAGCGCTACCTTCGGCAATTTGCTTTGCCGCTTTGCCGCAAAGTGAACCTACTGTGCGTTGAAGTTTGCGAACACCTGCTTCGCGGGTGTAGAAATCTATAATAGAATAAATCGCGCTATCTGCAAAATGACAATTCTTAAGTGTCAAGCCGTGTGACTCTATTTCGCGAGGCACGATATGGCGCTTTGCGATATTGAACTTTTCCTC
This sequence comes from Clostridia bacterium, assembly GCA_017537245.1. Classification (GTDB taxonomy): domain Bacteria; phylum Bacillota; class Clostridia; order Oscillospirales; family Acutalibacteraceae; genus UBA737. The sequence continues at coordinate 23,769 of JAFYLD010000037.1, read as the reverse complement.
TCTTGTGTAGCCGTCGAGTGATACAACCTCCATACGGTCAAGCAAAGGCGCAGGTATTGTATCGAGCGAATTTGCGGTTGTAATAAACACCGCGCGACTAAGGTCGTAAGGCATTTCGAGGAAGTTGTCGGTAAAGTTGCAGTTTTGCTCGGGATCTAAAACCTCTAAAAGCGCGCTTGATGGATCGCCCTTATAATCAGAGCCGAGCTTATCTATTTCGTCAAGCAATATAAGCGGATTAGACACGCCCGCATTTTTAATGGCGGTCAAAATCTTACCTGTCATAGCGCCAATATAGGTCTTTCTGTGACCTCTTATTTCGGCCTCGTCGTGCATACCACCAAGCGAGATGCGCTGATATTTTCGGCCCATACACTCGGCAATAGTCTTGCCGATAGAGGTTTTACCAACACCTGGAGGACCATAAAGGCAAAGAATATTACCCTTGCTTTCGGGTGACAATGCATATACTGAAAGCGCTTCTAAAATACGGTCTTTTACCTTTTTCATACCATAAAAATCACGATCGAGAATCTTTATAGCCTTTTTAATGTTTACAACAGTATCGTCGCACTTGTTCCAAGGAAGGTTTAAGCACGCCTCAATATACGCGCGAGAAACAGTACCTTCGTGTGCGCCTTGTGGCATTTTAGAAAGCTTGTTAATTTCGATATGGATTTTTTCTTTTACACTGTCGGCAGCGTCAAGCATTTCGGCTTTTTGGTGATATTCTTCTATCTCGTTTGCCGATTCATCGCCATAAAGTTCCTCGCTAATGACACGCATTTGCTCTTTAAGGTAATAATCACGTTGATTTTCGTCGATATGAGCGCGTGTCTTTTGACCGATACGATTGTCTATCTCGGTTACTTCACGCTCTTTTACGATAAGGTCGAGCAAAATTTTGGCTCTTGTTACAACGTTTAGTTGCTCGAGTACGTATTGTCTATCATCGTATGGAGCTGGAATATTAAACGCGATAAAGTCGCACAAATTGCCCAAATCTTTGTTGCTTGCAACACCAAGAACGATGTCGTCAGGCAAATTTTGCGCAACGATTGCGTAGTTTTCAAACTCGGCTTTTATGCGTCGCATAAGGCTCTCAACGTAAACCTCGCGATTGCGAATTTGCTTGTCCTCGCATTTTTCGATAGTAGCAACAAAATGATTGCCGTTATCCACAAAATTTACATGTCGCGCACGGTACATACCTTTTACAAGCACCTTTGCTCCTCCGTCAGGCATTTTTAGAACCTGACGAACGCGACAAAGACAACCCATATCGTAAAGATGGGTTACGTTTGGATCTTCTATCGCAATATCTTTTTGTGTAACGAGATAAATCGGCACGTTTTTGTCCATAGCGTACTGAAGCGCCGCTACCGATTTCTTTCTACCGACGTCAAGCGTCAATATCATCTCTGGAAAAGCGACCACTCCGCGCAAGGCCATTGCGGGGAAAGTGCCGCTAAGTTGTTTTTCGTCTAGTAACATAGGGTCTCCTAAAATTTAGTTATTTGGTTATTACTGTTGCCGCAAGATAATGATCTTGGAACACAAATAGCAACGTATTGTTTTGGAATTTGTATTCTAGTACGGTCATTTCAGCGCCTGCCGGCAAAAAGAAGGTTTCGCTACGCTTAGCGTCGCGTTCTTTAGCGTCAAAACCGATACTACTCATAATGTCGCGTATTTCTACCGAAACTGCGCCCGCAGTAAAGCCGTAAGCGTCGCCTGTTGTTATAACGTGGGTAAGACCTGCGTTCTCATTCTCTGTTTCGTAGCAGCAATAAGTAGCGCCGTCACTCATAATTGTATATATACCCGATGGGTATTCAAAATAGTTTGATTCGCCGTGGTCGTCTACCTTTTCTTCTAAAGCGGTTTTGGTCTTTTGAACGCTGTCGCCTAGTTTATATGCAACGTCGTTTATTTGACCTAAATTTGCATAATACTCAACGTCTACGCTATGACTACCTTTTTTATCGCTTTCTTCACCGCACGCTGCAAGCGAAAATACAAAAAGCATACAAAGAACAAGACACAAAATCTTTTTCATCGTTTTTTCTTCCTTTATTTTTTATTTGCTTTGTTAAGAAGTTCGTTTCTTTGATCCCAAAGATCTTGGCTAAGGTCAACGTAGTAGGTATGTGGTTTTTCAAAACGCTTAACCTCGTCCCAAAGATTGTTTACAAGTTTTTCTCTTAAAGCAGAAATCTCGGTAACTGATGGTGACTCGTAAACCTGCTTACCATTTTCAAAAATCTTTACCTGCAATTTGCGAGCAGTAAAGTCGGTAATGGTTTTACGTTTCCATGTGTAAGTTGGATCAAATATTTCATAAGGCTTGCTATCATCGATTTTTTCGTAATTAAGGGTAATAACGTCGGCAATAGCCTTGCCTGTGTTTTTGTCGTAAAGACGCCACGGGATTTTAACACCGGGAACCGTGATTTTTGCGATGTTTTCGCTAATCTTAATCTTTGGTGTGATAACGCCGTCTTGCTCGGTAGCAACAAGTTTGTAAACGCCGCCGAACACCGCTTCGCTAGATGCGGTAATCAAACGCTCGCCTACGCCGTAGCTATCGATACGTGCGCCTTGTATATCCATATCGCGAATAAGATGCTCGTCGAGTGAGTTAGAAACACAAATTTTAGCGTCTGGATAACCTGCAGCGTCGAGCATTTCACGCGCTTTTTTAGAAAGATATGCAATATCGCCGCTATCAATACGAATACCAAGCGGACGGTAGCCTTGTGGTTTTACGATTTCATCAAAAACCTTAATAGCGTTTGGAATACCCGACTTTAATACGTTGTAGGTATCTACAAGCAACATACAACTGTCGGGATAAGTCTGGGCATAGGTCTTAAACGCGGTATATTCATCAGGGAAAAGCTGCACCCAGCTATGCGCCATTGTACCGGTTACCTTTGTGCCAAAATCTTTGGCAGTCTTGATATCGGAAGTGCCGCTACAACCACCAATGATTGCAGCGCGAGCGCCGTAATAAGCCGCGTCAGCACCCTGTGCACGGCGAGCGCCAAACTCGAGTACAGGGCGACCTTTTGCCGCGCGAACAATACGATTTGCTTTTGTCGCAATAAGTGACTGATGGTTTATTGTAAGCAATACCATGGTTTCAATAAGCATTGCCTGAATTGCGGGACCTCGCACAGTAACGATAGGCTCGTTAGGGAATATTGGAGTACCTTCCGGTACTGCCCATACGTCACACTCAAACTTAAAGTCGCGCAAATAATCTATAAACTCGTCGCAAAATAGGTTAAGTGATTTTAGATATTCGATATCGCTATCATCAAAACTTAAATTGTTAAGATAATCGATAAGTTGCTCAATACCTGCCATAATGGCATAGCCGCCCGCATCAGGAACACGGCGGAAGAACATATCAAAATATGTGATAGTATCGCGCATATCACTTTGCATTATACCGTTTGCCATGGTCATTTCATATAGGTCCATTAGCATCGTGAGATTACGATTGTCCATTTTCATAGCAGATAATTCCTTTCAAAATTACATCTTTTCAGGAGCAGAAATTTTTAACATATCAAGCACGTTTTTGATAACAACGCTTGTAGCATAGCAAAGGTTAAGTCTAGCCTGTGTAAGAGCTTCGTCATCGCCCTTAACACGACAAGCGGCATAGAACTTGTGGAACTTTGTAGCAAGTTCGTTTACGTAGTGTGTAATACGAGCAGGATCGTAAGATTTTGCTGCGGCTACAATTTCGTTTGTAAGAGCCGAAATGTGAATAATAAGCTCGCGCTCTTCAGGAGCTTTAAGAAGTGATAACTCGTCAGCTGTGCAGTCACGCATTGTGATACCGTCTTCTGCGAGGTTGCGCAAAATGCTGCAAATACGAGCGTAAGCATACTGAACGTAGAAAACAGGATTGCTGTTTGACTCGCTAACCGCTAAATCAAGGTCAAAGTCGAAGTGTGAGTTTGGCTCGCGCAAGTTAAAGAAGAATCTAGCGGCATCAATCGGTACTTCGTCAAGCAAGGTTACAAGTGTAATAGCCTTACCCGAGCGTTTAGAAGCCTTAATAACCTCGCCGTCGCGAACAAGACGTACCATCTGCATAAGCACTACGTCAAGGCGGTCTGCATCTACGCCAAGTGCGGTAAGAGCCGCTTTAAGACGTGGCACGTAACCATGATGATCTGCACCCAAAATGTCGATAGCCTTGTCAAATTTACGAACTTCTAGCTTGTTGTAGTGATAAGCAATGTCCGGCACTACGTAGGTTGGAACACCGTTTGCACGAACAAGAACAAAGTCTTTGTCGCAACCAAAGTCGGTAGCCTTAAACCAAAGAGCGTCTTCCTGCACGTAGGTGTGACCGCTTTCTTTAAGAAGTTCTACTATACGAGCAGCCTCGCCGTTGTTGTGAAGGGTGCTTTCTTTAAACCAAGTGTTATATTCGATACGATATTTACGCAAATCGTCTTGTAGGCCTTGAATGTTCTTTGGAAGCGCAAATTCAACCAAAGCCTTACGGCGAGTTGCCTCGTCAGCTGTCATATATTTATCGCCGTTGATTTCGGCAAAAGCCTTTGCGTGAGCGATAATGTCTTCACCATGGTATGAATCCTCTGGCATTTCTACGCCGTCGGCATAGATTTGTTGATATCTTAAATCAAGAGATAGACCAAATTTGTTGATTTGGTTACCCGCGTCGTTGATGTAAAATTCACGCTCGGTATAGTAGCCTGCTGCAGCCATTACTGCAGCCAAGCAGTCACCCAAAGCGCCGCCGCGAGCGTTACCGATATGCATAGGACCGGTTGGGTTTGCAGATACGAACTCTACGAGCACCTTTTTGCCCTCGCCGTAGTTGCTCTTACCATAGTCGCCGCCCTTTGCGATAACGTCGGCAACGATGTCGGCATAGTATTTGTCTGACAAGAAAAGGTTGATAAAACCAGGTCCTGCGATTTCATATTTCTCGATGATGGTGCCCTCAAAGTTTACGTTTGCCATAAGTTTTTCGGCAATAGCGCGAGGTGCAAGTTTAAAACCTCTTGCCCAAACCATCGCAGCGTTTACTGCGTAGTCGCCGTTTTTGCGGTCGGATGGAACCTCTACCTTAAAAGGAGCAAGCTCTGCTTCGCATAATTCACCTTTTTCGATTGCAGTTTTTGCCGCATCGATAAGCATTTTTTCTATTTTGTTTTTTGCTTCGTTTACTAGTACTGACATTTTTATCTTTCCTCCACAAAAATCTCTACCTCGTTATCACTTAAAGGTTGAAGATTCATATCTATTGAATAAACCATTTTTAAAGTACCGCCACTAGCGGTCATATTACTTGTTACCTGCTTGCCGTAAATACCCAAGGTCATACTGCCTTGCGGTATAGCGTAAAGACATTGATTTCTTTCGCCCTCGGTAATAACGAGCCTAGAGTTTAAATCGCCTCGTCTATCTAATATTACGGTGCCGCTTTTTTGTATTGTTAGCTGCGTTTTTGTGTCGCTACCCGATTCGGTAGGGTCGTCCGAATAGGTGATTATATAATCGCCGTCAAATTCTCGAAGCGTACCCTCGGTCGAAAGCTCAATTACGGCATTTTCGCCGTCAACGCCCTGTGTACCCTTTACTTTTACTAAAACTTTTTTCATGCTTTTTCTATATCTACCTGTTCTACGTTAAAATCCTTATCGTAATCGCCAAGCAAAATGTTTGCAACCTTTTGGAAGGATGCCGTTTTATCACTTACGTAAAACTTGTTGCCTGTGTTTTGCTCGTCGCGAAGTCCATTTGACTTTTGGAGCATATCTTTTACCGCCAAGGCAGTTGAAACCCCCATGTTTATAAGCGTTACTTTGTCGCCCAAAATATTTTTAATAGCGCCTGTAAGCACCGGGAAGTGCGTGCAACCCAAAATTAGCGTATCTACACCAGCATCTATCATGGGAGCAAGATATCTCTTTAACGTTTCTAGCGCTACGGGATCTGTGTCACCCGTCCAACCTTCTTCTACAATTGGAACGAGTAAAGTGCCTGCCGATTCTATAACCTCGGCATTTGGAATAAATTCGAGTATTTGCTTTTTGTGAGCGCCGCTATTGATGGTAGCGCTTGTTGCCAAAATACCGATTTTGCCGTTTTGGGTAGCGCTAACTGCCGCGCGTACCGAATGCGATACAACCTCTACAAAAGGAACAGGTAAAACCTCTGCCGTGTCGGCCGCTACCGACGATACGGTACCACAAGCCGCTACGATAAGCTTTACGTCGTGAGAAAGCAAAAATCGCTCGTCTTGTAGGGCATATTTTTTAATTGTATCATGACTTCGAGTTCCATAAGGCACGCGACCGGTATCGCCAAAATATACTATATTTTCGTTTGGCAAAAGCTTCATTACTTCGCGCGCAACGGTAAGACCGCCAAGACCCGAGTCAAATATTCCTATAGCACGATTATCAGCCAAGAGATTATCCCCTTTCGTATAGTTGTTCCATTATATAAGTATTCATATTATATTAACATATAATATGATTTTTATCAAGAGCAAAATGATACGACCCCTGAAAACATTGTTAAAAAACTGTCGGTAGTTTATAACTATCGACAGTTTACTAAAATTTATATTACGGTAATTTCTCTTATTGTATTTACTCCTGTGATTATCTGGTTTTGTTTGTCTAATCCGATAATCTCTTTGCTATAATGCATGTGGCCGCTAAAAACGCATTTTATAAGAGGCGAATTGCATATATAATCACAAATACTGCAGGTCAACTCGTTTGACGTTCTCTCTTGCGCCACCAATGGATGACAATCTTTGAAATATTGCTTTGGCGCATTTAAAGGAAATTCGTGATTTATTTCTATATGCTCCGAATTGATCGGAATATGCATAAATAAAAATATGGGCTTACCCTCGGCCTCTATCGCTTTTAGCTTTTCAAAAACATCTTGCGTAATATTATAATTTGAATCGTCTATGCAAACCATATTCACGCCGTTTATTTCTCTGCACGAAAAACGCACGTTTATACCAAGCGCTTTTTCCACTGCATCAAGCGTATTTTCCCTTTGTGCGTGGGTTTGCTGTACGTCGTCGTAATGAAAACGATTATTCGGGCAAGTCCAATACTCGTGATTGCCCGGCGCCAGCATCATATTTGTGTCTTGGACAAATTTTTGCGCAATAGACAAATTTTGCGGCGTAACAAAATCTAACATATCACCCGTATTTATTAAAGGGTAACCTGTTTTTTTAACATAATCTGTAATAAATTTTATCGCCGACAAAGAAAACGGAAAGCCCCTTTTGCGAGCGACCGCAAATTCCCTTCGGGCAGGAGTGTCGTTTTCGTCGGTTTCCGACAAATGAATATCTGACACGTGTAAAAACGTAAACGGTTTTTTAATTCCAATATCGAGCGTACTCTTAATTATTTCCATAATACCATCCATAGCGTTTAAACAAAGCCCCCGCTTTTCGCAGAGGCTTTAATTTAGTTATTTATTAAGCTGTAAGATAATAACGCACAAGTGACTGCAACAATATATCGCGGTCGATACGGCGTATAATATTGCGGGCGTTATTATGAGTGGTGATATAGGTCGGATCTTCCGACAAAATATAACCTACTATTTGATTAATTGGATTGTAACCCTTTTCCTTTAAAGAATCGTAAACTACTGTCAACGCGTTTCTAATTTCTTGCTCGGTTTGGTCGCCGATCGAAAAGGTCATGGTTCTATCATTCATAATTAGCACCTCGCTATAAATTTAGTATTATCTTTATTTTATACTGCAATACCCTAAATTTCAAGAAAAATTTTATTATTTTCTGAGTTCTGCGCCCAATTTTTCAAGTTTTGCAATGATTTTTGCGCTTGTATCTTCAATTTGAGCATCAGTAAGAGTACCTTCTGCAGAGCGTAGCCATACGCTATAAGCAACACTTTTTTTACCTGCAGGAATTTGTGCGCCTTGATAAACGTCGAAAAGTTCGATCTTTTCGAGCAATCTGCCGCCGCCAGACTGAATAGCCTTTTCTAACTCACCAACAGGGATATCTGCATCAACGAGCATAGCAAAGTCACGCTCAACTGCAGGATATTTTGGTAGTGGCTTATAGGTAGTCTTGCGCTTGTTTATAGCATAAAGCACGTCAAGTTTAATCTCTGCGATATAAACCTTGGTGTCAATATCATAATTTTTAGCAACTGCTGGGTGCACTTCACCAATAACTGCTGCCGAAACGTTGTTTGCAAGAACCTCAGCTTGACGACCTGGGTGTAGGTAAGTTTCACTTGAGCGCTTGTACTGAGTATGCGCGCCAAAGAGTGACATAATTTCTTCAACAATACCTTTAAGTGTAAAGAAATCTTCGTCCTTGCCATAAAGACCGATACAAAGTGTTGGCAACTCGTCTGGTTGCTCGGTTACAGGAAGTGACTTTGGAATAAAGCGTTTGCTCTCTTCAAAGAAACGACCTGCCTCTATCTTGCGGTTAATGTTGGTAGCCATAACGGTAAGCATGCTGGTTACTAACTGTGTACGCATGGTTGAATACTCGTCGCCTAGCGGGTTGATAAGCTTAACCGCATTTCTGCGAGCATCGTCATCGGTAAGATTCAAAGTATCAAGTGCGCCTGACGCGATAAATGAGTAGGTAGCAATTTCGTAGCAACCCATACCGCAAAGGAGTGATTTCATCTTGTCACTCTTTACGCGAGCAGGTAGCTTTTTACCACGCATTACGTTACCGCGCATTGGGGTGCCTACGATATGGTCGTAGCCGTATATACGCATAACCTCTTCTGCCAAATCTGCGCGACCTTCGATATCGTCACGAATTGATGGAACGCTAACGGTCAACACACCGTCTTTGGCGGTTGTTGGCAAGCAAAGTGAGTTTAGAATTTCTACCATTTTTTCTTCTGGAATTTCTACGCCCAAAAGATCTACAATGCTCTTAGAAGTTACGTTTAGAATCTTGTCTTCAGGAAGACCTTGGTTGCAATCAAGTGCGCCTTCGATGATATCGCCTGCATCAAGATCGTTTATAAGTTGCAAAGCGCGATCCATAGCAAAGCCAACGTTTATAATGTCAACGCCCTTTTCAAAACGACCGCTAGATTCGGTACGAATACCAAGAGCACGACCGGTTTTGCGAACGCTGTCGCGACGGAATTTTGCGCACTCGAGGAATAAATCTTTTGTATCGTCCTCGATTTCACTCTCTTTACCGCCCATAATACCGGCTAGGCAAGATGGTTTTTCACCGTCTGCAATAACAAGCATATCGGTAGTAAGGTTATATTCTTTGCCATCAAGAGTAGTAATTGATTCACCCTCAGCGGCGTTACGAACAATAATCTTCTTGTCAGCAAGATCGTTATAGTTAAACGCGTGCATTGGCTGACCTGTTTCTAGCATAACAAAGTTGGTAATGTCAACGATATTGTTAATTGGACGCATACCAGACGCAATAAGAGCCTTTTGCATCCAAACAGGAGATGGTTTTATGCGAAGATTTTTAACAACGCGACCTACGTAGCGAGGACAAAGGTCATAGTTTTGAACCTCTACACTAACGTAATCTTTAATATCTTCGCCAACGGTTGTATAGGTAGGTACAGGTGGGTGATAAGCGCTACCTAAAACTACCGACGCCTCTTTTGCAACGCCCATAAAGCAGTTACAGTCAGGACGGTTTGCGGTGATTTTAAAGTCGATGATATAATCGTCAAGACCCAAAACCTCACGCATGTCGGTACCTGGTGCCCATTCGTCACGAAGAATAAGAATACCGTGAACGCTAGCGCCCTCGTAATCAGCTTCGGTAAGGCAGAGCTCTTCACCGGAGCAAAGCATACCGTTTGATGGAACGCCGCGTAGTTTACCGGCTTTAATATGCATACCATTTGGCAAGTGACTATCGTCAAGAGCGGCAGGAACTAGGTCGCCTTCTTTAATATTTTGCGCGCCTGTTACGATTTGAACAAGCTCTTCTTTACCAATATCCATTTGGCAAATTTGTAGGTGGTCGCTATCTTGGTGTGGCTCTACCTTTACAATGCGAGCAGCCACAACGTTTTTAATGTTTTCGCCCTCGGCCTCGATGCTTTCTACCTCGAAACCTGCCATAACCATACGATCGCAAAGTTCCTCGACGGGAACGTTGATATCTACGTAATATTTAAGTGCTTTAAGTGAAATTTTCATAAATTCTGTCCCCTTTCTTAGAACTGATCAAGGAAACGCTTGTCGTTTTCGAACAACAAACGAATATCGCTTATTTTGTAACGTGTTGTAGTAAGACGGTCAAGACCGATACCAAACGCAAAGCCGCTATATTCTTCTGGGTCAATACCACAGCTGCGAAGCACGTTTGGATGCACCATACCTGCGCCCAAAATTTCGATCCAGCCTGCGCCCTTACAAACGCGGCAACCCTTACCGCCACACTCAGAGCAAGATACGTCAACCTCAACTGATGGCTCGGTAAATGGGAAGAAAGACGGACGGAACTTAACCTTGGTTTCCGGTCCGTAGATTTCGTGCGCAAATTGTTCTAGCACGCCCTTAAGGTCGCACATGGTAACGCCTTTATCAACAACAAGACCTTCAATTTGGTGGAAAACCGGAGAGTGTGTTGCGTCAACCTCGTCAGCGCGGAACACACGACCCGGACAAATTACACGAATTGGTGGCTTGCGAGTTTCCATTGTTCTAACCTGAGCAGCAGAAGTTTGGGTACGAAGCAAAATATTTTCTGCAAGGTAGAAGGTGTCTTGCATATCGCGTGCAGGGTGATCTGCAGGCACGTTAAGACACTCAAAGTTATAGTGGTCGGTTTCTACTTCAGGACCGTCAACAACGTCAAATCCCATAGATTGGAAAATGTCGATCATATCGTTCAAAACGGTATTAAGTGGGTGAAGTTTGCCTGTTTTTGATGCTTTTGCAGGCATTGTAATATCGATGGTTTCTTCCTTGAGTTTTGCCTCTTCTGCAGCTGCTTGCATTTGGCTTACCTTAGCGGAAAGAGCCTCGTCAACCTCTGCCTTTGCGGTGTTTACAAGCTGACCCATAATTGGGCGCTCTTCTGGAGAGAGTCCACCCATAGATTTTAAAATAGCGGTGAGTTCACCTTTTTTGCCAAGGTATTTTACCCTAACGTTTTCACAGTCGGCGCTATTTTGGGCAGAAGCTATAGCTTCAAGCGCCGCAGTCTTGATTTGTTCAAGCTGTTGTTTCATAATATATCTCCTTTAAAATGAATATCCCTCCGTCAGTCTTTGACTGCCACCTCCCTTTAGGCAAGGGAGGCTCACAAGGAAATTAAATATAAATAAAAAGACTCCGTCCCATAAAACAGGACGAAGTCTGTAAAACCACACTCCGCGGTACCACCCGCATTTTCGCTCAAAGAGCAAACACTCTCCGCAGTCTGTAACGGAACTGCCAACCCGTTGCCACCTACTACAGTTTCAGCGACACTGCTCAAAAGGGAACTTCAAATCACCGCAAAATAGGTCTGCTTACAGCCTAGGACAAACCCTCTCTTAAAATCACAAATGATTTTACTTTTCTTTATCAACGCATTTGTATTCAAATTAGTATTAGTTATTATATCACAGTTTCAAAAAATTGCAAGTGTTTGTTAGATTTATGCATTAAAAATGTTTAATTCCAAACGAAGGCATAATATTATCTCCTTAAAAATCAAATACTATTTTCCGCAATTTTGCCCATAGTCACACCAGCGCAATTAAAGCTATCTACACGGAACCAATAATTAATACCGACAGTCAGCGTGCGAATCTCTACCGATTTGCCGTATACTTGGTATTGATTATAAAGCTTGTCGGGAGCAATGCCATAGCGCACGATATAGCCCTTTGCGTTCTTGGCGGACTTCCAAGATATTGTAGCATTTCGCATGTCCTCGGGGCCGCGCACGGCGGTAAAATCCGAAACAACCTCAGGTAACTCGCTGTCATCGTGACCAAACACTCGCAGTCCCGAAAGGGCGGCAAAGCCATCGCCTGCGACATGGAAAAAGGTGACCTTTACATAACGAGCGCGGATTTCCTCTACCTCATAATAGCCGTGCGGAGCAAACTCATTCTTACCGCGATTATCATAAAGCACATTCCAAATTTCCCCGTCAACCGAGGACTCAATGACGTATTCGTGATACTTTTGTAAAGGATCGGTGGTGCGAAGATTGTAGGTTGGAATATTGATTTGGATGCCGCACACAGTACAAATACAACCAAGGTCAAGCTTTGCCCAGTGACCGGGCTCCCTAGAATCCGCTTTCCACGCGGTACGGATGTCCTCGCTTGATGCATTGTAAGCCCCATGGTCATATCGGCTTTCGGGCACCTGTGTATCTCTAAGGTCGCTACCGTAAAATGGGTTTTCAGGCATTGCTCTCTCCACAGCCGACACCGTCACGTCGCAGTCTTTTGACAGTAGCATATACGGTACGTGAAGTTTGCTATGATCTCGGCGCCCCTCCGGTAGAGTGATTGGGTAATCCGAAAGTGTGGTGTTGGCGTATAAAAATCCGTCCTCGTCAAAACCTGCAGGAAACAGATTTAAACGACGCTCAAAAACGTGTGACACGTGAACACAAGCGCAAGTTACGTTCCACCAATTACCGTGCAAGTCCTCAAAGAAGCAACCGTGTGCAGCGCCGCCAACAAAGCCTGTGTTTTTATGAGAAATTGGATTGTTCTGCGCATATACGTAAGGACCCGTTGGGGAATCCGACACGTAAACACCATTGGCATAACTCTTATGCAAACTAAAACCCGAGTAAATAAGATACCATTTGTTATTGTGGCGCAAGATTTGAGAACCCTCAAGCCAACATCCGGTCTCGCCATAGTGGTCGTCTAATCGTCTCTCCCAACCTCGTGTTTGTGGGTCAAAATCAACACAGTTGTAAATCTCTCCTATAGGTTCTAATGTGTGGCGATCCAACTCCACTATCTGAATGTGGCTACGCTCAGCCGCGTCACAGCCGTAAGATGCCCATACCCTATCGTCTATTTCGTCATAATACAAAAACGGGTCATGACCCACGTAGCAATTATCAGTAACTAGCTCCCAAGTGTCAGGATTTTTTGGGGTCTTATTGCGGAATAGTCGTTTATCGTGTTCACCTTGATGAAAATAGATAGCGCCATCCAACACCATTATTGCAGGGGCATAGCCGTATATGTTTGGTAGTTTAGAGTTGTCGCATGGTATAAATTCCCATTGCGCCATATCTAGTGATACCCAATACCCGTTGGTGATAGAAGAGAATAGATAGTATTCGCCCTCAAAAATTACCATAACGGGGTCTGCAGCTTCAAGGCAAATTGGACCTTCCTTGCCATCATGGTTATATATGCGGTAGTCATAATTTAAATCCATAGGATTAACAACGGTTCTTTTTTTCATAAAAAGTCCCCTTTTTGTTGGGATTCAATATTTTTTAGTTCATTATATATAATTTTTTATTTGAACATAATCTCATTAACAACGCTCTGCAAATATTCTTGTCTGCCGCTTGCAGGAAGCTTTGGCGCACCCATATTTTCGGCATAAGATGCAAGTTCTTCTAAAGTGGTATTGCCGTCGATAATCTTTTTGCCAATACCATCACGGAAGGACGAATATCTTTCGGTTATAAAGTTATCTACCCTGCCGTCTTCGATAATCTCGGCCGCCTTAATAAGACCTAACGCAAAGGTGTCCATACCAAGAATATAGGCATAGAACATATCCTCTGCAGTGTAGCTTGGACGTCGTGTTTTTGAGTCGAAGTTAAAGCCGCCTGTAAGACCGCCTGCCTTTAACACCTCGTACATGCACATTGTCGCCTCATAAACGTTTGCAGGGAATTCGTCGGTATCCCAACCCAAAAGCAGGTCGCCTTGATTTGCGTCAATAGAGCCTAACATACCATTCATTGCCGAAACACGAAGCTCGTGTTGGAAGGTGTGTCCTGCAAGGGTAGCGTGGTTTGCCTCTATATTCATTTTAAAGTCTTTGTCAAGACCATACTGACGCAAAAAGCCAATTGCCGTAGCGGCGTCAAAATCGTATTGATGCTTCATTGGTTCCTTTGGCTTTGGCTCGATATAAAAATCGCCTGTAAAACCTATTGAGCGACCATATTCTACCGCCATTTTCATAAGGCGAGCTATGTTTTCTTGCTCAAATTTTACGTCGGTATTAAGCAGAGTTTCGTAACCTTCTCTGCCGCCCCAAAATACGTAACCCTTACCGCCTAATTTTACCGTAAGATCAAGCGCCTTTTTCACCTGCGCCGCAGCAAAGCAGTAAACGTCTGCCGAGTTTGTGCTGCCTGCGCCATTCATAAAACGAGGGTTTGAAAACATATTTGCAGTTCCCCACAAACATTTTATACCCGTAGCGTTCATTTTTTCAAGTATATAATCGCTAATTTCGTCAAGACGTCGATTTGTTTCTTTTATATCTTCGGCTTCGGGAACTATATCAACGTCGTGAAAACAAAAATACTCTACGCCAAGCTTTTGCATAAATTCAAAACCTGCGTCAACCTTTGCCTTTGCGTGAGCCATTGTGCCCTTTTCACTGTCAAAGGATTTATCGGCAGTATCGCGACCGAACATATCGGTACCTGCCGCGCAAAGGTTGTGCCACCACGCCATCGCAAAGGGCAGATGCTCGCGCATCGGTTTGCCAAGTATTACGCGATTAGCGTCATAGTATTTAAACGATAACGGATTTGTACTGCTTTTTCCTTCGTACTGAATTTTAGGAATATTTTTAAAAATTTCACTCATTTTATTGTCCTCACTTAATCTTTTTAAATAATTCTTTTACCGATGGATATATTTCTTTAAATTTTAAATACTGCTTTTCGTAACGGTCGGCAATTTCTTTTTGCGGACTTATTGTTTCTTGTATTTTTACAAGTTTTTTTGAGCACTCCGCTACCGAGTCATAAACTCCGTCACCTACCATAGCAAGCATTGCCGCGCCGTAGCCGGGTCCTTGCTCGGTTTTTGGAATATCTATCTTAACGTCGAGCACGTTACAGATAATTTTTTGCCACAACATAGATTTTGCGCCACCACCGCAAAGTGTGCTGCGCTCTATTTTTGTGCCCGATGCTTTTGCGATTTCTAAATTATCTCTTATCGCAAAGGCTACGCCCTCGAGCACGGCTTGTAGCATATCGGCTCGTGTAGTGTCCATACGCAAACCAATAAAGGTGCCGCGCGCATCAGTATCGTTTATTGTACTACGCTCACCCATAAGGTACGGCAAAAAGAAAATATCGTTGCACCCTAACATATCATCACGAATGGCGGCTTGCTCGCCAATGTAATCATTTGTTTTTAAAACGCCATCGCAAAACCATTTGTTGCACGATGCCGCCGATAAAATACATCCCATTAAATGATAGGTGCCGCTTGCGTGACAAAAAGAATGTAGCGCGTTGTATCTATCGACCGAAAAATTATCGTTTGCAATAAAAATTGTACCCGACGTGCCAAGCGATATATTACACGCGCCGTTGGTTACTGTTTTTGTACCTATTGCGGCCGCAGCATTGTCACCTGCTCCAGCTACAACAACTGTATTAGAATTTAATCCTAATAAGTTCGCAACTGCGTGTGATAGTGTTCCTACTGCCTCATAACTTTCAAAAAGTTTGGGCATCTGAGCTTCAGTAATATTACAAATGTTTAGCATTTCGCTTGACCAACATTTGTTTTTAACGTCCAGCAGTAGCATGCCCGACGCGTCGGAATAATCAGAGCAATGAACACCCGTAAGCTTATAGTTTATATAATCCTTGGGCAGCATTATTTTACTAATTCTCGCAAACTTTTGCGGTTCGTTTTCCCTCATCCACAAAATTTTTGGAGCGGTAAAACCTGCAAAAGCGATGTTTGCGGTAAGCGACGATAACGTTTCCTTCCCAACGACGGTATTTAGATAGTCGGTTTGTTTGTCGGTACGACCATCGTTCCACAAAATCGCGGGACGAATAACAGTATCGTCTTTATCCAGCGTTACCAGACCGTGCATTTGTCCGCCAACACCGATTGCGCGTATATCACAAGAATTTAATCCCGAGATAAGCTCTTTTACACCACATACAAAAGCGTTCCACCAATCCTCGGGGTTTTGCTCACTCCAACCGGGATTTGGGTAACTAATGGCATATTCGCGCGATACGGTCTTGATTATCTCGCCATCAACGTTTACAAGCAATAGCTTTAAAGCTGACGTGCCAAGATCTGCGCCAATATAATATTTCAAGTGATCACTCCCTTTGATTTAAGTATATCGCATTATATTTGACTTTTCTTGCAACTTTATGTATAATTTATAGACAAAATTTGACTTTTAGAGGTGTTATATGTTTTACGAGTACAATCATTTGGGCTCGCCTGACTATTTAAAAATTGAAAAAAACAATAACTTTAGTTTTCCGTCACACCTACATCAATGCTTCGAAATAATAATTATACTCTCGGGAGAAATGGACGTCATCATAGACGGCATAAAATACACCCTAAAAAAAAGCGAAGCTTCTTTAATATTTCCTAATCAAATTCACGAATTAAAATCGCAAGAAAGCGAACACGTTTTGTGTATTTTCTCGCCCCGATTAGTGCAGGCGTACTTGGCAAAAATAACCAACAAAATTCCCCTAAACAACAAGTTTTGTCCAAACGAATTTTTAACCCGAGAACTTGAAAAGCTTGATAGCGCGTCTTCGACCCTTAAAAAAGGAATTTTATATTCCTTGTGCGGCGAGTTTGACACGTGCGCCGAATACACCGCTAAAAAGACCGACCACAAAAACTTGATTCATAAAATATTTTCTTTTGTTGAAAACAATTTTAACGGCGACTGCTCACTTGCTAGACTTTCAGAGATTACTACCTATGATTACTCATACCTTTCACGCTATTTTAAGAAAAACATTGGTATTTCGTTTAATTCTTACGTTTTGCATTATAGATTAAGTCACGCGTGTTATTTGCTTGAAAACACAACGCAATCTATTGCTGAATGCGCCTTTGAAAGCGGTTTTAGTTCTTTAAGAAGTTTTAATCGCGCATTTAAAGAAAATATTAAATTATCCCCAAAGCAGTATAGAAAAAATATTTCTTTATAAAAAACAAAAAGCAAGGAAAATCCTTGCTTTTTTGTTATAAACTATTTACAAAGCGCGTTTGATATTGCGGCTAATTGCTCCATAGTAAGTGTTTCGCCGCGTACTGTTTCGCTAACGCCCGCTTGATTTAGCGCCGCTCTAAAATCGTCTTTGCTAATGCCCATAGTGTTGCAAACTGTATTAAGCAGTATCTTTCTGCGTTGCGCAAAGCACGCTTTTACAAGACGGAAAAATTGCTTTTCGTCTTGTACTTCTATTTCGGGTTTGTCACGAAGCACTAGCTCTATTACCGCTGAATCAACGTTTGGTGGTGGCAAAAATGAAGTTCTTGGCACACCAAAAAGCGTTTTTGCCACGGCATAGTAATTTACCGCTACCGTAACGGCGCCTGCGTCACGCGAGCCTACCGTGGCACAAAGGCGGTCGGCCGCCTCTTTTTGCACCATTACCGCAATTTTGTTTATGGGCAAATTACTTTCGAGCAACATCATAATAACGGGTGAGGTTATGTAGTAAGGCAGATTTGCGCAAATGTTGATTGTGTTGCAACCCTGAAACTCCTCTGCCAAAACGTTTTTTAAATCCACCTTTAAGATATCGTTCCATATTATTTTTACGTTGTCGCAATCTTTTAGCGTTTGTTCGAGCACGGGTTTTAGTCTGGTATCAAGCTCAACCGACACAACCTTTTTGCAAGCGGCAGATAACTGCGCCGTAAGTACGCCGGCCCCCGGACCAATTTCTAGCACACCAACGTTTTCGCCCGATACGGCAGCCGCCATGCGCGGACAAACGGTATCGTCTATTAAAAAGTTTTGGCCTAATGATTTTTTAAAAGAAAAGCCTTCGGATTCAAGAACCGATTTTAAATCTTTTTTGTTTGAAATTTTCAAATTATCACCCGTTTTTTAAATACTAAACTAATTATATAAAAATTTAATCTTTGTTTCAAGAAAATTTTTGGTGACAAACACAATTTGTTGTGATATAATGGTTAAAATTATGAAAATATTATTTTTGGAAGTGTTTATTTAAAATGGATAACAGATATTTAGAAAACGTAATTGCTGAAATGCAACCATTTTTTGACGAAAACGGCTTTAAAGCAGTTGATGGTATTTTTAAAAACGACCACAAAGCAGTAGCTGTAGAATATAACGACGAGCGTCAAATGTACGTGTTAAAGACAGGTACTATCGACGAGGACGGCGCATTTGATCTTAGCGAAATTAACGCTTGGCTCTTTGACGATAGCCAAAACGCAAAGGACGCAGAAGCTGTTGGTATCGACTTTACTAACTCTTTAAAATCAGAACTTGGTATCAAGCACACTCGTTCAGGCAACCTTGCAAACGCTATTGATTTGCCAACCGCTACAAAGGACGGCACATACAATATTACCGCTTTCACAAAGAAAATGCTCGACGTTTTTCCTGCTCTTAAAGACGAGTACAAAGAACACGTTGCAGTTTATGGCAACTTCTTGTACCTTAATTTCTTTGGCGAAAAGTTAGTTCCTCAAATTAAAGAGATTCTAACCGAAAACAACAAAAAGAGCGTTAAAAAGTTGTTTGACGTATTCGAAACAGTATATCTTCAGGGCGATCGCGACACAGTAAATACCGCAGTTGCAGTAATTGCTGCCGCTTGCGTAAACGATGAAACAGTAAAGGCAAACGCTATCGCAGCGCTAGGCGACAACAAGCACTTTATTGATTCTTTAACACAGCTTATCCCTGTTATCGCATCAAACAAAAAGCTTTCTGCTGCATTGCTTAAATAATCATAAAAATACTAAAGGACAGAACCAAAAGTTCTGTCCTTTTTTCTTTTAATATCCTAAATCCTCGTTTACCAAAATAACGTGAAGTCGGTCTTTGTCTCTTTGTAGGCTACTTACTAAATAGTTGCAACAAATTCGGTCGTTACATTTACAGCCGTCGGAAATATCGGGGTTATCGTTATTTAAAAGCGATACACAATGCCCGAGCTTTGCGCAAGGGGTATCTTTATTTAGTCGCACACAATTTTTTGGTGCGGCTATTTTTTTAACTCGCAAAAATCCTTCCTTTATATTAGGAACAATTTTGTTCTCGCCCACTACCATTATCACCTTTTTAGGACCAAAAGCAATGGAAGATACGCGATTAGAAAGCCCGTCAACGTTTACTATCTCGCCGTTTTCGGTAATAGCGTTTGCCGAGCAAAAGAAAAAGTCGGCACCGATTGACGCTTTAAAACACTCTTGTTGCTCCTCGGGGGTAATGCCTGCGCGACCGCGGTCTAAAAAATTATATTTTTCTTCTCGCAAGAGCTTATCAATGCCGCACTCGATTAACGACATCGAACCGCCCCAAGTAATAACCGCGCCGTCAAAAAGCATACTTTCTACTATCTTTACGGCTTCATTCTTGTTTTCGGCAAAAATGGGTTTTATTTTATTTGTTTCAAGGTTTTTAAAGAGCTTGTTAATTTGTTCGGTCATTACTTTATTCCTTTCACAATTACTCCGCCGCCCAAAACTATATCTCCGTCATAAAATACCGCCGCTTGACCCGGGGATGGCGCGCGTTGAGGAGTGTCAAACTCGAGTATTACAGTGTCTTTGCCCGTTTGATGAATAACGCAAGGTTGCTCGTTATGACGATAACGCAACTTACCCGCCGCGTGAATACCATCTAGACTATCGGCCGCGATAATATTAACACCGCCTACCTCAACCTGCTTGCAGAATAGGTGCTCCTCGTCACCGAGTATAACCTCGTTTTTCTCGGCATTTTTATCTAGTACAAAAGCGTGTTTGCCAAGCGCTATACCAAGACCTTTTCTTTGCCCTATAGTATAGTGAATCACACCCTTGTGTTTACCTAATACCTTGCCGCTTAAATCAAGATAGTCGCCTGCGGCAAAGTTTATACCGGTATTTCTTTCGATAAAAGATGCGTAATCACCGTCCGGTACAAAGCATATATCTTGACTATCGGACTTTCTTGCCACGCACAAATTCATCTCGGCAGCAATCTCGCGAGCTTGCGCCTTGGTATAATCGCCCAAAGGCAAAACCGTTTTTGAAAGTTGGTCGGCAGTTAAGCCATATAGCACGTAAGACTGGTCTTTGGTGGCATCAAGCGCTTTTTTTAACAAGTATCGCTCGCCCGATTTTTCTACTCTTGCGTAGTGACCTGTCGCAATTTTATCAAAACCGTTTTTTTCGGCATAATCGAGCATAGCGCCAAACTTAATATGAATATTGCACTGAATACAAGGGTTTGGTGTGCGACCGGCTATATATTCATCTATAAAATGCTTTATAACAAAGTTGTAAAATTCGCCCTTTAAATCAAGGTTGCTGTGCGCGATACCTAGTTTTTTACAAACGTCGGCAGCGTCAAGCGCCTCGCGGTCAAATTTTTGGATTAGTTCCGGAATATCTCCATCATAAAGTCTTAAGGTAATGCCCGCGGCCGAGCCCGTTTTTGAAACAAGCGCCGCTGTAACGGCAGAATCAACGCCGCCGCTCATACCTATTAGGGTTTTCATATTTTATACAACTACTTTCCTCTTATAAAGTTTGAAAGAAAATCGTTCGCAGTGCCGCTTTGCAGTGAGTTAGGCCGTATATTTAATACTGCCACGAACAAAAACGGTGCTGTGGGCAATTTTACTCAAACTCACTTCTTTTTCTTGTGAATGTTTCGTATAGTCTTTTTCTTCTTTTGGGTAGGTCTTTGTTGACCGTTTTTGTTCATCCCTATCGCCGATTTATCGGGCGCTACAAGACAGTTTTTGCCATGACCTATAAGGTCGGTACGACCTGCACGACGAAGCGCAGACAATACAAATTGACGATTTTCGGGTCTGTAATACTGCAAAAGCGCGCGTTGTTGTGCCTTTTCTTCGGGAGTGCGTGGCACGTAAACAGACTTCATATTCATAGGGTTAAGTCCCGTATAGAACATACAAGTAGATATTGTACCCGGCGTTGGGTAAAAGTCTTGTACCTGCTCGGGATGTAGTCCCTCTTTTTTTAGGAAGAGCGACAATTCAATCGCATCGTTTATGGTACTGCCTGGGTGTGACGACATTAAATAAGGTACCAAAAACTGCTTTTTACCCACTCTTTCGGTGAGTTCGTAAAAACGCTTTTTAAATTTTTCGTAAACGTTTATATGCGGCTTACCCATGCAGTCAAGCACCCGGCTTGAGCAATGCTCGGGCGCTACCTTTAACTGACCGCTTACGTGATGTTCAACAAGTTCGTGGAAAAATTCTTCGTCACTATCGGCTATAAGATAGTCAAAACGAATACCCGAACGAATAAATATTTTCTTTATTTTTGGTAGTTTTCTTAACTTTCTTAAAAGGTCGAGATAATCGCTGTGGTCAACCTCTACCGCAGGGCATTTTGTAGGCGCTAGGCACTTTTTGTCTTTGCAAAGACCTCTGTCTAACTGACCTTTACAACTTGGCGCTCTAAAGTTTGCGGTAGGACCACCAATATCGTGAATATAACCCTTAAAGTCGGGCATTTCGGTGATTTTTTTAACCTCGTCTATAACCGACTCGTGACTACGGCAACTAATTTGTCTGCCCTGATGATATGCCAGCGCACAGAAATTGCACGCGCCATAGCATCCGCGGTTATGTATAACCGAGAATTTAACCTCTTCTATACCGGGCACACCACCCATAGCCTCGTAACTTGGGTGATAGTCGCGCATAAACGGTAGGGAATAAACCTTGTCCATATCTTCGGTAGAAAGCGGTGGCATTGGTGGATTTTGTACCACAATTTTATTGCCGTGGCGCTGAATTACCGTTTTGCCGCGCACCGCATCGTGCTCGGTTTGTTGTATATAGGTTGATTCGGCATACTTGCGTTTGCCTTGCTCTGTATTTTCGCTAACAGCCTCAAAACTTGGACATTCTTTTGCGCTTTGCGCTGGGTAATCATTGGTATCCACCGCGTAGCAAGTGCCTAAAATATCGCGAAGGCTAGCAATATCTTCGCCCGCGTCTAATCGTTTTGCAATTTCTACAACATGGCGCTCGCCCATACCATACATAAGTAGGTCGGCGGTAGAATCCATAAGAATTGACGGACGCACTTTGTCGTCCCAATAATCGTAATGAGCAAATCGGCGAAGTGATGCCTCTATACCACCGATGCAAATAGGTGTATCGCCAAAAAGACGGCGAATCGCTTTTGAATATACAATTACCGCTCTATCGGGACGCGCACCTGCTTTGCCACCTGGAGTGTAGGCGTCGTCGCTACGACGTTTTTTTGCAGCGGTATAGTGCGCTACCATAGAGTCAATATTGCCACTATTTACAAAAAAGGCAAGTCGCGGCGCGCCAAATCGCATATAGTCGGCGTCGCATCTTGGTTGCGAAATAATACACACCTTAAAGCCTGCGTTTTCGAGCACGCGAGAAACAATAGCCGTGCCAAAAGACGGGTGGTCCACGTAAGCGTCACCCGTAACTATAATTATATCGGCGCAGTCCCAACCGCGCTCGGTCATTTCTTTTTTTGTAATTGGTAAAAATGGCATAAACTTGACCTCGTTAAAAATATATTATATTGTACCATAATTTTCAGTTTGTTACAAGGGGTGTAAAATGGAAAACGAAACAGAGGTTATTGAAATAACGCCAAAAAACATGTTTGTGCCAATTTGTATTACACAAGCGGTTTGTATATTGGTAATTTTAATTGCCGTGCTTATAATAAAATTCTTTTTTGATAGTGGTTTTAAAACTCTGGAAACGTGGTGTCAAAGCAACGTTTTTGACCACAGGCAAATTACCGCAAATTTTGACGAGGAAGAAATAAATAGTGAGATTTAAATTTTTAGGGACGCAAATTTATATATCGTTTTTATTTTGCGCCACGCTTTGCTTTATGATAGCAATTGACCGTACAGGCTTAATAATACCTACACTTTTTGCCGTATTTATTCACGAAAGCGGACATCTACTTGCTATGTGGGCGGCCGACTGTCAACCAAAAGCGGTACGACTAATACCGACAAGCGTGCAAATAATAAGAGGATTTTCTACCAAAAAATATGGCGAAACCGCAATTGCCTTTTGCGGTCCTGCGGCAAATATGGTGCTTTTTTTCGTGCTTTTTGCTAACTACAAGTTTTTTGGTAGTGAGTTTTCACTTAACTTTGCTATTCTTAATTTTGTAATAGCGGTCTTTAACCTGCTACCCGTTAGCGGACTTGACGGCGGTACACTGCTGACGCTGTTTATTGCTAGATTCACCAACGTTTATAAGGCCGAAAGCATTGTTAGAATTGTTACGGTAGCGTTTGCAATAGTCGCTTTTTTACTGGGCGTTTATCTTGCGTCTAGCGGAGTCGTAAATATATCGGTATTTATAGTGGCAATATATCTTGGTGTGTGTGGAATGATAAAAAAATAAAGCTCACCCTAAAGGGTGAACTTTGTTTAATAGAGTGTGAGCAAATTCACTTTACGGCAAACCGTCCTTTTCGAATCCTCTTCAGCAAAAAACATAAAAAAATCAAGTCCACTCGAAAAGAATGAACTTGATTTTGGCGCGCTGAAG
>JAFYLD010000036.1 GCA_017537245.1 Clostridia bacterium | reverse complement strand
GCGAAGTGCAATTTGATAATTACCTAACTTGACCTTGTGCAAATCTCGACTTTCGCTATTGGTATAAATTTCAATGGTAGCAGGTTTTAGTTTTGATATGCCGAGTTCGTATTGCAGATAACTTCCTGAATAGTATCCGAAGACTTTTTCACCATCTTTTATAAATTTCTTGTCAATTACTTTTTTAGGATTAAAGTGTGCAACTCCAAACGGAGTTGCTTTTGGTATGTAGTAAACACCTGTATCAAATCTTACCACTAATTTTTTAGCGCATAGTCTGCTCAATTCTCTATAAATTGATTGACTATCATAATTATCATATTCAACTTCGCTAACCATAATGGGCTGGTTATATCCGAAATCCTTAGTTAGTTTTTCAAAAAAAGTCATTTTTTCCTCCTGTCTATTGAGAGAAATTTGAAGATAACCTCCTAATTTTTCTCTCATTGATTTTGATAAAATTTTGTTGTAAAATGGTGTTGTGCACTTTGCTTTATTGATTTATGTGTCAATAGCCAAAAGCATCTAAAACCCGCATAAACACAGGGTTTCGAGACTTTATGTAGCGCAATAAACCTCCCTTTATGTAGATTTGTGTGTAGAAAAAGACCATACCCTCGTGTGTTGGGTATGGTCTTATTTTAACATCATCAGGTGCCATAGCAGCACCCATATTATTTGTATCAGTAATTCCTAGATCGGTTACTTCACCAAAACAAACAGCGTTTATATATGGTTTTCCGACACACTTTTTGGTTGATAAAATCGTAGCTCCCGATCCCGTTACAGTCCACTGTGCCGATTGAGGTCGCACTGCGCCATACTCTAGCGGAAAACGATATTGCCGCTCGGCCGAGCAAAAGTGTGACGACGTTACTGCGGCCGCTATATCAGCAGCTCCGCTGTCTACCATAATAGATGCAACCGATAACCCCAGCGTCATTGTAGAACACGCGCCATAAAGACCGATAAGCGGTATTCCCTTTTCTCTCAGGCCAAAATACGAACCTATGCACTGATTTAAAAGATCGCCCGCAAATATCATTTTTATATCGTTTTCATTAACGTTTGCTTTACGCATAGCAGTTTCTAGCGCTATTTTTTGAAGCGTACTTTCGGCCTTTTCGTAACTTTCTTCGCCCAATCGACTATCATCACTATGCGCGTCAAATTCGTGACCTAGCGGCCCGTCAAACTCCTTTTTGCCAACTACCGAGCCGTAACCGATTATATAGGGCTTGTTATCTAAAATTATTGTTCTTTTTCCTATTCTTTTTGCCATAACACTAACCTCACTTTTTTAGTTAGTATTTGTTGCAAAAATAAAAATAACCCGAAAAATCGGGTTATTTTAAGATTGTATTCCACTCATTTTCTTTAAAACCTACAAGCACAAAATCATCACTTATGAGCAACGGCCTTTTAACAAGCATACCATCGGTTGCAAGAAGTTTTAGCATCTCGTCTTCGCTCATTTCTAGTAATTTGTTTTTTAAATCTAACGATTTATAAAGCAGACCGCTTGTGTTAAAGAATTTTCTTATCGCCAATCCGCTTTTGTTGTACCAATCGGTTAATTCGGCGAGCTTAGGATTATCGAGTTTTATATCTCTTAATTCATATTCGATTTTGTTGTCATCGAGCCATTTTTTTGCTCTTTGACAGGTTGTGCATTTGGGATAGCATATAAATTTAAGCATAACAAACTCCTTACTAAATAACCTCTATTAAAAAACTAACCGGACGAAAACCATCGTTACAAGAAATCATTGCCGATTTTGGATTTTTCATCCATCCATCATAAAAGTTGCCACCGCCATTTGCAAGTTCAGTAACAAATGGCAAAACTGTTTCCCAAGCGCTAGTGCAAAAACCACAAGGCATTTGTGCGTTTTCGCTAACATACACGCTACCTTCTTGTATGTCACAAGCGTGCTCGATTGGGTTTTCGTACTTTTGGATTAAATCATCATATCTTGCTTTTCTTATAACGGTTATTTTTATTTTCTCCATAATTACGCTCCGTATTAACGTTTATTTAAAAGATACTGCATCAACGTTTTAAATAGTATTAAATGATGATTATAAATTTCTTGATAATCGCTACCTACTCCAATTGGCGCATCGGTTAGTCCCTGATTACTTTCGTAGGTAACACACGGCTCACCGCAAAGATGTGTAAGCGCTGACGGAAGATTAAACGACGTTGGTGGATTAGCGTTTTCGCCATAATCAAAATTAACGTTTGGCGTATATAAATTAAGCCCGTTTTCTTCACAATTTTGTTTTAACTGCTGCTCAAAATCGGCTACGCGCTCTTTTATTTCAAGCGACGCGTACGCAGGACCGATTATATGATTTTTGCAGTTAGTACCGCCGTGCAATAGCACGGTAAAATCGGGTGCAAATCGCTCACAAACGTCAAATAACGCTTGTGTTTCTAATGCTTTTTTACCAAAGAAATCATCGTGCATTAAATTGACGCCATCATCATTAAAATAACCGCCCAAGTAATCAACGTATTGTTTAATCGGATGGCGTTTTTTACACTCTGGCCAACCACAAAGTGTGCCGTCTGCCCAAGTACCTTGGTTATAATATCGCAAGTCGTTAAAAGTCTTGCCAACAAAACTATCAAAAGGCACGTGTGAGCGTCCGTCGGGATTTATGCAAGGAATGATGATTAGGTTAACTTTATCGGCGAGTGCCTTCAAATCGTCAAAACTATCTTCTGCTAAATCGCAACCGTTTTCAATAACGTTTATAAGATTTAGCAGCGCCGCCGTACCCTCAAACTCACCGCCGTGAATACAACCAACAAGGCAAAGCGTAGGAATATAATCGGGCGCTGATTTATCAGCAAAGCAGGATTTATCTTTACCGCCTAATGCCGACGATAAATTCGCAGTGCGATTAAACGCGTTATCCTTGCCATAACGAAGCATATAAATCGGTCTGTTACCCGCAGAGTTGCAAAGGGTGGTTAAACTTCCCTTTTTTGCTGATTTAACTATGCTTTCTATATCAGTAAGGCTTGTTTTGTAAAACTTAGGTATATTGTTCATTTACTTTTGTCCGTAATAAGCATTTTTACCGTGTTTGCGTAGATAGTGCTTATCTAAAAGTTCTTGTTGCATTTTATGTGAATTTTGGTTTAATAGCTCGGTTTGTAGCGCCATAAATGCTACCTCTTCAAGCACAACGGCATTATGCACCGCGTTATCGGCATCGGTGCCCCAAGCAAAAGGTCCGTGAGAGTGAACCAAAACCGCAGGAATATCATCAGCCGATTTACCCTTGAACGTTTCTACAATTACGTTGCCGGTTTCTTTTTCATATTCGCCTGCAATTTCCTCGGGTGTCATCTTGCGAGTGCAAGGAATATTATCATAGAAATAATCAGCATGTGTAGTGCCGTAAGCCACAATATCTTTACCCGCCTGCGCAAACGAGGTCGCGTTGCGAGAGTGGGTATGAACAATGCCGCCTATATTTGAAAAAGCTTTGTAAAGCACTAGATGAGTCGCAGTATCAGAAGATGGTTTCCACTTACCCTCTACCACGTTGCCATCAAGGTCGATAACTACCATATCATCAGCAGTCATTGTGTCATAATCAACACCGCTTGGTTTAATAACAACAAGACCACTTGCACGATCAATAGCAGAAACGTTACCCCAAGTAAATGTAACAAGATTATATTTTACTAGGTCTAAATTTGCTTTAAGCACCTTTTGTTTTAATTGTTCTAACATAAAAATTTACCTCATTTAAGTTTCCAAGCAAGGTCGTTTAAAAATAGTTCTTTTTCCAAAGCGTCAACGGTAGTATCTTTTGTAATATGTACAAACTCGATATCTAACATACGAGCCCAGTCTTTCATTTGCTCAGCAGTAACGTCGTAAGAAAGAACTGTATGATGAGCGCCACCTGCCGTAATCCAACACTCTATACCCGTCGCAAGATTTGGTAGTGGTTGCCACATAACGCGAGCTACAGGTAAATTTGGCATTGGCATAATTGGCTTAACACAAACGATATCTTGACAAATAAGACGAAGTCTGCCACCCATATCAACAAGAGATACAACGATAGCGTCACCCTCTTTACCCTCAAAAACAAGACGAGCAGGGTCCTTTTCGTTCATACCAATACCTAGGTGATGCGTTTCAATTCTTGGTTTTTTATCGCTTGCCGCAAGGCTTGGACAAACCTCTAGCATGTGAGCACCCAAAGAATATTCGTTGCCTTTTGCTAGATGGTAGGTATAGTCCTCCATAAATGCAGAAGCACCGTTGCCGCCCTCGCCCATTGCTTTCATAATAGCGGTCATAGCGGCAACTTTCCAGTCACCCTCGCCACCGTAACCATAGCCGTTTGCCATTAAATCTTGTGAAGCAAGACCAGGTAATTGCTCCATACCATAAAGGTCTTGGAAAGTATTTGTAAACGCAAGACAATCCTCGCGCTCTAGCATCTTTTTGATAGCAATTTCTTCTCGCGCTTGATAACGAATTGCATCTATATTATCGGTAGCGATATCATATTTTGCAGTGTAATCTTCCATTAAAGCGTCGATTTCAGTATCATTTACTGCGTTCATTTCTTTTACAAGATCGCCTACCGCCCAGGTGTTTACCTGCCAACCAAGTTTAGCCTGCACCTCAACCTTGTCGCCCTCGGTAACTGCAACCTCGCGCATATTGTCACCAAAACGCATAACCTTTAAATCTTTTGATACGGCAACACCAACTGCCGACTTCATCCAATTAGAAATACGATTATGAACGTCAGCATCTTGCCAATAACCGGCAATTACCTTGCGTGGCATACGAAGGCGTGCCGCTATAAATCCGTGTTCACGATCACCGTGCGCCGCTTGATTAAGATTCATAAAGTCCATATCGATTTCATCATTTGGTATTTCGCGATTATACTGTGTTGCAAAATGACAATATGGCTTTTGCAAAGCGGCAAGACCGTTAATCCACATTTTGGACGGACTAAATGTATGACACCAGGTAATAACACCTGCGCAACTATCGTCGTAATTTGCCTGCTTTATAACATCGGTAATTTCTTTATTAGTTTTTGCAGTAACCTTATATACAAGTTCGTAAGGCAAACGTTTTGAAAGCTCACGTGCCATTTCTTGAGCTCGCTCATCTACGGTCTTTAAAACCTCGTCACCATATAAAAACTGTGAACCTACGATAAACCAAAATTTGTAATTCATAAACTTTTCTCCCTTACAAAACCTTTGTTGCTGTTTCTTCTACTTTAAGAAGTTGTTTATATTGCTCGATATAGCGGTTAAATCCGTCTATATCGTCCTTTTGTGGATTAAGAATAGTACAATCGGTATTTTCAAATACGCGATTTAAGAGAAATTCCTCTAGCGTTTCGCCGTTTCTTTGCGATGCGTAAGCCGCGAGTAGTGCCATACCATAAGGACCGCCCTCACCTGCGGTTTTCATAACCGCAATTGGTGCATTACAAGCCGCCGCCATATATCTTGCGCCAACACCCTCGGTCTTAAAGAGTCCGCCGTGACCTGTAAGCGAATCGATTTCTACCTCTTCTTGCGCTAAAATATCCATACCAAGTTTTAGAGTAGACATGGTTGAATATATCATAGAACGGAAAAGATTAGCAAGCGTAAAGTTAGCGTTCTGAGCGCGCGCTACCATAGGCACACCACTGTCAAAATGGGTAATACCCTCGCCTGCCATATAATTGCAAACAAGTACGCCGCCACAATCGGTATCGCCATTTAGCGATTGCTCGTATAACTTAGTATAAAGCTCGTCGCTACTAGGCTCTGCGCCAAATAGCGCTGCCGTTTCTTTTAAAACCGATACCCACGCGTTTATATCATTGGTACAGTTGTTACAGTGAACAAGCGCTACGTCTTTGCCTGTTGGGGTGGTTACAATATCAATTTCTTCATAAACGTTTTTAAGCGGTTTATTAAGCACAACCATTGAAAAAATTGAAGTACCCGCCGATATATTACCGGTCTTTTCGGCAACTGCATTAGTGGCGGTCATACCGGTACCTGCATCACCCTCGGGTGGCGCAAAAGTAATTCCGCAAGGCAAAAGACCGTCAACCAACTTAGAACCTTTTTCGGTAAGATAACCGGCATTATCACCAGCAAGTAAAACAGATGGTAATACGTCTTCTGCTTTCCAAGAAAGATTATACTTTTCTAGCAGTTTATCAAGCTTTGATATCATATCTTTGTTGTAACACAAATTTTCGCTATCTATTGGGAATATTCCCGATGCCTCACCAATACCAACGGCATTAACACCCGTCAAAAGATAGTGCATATAACCCGCAAGCGTAGTTATGTGGGCAATTTTATTTATGTGTTCTTCGCCGTTTAATACCGCTTGATAAAGATGCGCTATACTCCATCTTTGAGGAACGTTAAAGTTAAAAAGTTCGGTAAGTTTGGCAGCGGCAGGCGCAGTTATCGTATTTTGCCAAGTGCGAAAAGGAACGAGCAAATTCCACTCCTTATCAAAAGCCAGATAACCGTGCATCATGCCCGAAATACCAATAGATTTAATATTTTCTTTGCACTCAAGTTTTGATAAAACGGTTTTAAGGCCTGTTATTGCCTCGTTAATATCATAAGTCCAAATACCATTTTCAAAGCTCGATTTCCAAGTGTAATCACTAGAACAAACGGGAGCGTAATTTTCGTCAATAACTACCGCCTTTATTCTTGTTGAACCAAACTCTATTCCAAGAAAATTGTTCATTTTATTACCAACCTTTTATTTAATTACGTATTCGCCTTCTGTAAGCTCGAACACCATTTTATTATCAATTATTTCGCCGTAGAGCGCTTTTTTATCAAAAGTAATGCCGTTTATATCTATGGTCTTTCGGCCGTTTATAAGTGGAAATTCCACACGCGCAAAACCGCTTGGAATAACGACGCGCCACACAAAGCAGTCGTCCTCATAATGCCACTCGCTTACAAAATCGCGATACTTTGCCTTGACACTAGTTATTCGTTTTTTGGCGTCAGGCATTGGCGCTAAAACAAAGCAACCACACTCGGCATTAGGTCTAATACCCGCCATAAAGCCATACATCCACTCGGCAACTGCGCCATAAGCATAGTGATTAAACGAGTTCATCTTGACGTTACCAAAGCCACCGTCTTTTGTGTAAGAATTCCAACGCTCCCAAATAGTTGTAGCGCCTTGCTTTACGCTATAAAGCCAAGATGGATCGTTTTCTTGTAGTAATAAGCTATATGCTAAATCATTAAGTCCAACTTTGGCCAACGTTTGACAAAGAATACCCGTGCCAACAAATCCCGTTGACAAGGTGTAATTATTGTCAATAATCTTTTGCTCAAGATTTTTAATTGTTTTTTGTTTCAAATCACCCTCGAGCATATCAAAGTATAGCGGCAACAAATAAGCAGTTTGACTTTTTTCGGTTATTTCGCCGTTTTGAACGTACTTATTATGATAGTGCACAAGAATTTTTTTGCTTAAATTGTTATAATATTCTTCTCTATCAGCAAGACCTAGCAGTGACGAAAACTTTTGCATTAAAACTGCGTTATTGTAGTAATAACAAAGTGAAACGTACCACTTGTCGGTCGGCTCATAGCTTAGCCAATCAGCATACCAAGCGTTAGCACCGTCTAGCCCATTTTTACGCTCAATATAATCCATATATCGTTCCATAGCGTCATAATTTTCTTTAATAACGCTATCGTCACCATACATAAGCCAAAGCTTGTAAGGTATTATTATACCGGCATCTGCCCAAGCGGCGGTACCACAAAAATTCTTTTCAAAAACTGCGGGACAAATATCGGCATAGGCTCCATCACGCTCGTTTTGTGAGTCGCGCATATCCCCTAGATATTTACTCAAGAACTTATAGGTATCTGCAATATACGATGCCGCACCGCAAAAAATCTCTGTGTCACCAGTCCAACCAAGGCGCTCGTCACGCTGCGGACAGTCGGTAGGTACACCTAGATAATTACCCTTCATGCCGCGAACAACGTTTTTATAAAGCTTATTTACCAGCGGATTCGAACACTCAAACTCGCCAATATACTGCATATCCGCGCCCAAAACCTCGGCAGTAATGCACTCGATATTTATATCTTTATCGGCGGTGATTTCCATGTATCTAAAGCCGTAAAAAGTATGCAACGGCTTAACAATATTAAGTTGACGTCGACTACTTGTTGACGCCGCTACGTAATTAAAGCGTGACAAAGCCGAGCGATAATTTTCGATATAAAGGCTACCCTTTGGTCCGTCGTTGCCGCGTGATTTATCACCACTATCATTTAGCATTTCGGCAAAAAGGCATTTAACTACCGTACCGTTTAATGCGTTTATAGCAATAGACGGACGACCAACAACGTCCTCACCAAAGTCCATTATTAGCGTCTGACCTGCTCTTAGACTAATGCACTCGCAGTTATCACCAACCGCTTTTTTGAGAACCTTAATTTCACCAAAATCGGTGCCGTTATCTTTTACTCCGCGATAAACAACCGCGCTTTTTGGCGCGATATATTCGCGAACTTGCACCTTTTCACCCTCGAATGGCACAATATTACAAGTATAGTCGGTAAAAATTTCTGCTTTTGCCCAATTAGCGCTATCATAATTTGCGCAAGGGTCTGGTAGTGTTGCGTCAAACCACTCGCCATTCCAAATATCGGCATAAAGCACAGGACCGCAAAGTGCGGTATTCCAACTATCATCAGTAGCGATTATTTCACTACTACCATCCTTATAACCAATCTCTATTTCAGCGCAAATTGCCGTTTTTTTATAACCGTAATAACCGTTAGAAATTCTACCCGACCACCAACCGGACGATACACGCGCGCCAAAAGTGTTTATGCCTTTTTTCTTAACGTATGGCAAAACGTCATATTCGTACTCAAAAACGCGATGTCTATAATCGGTCCAAAGCGGTGTTAGTTCGTCCTCACCTATACGATTACCATTTAAAAGCGCCTCAAAGTTGCCGAGTGAGGTTATTCGTAAAACGGCCGACTTAATTTGTTTTGTTATTTGAAACTGTTTGCTAACAGTTAGCAAACCATCTGTTTTTGGTATATCGTTATCGCGAGTATTTAAAATACTGCCAAATTCATTTTTCTCAAGATAATAAAAATCGTCGCTCATTTGAGGAGTTGTAATAAAAACGCCTTTTTTCACGATAACACACCCTTTCTAACAGTAAAATTTTAACACAAATATATTGATTTTTCAATTGTTTAATATTAAAATTAAGTAGGTGATTTTATGAAACTTAGCGAAATCAATATTAGAGACCCTTTTATCTTAACTTATAACGAAAAATATTACATGTACGGCTCTCGCGTTGGAGTTCAGACCGGCTTTGACGTGTATGAAAGCCATAACCTTGTAAATTGGAGTAATCCCAAAAGCGTATTTGAAATAACCGATGATTTTTGGGCCACAACCGACGCTTGGGCGCCCGAAGTACATTACTATAACAACAAATTTTATATGTTCGCGTCTTTTAAATCAGAAAACACCTGTCGCGGCACGCAAATACTAGTTTGTGATACGCCAGACGGGGTATTCACCCCCATAACCGAAAAGCCGATTACTCCACATGACTGGGAATGTCTTGACGGCACTTTTTATGTTGATAAAAACGGTAATCCGCACATTGTATTTTGTCACGAATGGGTACAAATAGAAAACGGTACTGTTTGTGAGATTCAACTTTCCCCCGACCTTACTCACGCCGCAACCGAACCGCGAGTGCTATGGAGTGCAAAAGACTATCGCGACGTAAAAATGGTTATTGGTAGAATCGCTAAAGGTTTCGTTACCGACGGACCATTTCTATATCGCAACAAACTCGGGCAATTGCTCGCTATTTGGTCGTCGTTTAACGAAAGCGGCTATACCGCACTTGTATCAAAAAGTGATAATGACGATATTGATGGTAATTGGTCGGTTTGTGACGAGCCACTATCAGCAGTTGACGGTGGTCACGGTATGATATTTAAAGCGCTTGACAATAAAGAATATTTCATAATGCACAAACCAAACAAAGCCACCCTAGAGCGCCCTGTAATCACCGAGCTAAAAGAAGAAAACGGAAAGATATTTATATGAAAAAAAGAGGACTGATTTTCAGTCCTCTTTTAAATATTTATTGAGAAAATTTAGCACCATTTTTTTATCGGCAGACCACGTTGGCGCTACCAAATCTCGCTTGGCGCCGTCACCCGTTATGCGATGAACAACCACGTCACTCGGTAAAACTGCGATACATTTTTTTAGTATTTCGGCATAATTTTCAAGTGACAAACACTCGAATTTGCCGCTTAAATATTCACCTTCTAAATCGGTATTTTTAAGAACGTGTAGTAAATGAAATTTTACCCCGTCAGTACCCGCATTTACAGCGTCAAGAGTGGTTTTTATCGTATCGTCAGCAGTTTCATTGGGCAGTCCTAGTATTACATGGGTTACTACCTCGATACCCGCCGCTCTAAGCCGTTTTACCGCATCAAAATAAACTGCGTTTTCATAACCGCGTCTGATATATTTTGCACTATTTTCGTTGGTGGTTTGAAGTCCCAGTTCGATACAAACGGGTTTTATAACATTTATTTCTTTAAGCAAATCTACTACGTCATCACCCAAACAATCAGGGCGAGTACCTATTGATAAACCAACGATATAATCCGGTTTTATCGCTTCGAAATATAACTTTTTTAATTTTTCTATCGAAGCATACGTGCTTGTAAAGGCCTGAAAATATGCGATATATTTGCCCGACTTTATTTTGCTTTCTACTCGGTGCTTTGCCGCTTCTAATTGGTCGACTATATTATCGCCTTTTTCGGCAAAATCACCACTGCCGAAGCTAGAGCAAAAAATACAACCACCGCTACCTATAGTGCCGTCACGGTTAGGGCAAGTAAACCCGCCGTCTAGCGACAACTTATATACCTTATCGCCGTATTTTTGTTTATAATACTCATTTGCGGTTTTGTACATACCCTCACCCACCTTTTTAAAAATAAAAACAGCGCCGGCTGTATAGCTAACGCTGTTTAAAAAGCTTAATTATTTTAAAATTTTTAAATAATCAAGAATAGCAATAGCTATACCTGCTAGTATGTAAATCTCTACCAAAGCGCCTACAAGACCAACAACAATGTTTACAATAGGAATAAGCGCGATAAGGCTAAATACAAATCCGATTACAGCGCCTACAACAACATAGATAATAATCTTAATCACAAGTGATGCAACGTCAGCTGAGCCAAACGAAAATGGGAAATATTTTTTTAGCAAATCCATAATAACAAATCCTTTCAAAATTTTATGTATATATTTTACTATCTTTGTCATTATTTGTCAACAAGCATAAAAATTCCTTTTAATAATTCTTGAAGTTATTTAGTAAATATCATATAATTAGCATACAAAGAATTTAGAGGACGTATAATGAAAAAATCAATTATAAAAGTTTATTTGATAACGCTGCTTATTGGCGTTTCGTATTTTGTTATAATAAAAACAACCGGCTTAACTATACCCTGCGTATTTTATTCAATGACAAATTTTTACTGTCCCGGTTGCGGCGTAACAAGAATGTTTTTAAACATAAGTAAATTTAATTTTATAGATGCATTTTGGTGTAACCCTGCCATATTTGTTTTGCTAATATTATGGTTAATAATTTCGGTATGTTGCTATATTGGAAAGCCTAAATTTATCGCAAACTCCAAATTCCTATACATTATGTTATATGTTTCGATTTTTTCTCTTATGATTTTTGGTATTTTGAGAAACTTCACTTGACAAAAGTATACAAATTGCGATATTATAAACATATAAATTTATTAAGCGAGGTATTATATTATGGTATGTAAAAATTGCGGTTTTGATAATAACGATCAGTCACAATTTTGTGTAAATTGTGGCACTGTTTTAGAGCAACCACAACAAGCTCAACAACCAAATTATCAGCAACCATACAACCAACCAAACTATCAACAACCATACGCACCACAGTACAACAACTATGTGCCTTATCAACAAAGCATGCCAATTCCTGGTAAGGGTTTGGGTATTACAAGTATGGTACTTGGCATCATATCTTTCTTCTGCGCATCATTTATTACTGGTATTTTGGCAATTATTTTTGGTGGTGTTGCTAAATCAAAGGGTTATCGCGGCGGTATGGCAACTGCAGGTATAGTATGCGGTATTATTTCAATCGCGTTATTAGTTATTACAATTATTGCTACTGAAGGCGAAATTTTTGAATTATACGAAGATATACTTGACGAAATGATGTAATATTCATGACAAAGCCTTGCTTTTTTGCAAGGCTTTATTTTGTATATAAAGGACGATTTATATGAACTTTAAAAACAGCGGTAAACTTAAAGCTATAACTTTTAGTTATGACGATGCAGTTACTCAAGATATTGAATTTATTGAGTTATTAAACAAATATAATTTAAAGGCTACCTTTAATATAAACTCTGAATTATTAGGTCACAAAGGTATGCTAATTCGAGAAAACAAACGAATTTCTCATTACAAAGTACACGCAAGCGACGTGCGCGATTTGTACAATGGTCACGAGGTTGCTGTACATACACTCACTCACCCACGCCTTCCCGACATTGCCGACGATAACGAGGTTATTCGTCAAGTAGAGCAAGATAGACTTAATCTTTCAGAACTTGTGGGTTACGACGTTGTCGGTATGGCGTACCCTTGCGGTGGTGTTAATAATGACGACCGCGTAGCAAAACTAATAAAAGAAAACACCGGCGTTAAATATAGCCGCACCATTACCTGTAATAACAGTTTTGATTTGCAAGATAATCTATATCGTTTTAATCCCACGGCTTACCACCTTGATTTTGACGATATTATGAAAATGGGTAACGATTTTATAAATATGACACCCGACAAGCCACAAATTTTCTACGTATGGGGTCATACCTACGAGTTCGATTACGCCAGTGATTACCGCGTAAAGTTTGAAGAATTTTTAAAACTTATCTCTAATCGCGACGATATTTTTTACGGTACTAATAAAGAAGTACTTCTATAAAATTTTTAATGACTTGCGCTGTTTGTAGTGTCACTAGGATTTACACCTTGTAAACGATATCACTAAATTTTAAAGGCTTGACCGATTTGGTCAAGCCTGTTTTGTTAAATCAACATGATAATACAATAAATTGCTCAATAAGCACCCGACGCTATTGCGCATATCGATTAATACAGCCATCTTCATCCAAAATTGACATGATTATGTACAACCTTGGAATGTGAAACGGTCCTTTAAATATATTCCCCTTTAACGTTGTCGATACTGTATTATCGTAATGCAAATATCCGTACCATTCGCCGTTTTGCGAATCTGTAAAATATTTTTCGCAATACGCTTTCAATTCTTCATATTTCAAGCGATAAGATTCTTTATTAAAAAGTAGATATGCTAATCGCAACGCAATCATGGCTTCACATTGTGGCCACCACAATTTCATATCCCATTCCAATTGTGTTGGAGGTTGTCCGTTAATATCGCAAAAAGCGATAATTCCACCGTGTTTTTCATCCCATCCCAATGGGAGTGTACAATCGATAATTTTTTTACCTACAGCAATAGCTTCTTCATTGCCGGTTAGAACGCCTTCTAGCATAACAAACCATGCCGCCTCTAAAGAATGTCCGGGGTTTACAACTCTGCCGGTTGGAGAATCTATAAATTTTCCATCCACGGTAACGCTTTCCAAAAGTCCGCGCTCTGTCAAAAATCCGCCATACATAATTTGATTAAGACAGTCGGTGGCTATTTTGTGATACTTGTCTTTGTTTTCCTTGCAGATGCTTCGCATAGTCTGCGCTGTAGAGAGCATGATCATAACTGGAGAAAGCGCTTTCATGCTACAGTTTTCCGGATTGATCTTTGGCAATGTTTTACGCTCGCCGGTATAACACTCGTATGCCACATCAAAATACTTTTCTGCGGCAATCAATGCTTCTTGGTTGCCGGTTGCTTTATAATACTCTGCGCAACCGATAGCAGCAAAGGTCTCTGAAAAGTAGTATCTTCTTTTTTGAAGTTCTCTTCCGTCCTCGGTGACCGTAAAATACATTCTTCCGTCTGCATCTGTACATTTTGGCAAAAAGTCATATATAGCGTTTGCGGCTTTTAAATAATCTGGATTATGATCGATCAGATTATATGCTTTTGAAAAAGTCCATAGTGCTCGACCTTGAAACCACACACTCTTTTCTGTACCGTAAATGACGCCTTTTTCATCAAGTTGAGTATAAATGCCACCGTTTTTATAATCAATAGCATTTTCAAGCCAAAAAGGCAAAATATTTTCTAAAAGTATATTTTTATGA
Organism: Clostridia bacterium; assembly: GCA_017537245.1. Lineage (GTDB taxonomy): Bacteria > Bacillota > Clostridia > Oscillospirales > Acutalibacteraceae > UBA737. Next base: position 31,759 of record JAFYLD010000036.1, on the reverse strand, counting down.
TTCATTGTATTTCGAAGCTCCCTTTTACAAAATATAGCATATCTTCTTAACAATTATATCACATTGTTTTAATTTAAGCAAGAAAAAGGCGGACGTCATCCGCCTTTTAGAATTAGAACAAAGCAACAAACCAATATATAACACCATATATCACACTCGCAATTGTGCCGTACATTATAACAGGCCCTGCAATTGTAAATATCTTGGCGCCAACGCCTAGTATATACCCCTCGTTTTTAAACTCTATCGCCGGCGAAACCACCGCGTTGGCAAAGCTAATACGCGATAACACAGGTGTTAAATATAGCCGCACAATTACTTGTAGCGATAACTTTGATTTGCAAGATAATTTATATAGATTTAACCCTACCGTTTATCATCTTGATTTTGATAAGACAATAAGAATGGGTACCGATTTTATTAATATGACACCCGATAAGCCAAAAATTTTCTATATTTGGGGTCATACCTACGAGTTTGACTACGCCAGTGACTATCGTGTAAAATTTGAAGAGTTTTTAAAACTTATATCAAATCGTGACGACATTTTTTACGGTACAAACAAGGAAGTATTGTTATAATAAAAAAGCGACGGAAATTCCGTCGCTTTATTTTATATAGAAAACAACACCTTTTTAATTATGAAAACCGCCAACCGTTTCCTGTGTTATTTTTATAAACTCTTGCATCGCTTTTGTACAGTATCTGCCATTTTTATAAACAATATGTAATTTTCGTTTAGCTTTTTTTTGCTTCAATTTGTAAAGAACTGTACTTGGCATATGTTTACCGTATTTGAAGAAAGTATCAGTTATAAAACACGCACCAAGTCCCGACTCAGCCAAGGCATAAGAAATATTAAGCTGGTCCACGCTAAAAACTATTTTTGGCGTAATTTGACCGTCTTTAAACATATTATTTGCTCTTTCGTGCATATCGTTTCCATTTTTTAATAAAACAAATGGTATTTCCCTAAAATTATCCAAATCCAATGCCGGAACCGTTTTAACGTGGTCGGGAGCAGTATATATTTTTTCAGGATGAATTTGAAATTCTTTTAAAGATTCATTTACTTTATATTCTGTAGGTACACATAGCAAAATATGCTCATCAATTAAAGGATACGTTGCAATAGACTGACTACAATCCTCGAAATTATCTATAACGAGGTCCACTTCTTCATTAAGAAGCAATTCTCTTAAATTTAAGGAATTCGCCTCTATAAGAGTTATCTCTATACCGGGATATTTGCTTCTGAATTTAGAAATCAACTTAGGAAGTACGTATGAAGATAAAAAGTTAGAACCACCTATTGCCAATTTACCGGTATGCAATCCGTTTAAATCCTCAAGTTGTCTAAGAAACACATCTTCCGCATTTTGCATCTTCTGCGCCGCGGTAATATAGGCGTGTCCTATTTCGGTTAGTTTTAACTTCCTACCACACCTTTCAAACAAAGGCGAACCTATCTTTTTTTCAATATTACTTACCGCCACGCTCAGCGAAGGTTGCGAGATAAAAAGTTTATCCGCCGCCTTTGTAAAACAGCCTTCTTCATATACTGCCAATACGTATTTGTATTTTTGAAACATCACTCTATCACCTATAGTTTTTTTCTATAATTTATATAAATTATTAGTATTTGACTATATATTATGCGAGTTTTACAATAATGTCAATATTTTTTGAAGGTGATTTAATGAATAAATGTAAATTTACTGTAGAAATATTTTGCATTGTTATACTAGCCGCACTTTCAGCACTTAACTATGCAATTTTTATTTTCCCAAACCAGTTTGCGCCGGCCGGCCTTGACGGATTATGCACTATGTTTCAGGATGTTACCGGTATCAATATTGGTTATACTTCATTGATAATCAATATTCCTCTTTTAGTTATCGCATCCATAAAGTTACACAGTAATTTTGCAGTAAAAAACATTGCATTTATAATCTCTTTTTCTATTACCTCAGCTGTTATCGATAACTTTGATCTGTCGTCATTTCATTTTTATACCGAAACAAGCACGAGTGTTGTATTAGCGCCCGTGGCGGCAGGTGTAATCCGCGGTATAATTTATGCAGGAACGCTGGCGCTCGGGGGAGCGAGCGGAGGCATTGATATTATTGCTGTATTAATTAGAAAAAAATATCCGCATTTTAACCTTATGAATATAATCTTTGGAATTAATATGTTCGTAGCCCTTTGCTCATACTTTGTATATGGAAATGAGCTGGTACCGGTGGTTTGTGGAATAATCTATTTCTATATAACTTCCCAAACAAGCACACATATTCAAGTATCCAAAAAAGAAAACGCAAAAATAGAAATCATTACGCAGCATTACGAAAATCTATGTCAGGAAATTACCAAAAAGCTCCGCTTGTCCGCAACGGTTATACACTCTCACGGTGCTTACTCAAAAAATAACAATAAAATGGTGGTATGCATCACTCAAAAAAACCAATTACCACTTGTAAAAGAACTTTTGAATCAATTCCCTGATGCTGTATATTTTGTTAGTACAGTTAATGAATCGAATGCGCATAGTTATTAAAAAAGTGCTCGCCTCTTGGCAAGCACTTTTTAAAATAAGTTTATCACCCAATAAATAACACCATAAATCACACTAGCGATTGTACCATACATAATTACAGGCCCTGCTATGGTAAATATTTTAGCGCCAACGCCTAATATATACCCCTCGTTTTTAAACTCTATCGCCGGTGAAACAACCGCATTGGCAAAACCGGTTATCGGTACCAAAGTCCCAGCACCTGCAAGTCGCGCAATTTTATCAAAAACGCCAAAGCCTGTGAGCAGTGCCGCTACAAAAATGATAGACACAGGCACCGCCATTTTTACTACCTTTTCAGGCAAATCTAATGACGTATAAAATTCGCTAAACAACTGTCCTATAACACAAATGGCACCGCCCACACAATACGCCCAAATAAAATCTTTTATCTTGGGTGACGGTGGCGATGCCTGTTTTGTCATTTCACTATATTTTTTCTTATCAGGCAACATATTTCCACTTCCCTTTCGGAAATATTTTTGCCACTGTTTAATTATTTATTCTTATCTTTTTTAACCTTCTTATCTTTTTTATCATTACTATCTTTATCGTCTTTTTGATCATCAGCAAACATTTTTTTAGGATTATATTGTTTTAAAAATTCTTGCCACTCTTCTTCGCTTAATTTTTCGCCGTCTTTACTACCATATTGCTTATAAAGACCTTCAACCAGCATATCATAAATACGATTTGTTTTAACCTTAGCGCGAATCAAAATAAATACCAAAGCCGCAATAAGCAATACCGCAAAATAAGCAGGAATAGCGCCTACGTAGAAGGTTGTCATATAGGTAAGATTACTTTCGGTTGCAGCCTTGAAACACTCTACCGAAATTGGTAACACAACTATTTCTATAGCTAAAAATAGCTTATTAAACTTTGCTAAAAGTAGCGTAGCAAACAATATCAAAAAACAACCTAATAACACGTAAAAATCGGTTGCATAAGCCGAGTTATTTATCGCCAAAAACGAGAAATTTTCTCCTTGCGCGCTGAACAATAAACTTAAATTAAAAATTAAAATAAAGCCTATCATAAATATGGTAAATAGCTTTATGAACTTATGAAGTTTTTTTACCAAATTTGATTTTTCATCAGCATAACTGATTCCGTACTTGTACTTATATTTTTCTACGTATTCTAAAATATTTGCCTGTTTTTTCATAAAAATCACCAAAAGCAATTATACACTAAATAACTTTACTTGACAAGTGTAATTTAAAAATTATATAATAATCATTGGTGATTTTATGGCAAAAATAAATATTGTAATGGTAGAGCCCGAAATACCACAAAACACGGGCAACGTTGCGCGCACTTGTGCCGCTACAGGAGCGCGACTCCACCTAGTAAAACCAATGGGATTTACCCCCGACGATAAGAAACTAAAACACGCGGGACTAGACTATTGGAAATATCTTGATATTACCTATTATGAAAATTTGGCAGACTTTTTTGAAAAGAATAAAGGCGGCAATTTCTTTTTCTTTACAACAAAAGGTCGTCAAACCCACTCAGAGCCAAACTACCCTGACAATTGTTTCTTGCTTTTTGGCAAAGAAAGCAAAGGCTTACCAGAGGAGTTATTGCTTCAAAACCCCGATACTTGCGTACGCATTCCTATGCAGGGCGAAATCCGCAGTCTTAATCTAGCCAACTCGGTTGCTATCGGCGTTTATGAGGTTTTGCGTCAGTGGGACTACCCCGCGCTCGAGAATTTTGGTCAATTGCACAATTACAAATGGGAAGATAATATATAATTTTTATATATTATATATTGAAATTTTTGAATTTTGTGGTAAAATATATTTGTATGTTTTATAACAATGTAACAAAACCGAAAGGAAGTTATTAAAAATGAGTCTACTTAACAAAAAAACAGTTGATGACATTAACGTAAAAGGTCAAAAAGTTCTTGTTCGTTGCGATTTTAACGTTCCACTAAAGAATGGCGTTATCACCGACGAAAACAGAATTAACGCAGCACTCCCAACCATCAAAAAGCTTATCGCTGACGGTGGTCAGGTAATCCTCTGCTCACACCTTGGTAAGCCAAAGGGCGAACCAAAGCCAGAACTTTCACTTGCTCCTGTTGCTGCTTGCCTTTCTGAAAAACTTGGTCAAGAAGTTGTATTTGCGGCTGACGATAACGTTGTTGGCGACAATGCAAAGGCTGCTGTAGCTAACATGAAAGACGGCGACGTTGTTCTTCTAGAGAACACCCGTTACCGCGCAGAAGAAACCAAAAACGGTGAAGCATTCTCTGCTGAGCTTGGTTCACTTGCTGATATCTTTGTAAACGATGCATTCGGTACTGCTCACCGCGCACACTGCTCAACAGTTGGCGTTGTTGCACACGTAAAGCAAGCAGTTGCTGGTTACCTTATTGGTAAAGAGCTTCAATACCTCGGCAATGCCGTTGAGACACCTGTTCGTCCATTCGTTACTATTCTTGGTGGCGCAAAGGTTGACAGTAAGCTCCCAGTTATTGAAAACCTTCTTACAAAGGCTGACACTCTTATCATCGGCGGCGGTATGGCTTACACATTCCTCGCAGCTAAGGGTTATGGCGTTGGTACTTCACTTATCGACGAAACAAAGATCGACTACTGCCGTGATATGATGGCAAAGGCTGAAGCTAACGGTGTTAAGATTCTTCTTCCAGTTGACTGCACCATTACAAAGAGCTTCCCAGATCCAATCGATGCTCCAATCGAAATCGACGTTGTTGACGCAGACAAGATTCCTGCTGATATGATGAGCCTTGATATCGGTACAAAAACTGCTGAGCTCTATGCTAACGAAGTTAAGGGCGCTAAGACAGTTGTTTGGAACGGACCTATGGGCGTATTCGAAAACCCAATCCTTGCAAAGGGTACAATGGCTGTTGCTGAAGCTATGGCAGAAACCGACGCTGTTACAGTTATCGGTGGTGGCGACTCTGCAGCTGCAGTTAACATCTTGGGCTTTGGCGACAAGATGACACACATCTCTACCGGTGGCGGCGCAAGCCTTGAATTCCTTGAAGGCAAGGAACTCCCAGGTATCGCAGCACTTAACGACAAATAATTTTTAAATGGATTTGTAGGGGCGGATGCCCACATCCGCCCGTAATAATTTTCGGGTCGATGAAGGCATCGACCCCTACATTTATGTAATTAAAAGGAGATTTTAATATGAATAAAGCAAAAAGACAAGCTATCATCGCAGGTAACTGGAAAATGAACAAAACCCCTGCTGAAACAACCGCTCTCATTAACGAAATGAAGCCACTTGTTGCTGACGCTGATTGTGAAGTTGTACTTTGCGTACCTTTCATCGACATCGCAGCAGCAGTAGAAGCAGCTAAGGGTTCTAACATTAAGATTGGCGCAGAGAACGTTCACTTCAAGGCTTCTGGCGCATACACAGGCGAAATCAGCGCAGAAATGCTTACAGCTGCTGGCGTAGAGTACGTTGTAATCGGTCACAGCGAACGCAGACAATACTTTGGTGAAACTGATCAAACAGTTAACCTTCGTACACTCGCTGCAGTAAACGCTGACCTTAAGGCTATCGTTTGCGTTGGTGAAACACTCGAACAACGTGAACTCGGTTACACCGAAACTCTTCTTAAATTCCAAACAAAGATGGCTCTTACAAACGTAACTGCTGATCAGCTTAAGAACGTTGTTATCGCTTACGAGCCAGTTTGGGCTATCGGCACAGGCGTTACTGCTACTGCTGACCAGGCTGATGAAGGTAACGGCTACGTACGTGCAGCTATCGCTGAAGTTTATGGCGCAGACGTTGCAGAAACAGTTACAATTCAGTACGGCGGTTCTATGAACGCTGCTAACGCTGACGAACTTGTTGCAAAGGTAAACGTTGACGGTGGTCTTATCGGCGGCGCATCACTTAAAGCACAAGATTTCTCAGTTATAGTTAAAGCAGCAAGCAAATAATTCCAAATCTTACGGACGTGCAATGCACGTCCCTACGTAACAAACATAAATTTATATCGTAGGGACGACCATTGGTCGTCCGTTTGAAATGTTAATATTTATTTCAGGAGAAATTATAATGAAAAAACCTGTTGTTTTATGTATTATGGACGGTTTTGGTGTTCGTAACGTAAATGACGGCAACGCTATTTACACCGCTAAAACCCCTAATCTAGATAAATATTTTGCCCAAAACCCATTTACAACAATTGGAGCATCTGGTCTTGACGTTGGTCTTCCTGATGGTCAAATGGGTAACAGTGAAGTTGGTCACACCAACATTGGCGCTGGCCGCGTAGTTTATCAAATGCTCGTTAAGATTACAAAAGATATTAAAGACGGTGTTTTCTTTGATATCGACGCTCTTAAAGGTGCAATCGAAAACTGCAAAAAGAACGATAGCGCACTCCACCTAATCGGTCTTCTTTCTGACGGTGGTGTTCATAGCCATATCGAGCACCTCTATGGTCTTCTTGAAATGGCAAAGAAAAACGGTCTTACAAAGGTATTTGTTCACTGTCTTATGGATGGTCGTGACGTTTCTACAACAAGCGGTATCGGCTTTATCAAAGATTTACAAAACAAAATGCTCGAACTTGGCGTTGGTAAGATAGCATCTGTTATGGGTCGTTACTACGCAATGGACCGTGACTTTGCTTGGGACCGTGTTGAAAAGGCTTATGCCGCTATGGTTTATGGCGAAGGCGTTCAAACAAACGATATCCTCGCTACCATGAGCGAATCATACTCAAACGACGTTACCGACGAATTTATTCTTCCAACAGTAGTTGACGCTGATGGTATGATTAAAGCAAACGATAGCGTTGTATCATTTAACTTCCGTCCTGACCGCGCACGCCAGTTCACAAGAACTTTTGTTGATCCTGATTTCGATGGCTTTGCACGCAAGAACGGTTTCTTCCCTCTTTCATACGTTTGTATGACTCAATACGACGAAACAATGCCAAACGTTACAGTTGCTTACCCACCAGAAGAATTAAAGATGACTCTTGGTGAATATCTTTCAAGCCAAGGTATGACACAGCTTCGTATAGCAGAAACACAAAAGTACGCTCACGTTACCTTCTTCTTTAACGGTGGCGAAGAAAAGACTTTTGATGGCGAAGACCGTGTTCTTATTCAGTCACCTGATGTTCCTACCTTTGATTTGCAGCCAGAAATGAGCGCATACCCAGTATGTGACGCCGTTTGTGAAAAGATTCGTTCAGGCGAATACGACGCAGTTATTCTTAACTTTGCTAACTGCGACATGGTTGGTCACACAGGTATCTTTGACGCTGCTGTTGCTGCGGTAGAGGCTGTTGACGAATGTGTTGGTAAGGTTGTTGCAGCTACAGAGGAAATGGGCGGCGCAGTAATTATTACCGCTGACCATGGTAACGCTGACTGTATGGTTGGTGAAGACGGTAATCCATTTACCCCACACACCACAAATCCTGTTCCTTTCTGCGTAGTAGGTTACGATTGCGAACTTCGTGAAGGCGGCAGACTTGCTGACATTGCTCCATCAATGCTCAAGATTCTAGGTCTTCCACAACCTGCAGAAATGACCGGCGAGTCAATTATTAAATAATTTTAAAAACCACCACTCCCCTTGTTTTCAAGGGGAGTTTTTTAATTCTTTACAATTATTTATTACAATGATATAATATTTACAAACAATTCTTATCGATTGGAGATAATTATTATGAGAAAATTACTATGTCTTATATTAACGCTTGTAATTTTTATGAGTTTTTCGGGATGTGCCGCTAAATATATCAACGTAGCAATTCCTAATGAAAAAAATAAAGAAATCGAATGTCCTCAGTTTATAGGAATGACGTTAGAAGAAGTTCAACGCCATGAATTATACGTAGAAAACGTTCTTGAGTTTAAGTTCGAATATGTAAAAAGCGATAAATATGACGTTAACGTTATATGCGAGCAGTCATTTAGCGCCGGTAAAAAACTTATAAGTGGCGATGCAATTACACTATATGTAAGCATGGGTAAGACGCATACCGTTGTTGTACCGGATGTTTCGGGCAAGACCGAATCTTATGCTAAGGTAGAACTCGAATCTCACGGCTTTACTATAGCGATTAAAGAAATTCCACATGACGAGGTTGAAGCGGGTCTTGTAATAGAAACAGATCCAATGCACGGCACTCATTGGGCAGAAGGTGCTGAAATCACCGTCTATATTAGTACCGGAAAGCCGGCTAAGATGATTAAGATACCAAATCTTGTTGGTTTAAATAAAGACGTTGCTATAAAAGATATTGAGGATGCGGGACTTGTTGCAGTTGTAGTAGAGCGCAACCTAGCACCAAACGAACATACAAGCAAGGGCAAGGTCATTGCCCAAGAACCAAATGCAGGTTCTAGTGAATTAGTACCTGAAGGCACAGAGGTTAAGATTTATATTAGTACAGGTATTACTGATTATGATATAGAGTAACTGTAAATTAAGTTTTGTTAAGTTTTATAAAATTTTTTGCTTTAAACAAAAAAACACGGACTAATCAAACGATTAGTCCGTGTTTAATTTTATATTATTCTTCGATTGATTCCTGAGTTTCTTCTACCATCATATCAGTTTCGATTGCTTCTACTTCTTCTACGATTGGATCTGGATTTATATCAGGATGTTTCATACCGGTACCTGCTGGAATGAGCTGACCGATAATAACGTTTTCCTTAAGACCGAAGAGTGAGTCTACCTTACCCTTAATAGCAGCCTCGGTAAGAACACGTGTTGTTTCTTGGAATGATGCTGCAGACATAAATGATTCAGTAGCAAGAGATGCCTTGGTAATACCAAGCAACGTTGCATGGTAAGTAGCCAATTTAAGGCCTTCTTCACCCGCGTCGATACGAGCCTGGATAACCTTGTTAGCATCTTCAATTTCCTTGTATTCATAGGTGCTACCTGTAATAAGGTCGGTTGAACCAGCGTCAATAACACGAAGCTTACGCATCATTTGACGAATAATAACTTCAATGTGCTTATCGTTGATATCAACACCCTGTGTACGGTATGCGTTTTGAATTTCGGCAATGATATATTCTTGAACTGCCTGTGGACCCTGTGCTTCGAGAATATCTTGTGGATACTTAGCACCTGGAACAAGCAAGTCGCCTGCTTTAACGTAATCGCCATCGTTAACGAGTGTACGTGAACCATGAAGAACAACAACCTTTTCTTCCTTCATTGTTTCTTCGTTGGTAATTACGATGCAGTTGCTGCGCTTTTCTTCAACCATACGAACACGACCGTCGATCTTAGCAATAAGACCGCAAGCCTTTGGTCTACGCGCTTCGAATAGTTCTTCAACACGTGGAAGACCCTGTGTAACGTCAGCAACGTCGCCGCCGGCAACACCACCGGTATGGAAGGTACGCATTGTAAGCTGTGTACCAGGCTCACCGATAGACTGAGCTGCAACTATACCTACTGCTTCGCCAACAGTAACTGGCTTATTAGTAGCAAGGTTTGCACCATAACACTTCTGGCATACGCCGTGGTGGCTATGGCAAGTAAGAATTGAACGAATCTTGATGCGTTCGATACCAGCGTCAACAATGCGCTTAGCGTCTTCCTTGGTCATCATGTGGTCATTTGCACAAATAACCTCACCTGTTTCAGGATGAACAGCATCTTCGAGTAGATAACGACCAACAAGACGCTCTTCGAGAGATTCGAGCAAGTGGTTGCCATCCTTGATGTCAAATACTTCAAGACCTTCGGTAGTGCCGCAGTCAACGTCACGAACGATAACGTCCTGTGATACGTCAACAAGACGACGAGTAAGGTAACCAGAGTCAGCGGTACGAAGCGCTGTATCGGCAAGACCCTTACGCGCACCACGAGATGAAATGAAGTATTCCAAAATGTTAAGACCTTCACGGTAGTTAGCACGAATCGGAACTTCGATGACTTCACCGGCAGTATTTGCGATAAGACCACGCATACCTGCGAGCTGACGAATCTGGCTCATAGAACCACGAGCGCCTGAGTCAGCCATCATAAAGATTGGGTTAAACTCATCAAGGTTGCCCTTAAGTGCGCCAGCGATATCTTCGGTAGCATTGTTCCAAATTTCGATTACGTGTTTACGACGTTCAGCGTCGTTGATAAGACCACGACGGTAATTCTTAGTAATTGCGTCGATCTTCTTTTCAGCCTCTGCTAAGATATTCTTCTTTTCTTCAGGAATAACAGCATCTATAACAGCAACTGTAATAGCGCCCTTAGTAGAGAACTTAAAGCCGGTAGCCTTTATCTTGTCAAGATAGATTGAAGACTTGCTTGTACCATGAACGTCGATACAACGCTCAATGATTTTACCAAGCTGTTTCTTACCAACCTTGTTCTGCTTGATATCATCGTTTGATTCAACAAACTTCTTATCAGCATCTTTAAGGCTAAAGCACCATTCAAGATTAAATTCGTTCTCTGGCTTTGTACGATCAACAAAACCAAGATCTTGAGGAATTTGTTCATTAAAGATGAGGAAACCTACGGTACACCAAACAAGAGCAGATTTGCCTTCGGCGTTTGTCATACGTACGCGAATTGGAGCGTGAAGACCAACAACACCATCGTTATAAGCCATCATTGCTTCATCTTTGTCGCGGAATACTTTGTTAGTACCTGGTTCATCAGACTTAACAAGTGTAAGATAGTAACAACCCAAAACCATGTCCTGTGAAGGAACTGCAACTGGCTTACCATCAGCAGGTTTCAAAAGGTTGTTAGCAGCAAGCATTAGGAAACGAGCCTCTGCTTGTGCTTCTGCTGAAAGTGGCACGTGAATAGCCATCTGGTCACCGTCAAAGTCGGCGTTGTACGCAGTACATACGAGTGGGTGAAGTTTGAGTGCTTTACCTTCTACAAGAACTGGTTCAAATGCTTGAATACCAAGTCTGTGAAGTGTTGGAGCACGGTTAAGAAGAACAGGATGTTCCTTAATAACGAGTTCAAGTGCGTCCCAAACCTCTGCAGATGCGCGCTCTACCATCTTACGAGCAGTTTTAATATTAGTAACTGACTTGGTTTCTACCAAGCGTTTCATAATAAATGGTTTAAAGAGTTCGAGAGCCATTTCCTTTGGCACACCGCACTGATACATCTGAAGTTCTGGACCTACAACGATAACAGAACGACCAGAGTAGTCAACACGCTTACCGAGAAGGTTTTGACGGAAACGACCTTGCTTACCCTTAAGCATATCTGAAAGTGACTTAAGTGAACGGTTGTTTGGACCGGTAACAGGTTTACCGCGACGACCGTTGTCGATAAGAGCGTCAACAGCTTCTTGAAGCATACGCTTTTCGTTACGAACGATAATTTCAGGAGCGCCAAGCTCTAGAAGTCTCTTTAGACGGTTATTACGGTTAATAACACGACGATATAGATCGTTAAGATCACTTGTAGCAAAACGACCACCATCAAGCTGTACCATCGGACGTAAATCAGGTGGAATAACCGGAATAACGTCAAGAATCATCCACTCTGGACGATTACCAGATTGACGGAATGCATCAAGCACTTCGAGTCGCTTTGAAATACGTGTGCGCTTTTGACCGCTTGCCTTTTCAAGTTCAGCGCGAAGTTCTGCGCAAATTGTATCAATATTGTCGCCGATTTCAATAAGCAATTCCTTAATTGTTTCTGCACCCATACCAGCCTTAAAATCGTCGCCGTATTTTTCACGCATTAGGCTATAGGTCTTTTCATCAAGGATTTGATACTTATAAAGATCCTCACCGGTATCAACACCAGGATCAGTTACGATGTACTTTGAGAAATAAAGTACGTGTTCAAGAGCTTTTGGTGATACGTCAAGAACAAGACCCATACGTGAAGGTATTGTCTTAAAATACCAAATGTGAGAAACAGGAGCAGCAAGCTCAATAATACCCATTCTCTCACGACGAACTTTAGCGCGAGTTACCTCAACGCCACAACGTTCACAAACCTTACCCTTGTAACGAATTCTCTTGTACTTACCGCAGTGACATTCCCAGTCCTTGGTAGGTCCAAAAATGCGTTCGCAGAATAGACCGCCAATTTCAGGTTTGAGTGTACGATAGTTAATTGTTTCTGGCTTTGTAACCTCACCATAAATGGTCTTTTTCTCGCCATTTTCATCGGTGGTTTCGCCTAAAACAGCCCAACTTCTAATTGTATCCGGAGAAGCGAGACCAATTTGTATAGATTTAAATGATAAATTCTTTTCTTCTGACATAATATCTCACCCTCCATTAAATTTCGTCTGAATCATAGTCAGCAAAATCATCTGCTTCTACTATGTCTTCACCGTTTTCATCTTGTAGACCATAGCCTTCAAGGTTGCCGTCGTTTACGTACTCTTCGTTAAATGTTTCATCGTCGGCAACAACAGTCTTTGAAAGACCAATGTCATCGTCTTCATCAAACGTTTGCTTAAGGTCAATTGGGGCACCGTTATCATCAAGCACGTCGATATTAAGACCGAGTGACTGAAGTTCTTTAATAAGAACCTTAAATGACTCTGGAACGCCAGCCTTAGGAACGTTTTGACCCTTAACAATTGCTTCGTAAGTCTTAACACGACCAACAACGTCGTCAGACTTAACGGTTAGAATTTCTTGCAATGTGTATGCAGCGCCGTAAGCTTCAAGTGCCCAAACTTCCATTTCACCGAAACGCTGACCACCAAACTGTGCTTTACCACCGAGAGGCTGCTGAGTAACGAGTGAGTATGGACCGGTTGAACGAGCGTGAATCTTATCGTCAACCAAGTGATGGAGCTTGAGGTAGTACATGTAACCAACTGTTACCTTATTATCAAATGGTTCACCAGTACGTCCATCATAAAGCTGTACCTTACCATCTTCTGACATGCCTGCCATTTCAAAGCACTTACGAATATCAGACTCGTGTGCGCCGTCAAATACTGGAGTAGCAATGTTCCAACCCAAAGCCTTAGCAGCGTAACCCAAGTGAACTTCGAGAACCTGACCGATGTTCATACGAGAAGGAACGCCGAGTGGGTTAAGAACGATATCAAGTGGAGTACCATCTGGTAAGAATGGCATATCTTCACTAGGAAGTATACGAGAAACTACACCCTTGTTACCATGACGACCAGCCATCTTATCGCCGACAGAAATCTTACGTTTCTGAGCGATGTAGCAGCGAATAACTTGGTTAACACCAGGGCTTAGTTCAGATGAATTTGAACGATCAAATACCTTAACGTCTACGATTGTACCATATTCACCATGAGGTACGCGGAGAGAAGTATCGCGAACTTCGCGAGCCTTTTCACCAAAGATAGCACGAAGAAGTCTTTCTTCTGCGGTAAGCTCGGTTTCACCCTTAGGTGTTACCTTACCTACAAGGATATCGCCTGCCTTAACTTCTGCACCGATACGAATAATACCGCGCTCGTCAAGATCTTTAAGCGCGTCGTCACCAACGTTTGGAATATCGCGAGTGATTTCTTCTGGTCCAAGTTTAGTGTCGCGGCATTCGATTTGATATTCTTCAATGTGAATTGAAGTATAGATATCTTCACGAACAAGACGCTCATTAAGAAGAACCGCGTCTTCGTAGTTATAACCTTCCCAAGTCATGAAGCCGATAAGAGCGTTACGACCTAGAGAGATTTCACCCTGACTGGTAGCTGGACCGTCAGCGATAACTTCTTTTTCTACTACTGTATCACCAACAGAAACGATTGGCTTCTGGTTGATACATGTACCATGGTTAGAACGCAAGAACTTAATGAGGTTGTACTCATCGATTTCACCGTTCTTTGCACGGATTTTAATAAGATCAGCGCTAACGTATGTTACAACGCCTTCACGTTTTGCTAGTACTACAACACCAGAGTCAACAGCTGCTTTGTATTCCATACCTGTAGCAACGATTGGATTTTCTGGTTTAAGTAGAGGAACGGCCTGCTTCTGCATGTTTGAACCCATGAGCGCACGGTTGGTATCATCGTTTTCAAGGAATGGGATCATAGCGGTAGCTACAGATACAACCATCTTTGGTGATACGTCCATAAAGTCAGCGCGTGAAGCTTCAACTTCGCTATAGTTATCACGAATACGAGCGTTAACTTTCTTGTTAACGAAGTAACCGTTTTCGTCAAGTGGTTCGTTAGCCTGAGCTACTACGTAATCGTCCTCTTCATCGGCTGTCATATATACAACTTCATCAAGAACTCGACCTGTAGCCTTGTCAACACGACGGAAAGGAGCCTCGATAAAGCCGTATTTATTGATCTTTGCATAGGTTGCAAGATAAGAAATAAGACCGATGTTAGGACCTTCTGGTGTCTCGATAGGACACATACGACCGTAGTGTGTATAATGAACGTCACGCACTTCAAAAGAAGCACGGTCACGTGAAAGACCGCCAGGACCAAGAGCTGACAAACGACGCTTGTGAGTAAGTTCAGAAAGTGGGTTTGTCTGATCCATAAACTGAGAAAGTGGTGATGAACCAAAGAACTCTTTAATAGCCGCTACAACTGTACGAATATTAATGAGTGACTGTGGTGTAATGCTTGCAGCATCCTGTGTTTGAAGACTCATCTTTTCGCGAACTACACGTTCCATACGTGAGAAACCAATACGGAACTGGTTCTGCAAAAGTTCGCCAACGCTACGAATACGACGATTACCGAGGTGGTCGATATCGTCAACTGTGCCTACTTCATAAGGTAGACCTAAGAAGTAGTTAACTGTAGCAAATATGTCCTCAAGAGTAATATGATTAGGAATAAGCGCAGCAACGTTGTCGATAAGTGCTTGCTTAAGGTCTTCCAAATCAGCATTTTCGCTAATTAATTCTTTAAGAACAGAAAGACTAACCTTTTCGTTAACACCTGCTTTTTCAAGTTCAGCAAGTTGCTCTGCGCTAAATGCAACAAAGTCGCTAACGTTAACCATTCCGTTTGAAAGAACTTTAACTTCGTGCTCATTGCCTTCAGCATCAAGAACCTTAACGAAAACTTCGTTAATACCTCTGCGTTCGATATCACTAGCCATCTCACGAGTAATAACTGTGTCAGCATCAACGATAAATTCGCCTGTTTCGGTATCTACAACTGGACGAGCTGCTACCTTACCACGAATACGTGAAGCAATAGCAAGCTTTTTGTTGTACTTATAACGACCAACACGTGAAAGGTCATAATGACGTGGGTTAAAGAACAATTGCTCTAAATATGATCTTGCACCTTCAATTGTTACAGGCTCACTAGGACGAAGCTTTTTGTAAACTTCTACAAGCGCGTCTTCAACGCTCTTGGTTTCGTCTATTTCAAACGTAGCTTCTAAACGCTTGTCTGTACCAACGCATTCGCGAATCTCTTCGTTAGAACCAAGACCCAATGCACGAACAAAAGTAGTAACTGGAAGTTTTCTGTTTTTGTCGATACGAACGTAAAGAAGTTCCTTTGTAGCAGTTGTACCGGTTTCGTACTCGATCCAAGCACCACGATTAGGAATAATAGTAGATGAAAATAGCTTGTTACCAGTTTTTTCATCAATCTTTTTAGCAAAGTATGCGCCTGGTGAACGAACAAGCTGTGAAACAATAGCACGTTCAGCACCATTGATTACAAAAGTACCAGAATCTGTCATAAGCGGGAAATCGCCCATGAATACTTCGCTTTCGGTAATTACTTGTGTTTCGGTGTTTTCTAGTCTAGCAATTACACGTAGTGGCGCAGCGTATGTTGTATCGCGCGCTTTACATTCGGTAACGCTGTACTTTGGTTCTTCATCAAGACGATAGCCAACGAAAGAAAGTGAAAGCTTGCCGCTATAGTCAGTAATAGCAGCCATGTCGTTGAAAACTTCTTTCAAGCCTTCGGTGATGAACCAATTGTATGAATCTTTCTGGATTTCAATGAGGTTTGGCATGTCGATAACTTCATTGATTTTAGAAAAAGTCATACGAGTGTTTTTACCCATCTGGACAGGTTTAACCATTTTGTTTGGTTCCATAGGTTTTCAATCACTCCTACTTAAAATTTGCGATATTTATTATATAAATATCTGCCAATAATTTGCGGGTCTTTTGCCTTAAAAACTTCATCCAATCCGTAAAAAAGGCGCAAAATCCCCCACTATTAGTAATTATACATTATAATACTACGTTTTCAAGATGTCAAGCAGTTTTTAGAAAATATTGTAAAAAAATACTGCAAAGGCCGTTTTGCCTTTGCAGTATCAATAATTCATATCAAATCTCTATAGTACAAATTTCTTGTATATTCGCCGTTCGGATTTTTATTTTGGTTATACGCGCTTATAATTTCACTCGCCTCATTTTGAGATTCGTTTGTAAAGTACAAAACAAGGAAATCAACGTTTGGTATTTCATCCAACCTATCACCCATATAAAGCGAGGTTGAATTTAACACCTCGCTATAACCTGCGCGGCACGTAACCGGAAACTCAATTCCCTTGCGGTCAACAAGTGTTCCTTTCTTGTCACATTCGGCACAAGTTCTGCCATTTTTAATCGGACAGTTTCTGGTTAGCATAAGCGGAAGCCTACCATAAGCAAAAATTCCTATCGGTATATTCGCACTTATTTTATCAATCTCTTTAACCGAAATCTCAGCCGAAAGCAGCGCCGAATCAACACCAATTTTATTAAGTGTATCTATGGTGTAAGTGTTATTGGCATTTAGTCCCCAATGCCCCATAACGTTAAGCCCCATTTTTTTAGCCAACGCCACCGCTGATAAATTGCCACAAAAAACAGTATCTATCCCCTGCTCTTTTAATACTAGCAATCTTTTTTCCACAATACTCTCATTACCAATATATCGCGGTAATTCGGCAATGACTTTCACACCGTCAATATTCGGCATATCGCACTCGTATGGCAAAATAATCGTATCAACGCCACCAAGATTATTAGGAATTTGATTTGTATTAGAAAAACGAGCTATAAAACTCTTTTTGCCAACAAGTTTTTTTGATTCTATAATTTGTGGATTAGTATAGTCGCCAAGATTCAACTCAGATCTCTTACTATCTAATTGGTCTACCGCATCGCGGCGCAACGCGTTAAGCGCAGATGCCGCTACAAAAAGTCCGTCATCTAGTTTTAAATTTATATCTTCACAATAATATGGCGTATTGCCAAGTTTGGTAAGATTATCAATAACACTATCACGCTCGGCCGCCTTGTTTTTTGCCGTTTGCGGCACATCGCCTGTAACAGTAATAGTATTAACACCATCCGTTACGATAAGTGTCATAGGTTTGTCGCTTAAAATTTTGGCAACCATTTTGATACCAACGTTTTGTCGCTCTGCGCGATAAAGTTCATGTAAGTAAGCGTATGTATCATTTGCCGCTATAACGTCATCTTTGGTACGAATACCAAACATATCTCGTCCTAAATTGGATTTGTAATAACCGTCGGTAAATCCCGAGCGAGAGAATACGTCTTGCAATGTTTTAAAGAGCTTATCGTCAATAAATCCTTTATCAACTGCCTGACGGCAAGCCGCCGTTGCTACCGACACGTACTCAGGGCGTTTCATTCTTCCCTCTATCTTGAGAGACGCCACACCCATATCTTTTAATTCGTTTATATATTCATATAGGCACAAATCCTTAAGGCTTAAATCATAGCCCGTACCGCCCGCCGCGCCAAAAGGCAAACGACAAGGGCCGGCACAAAGACCTCGGTTGCCACTACGAGCGCCAAGAATTGAAGAAAGCAAGCATTGACCAGACACACTCATACAAAGCGCGCCGTGAACAAAAACCTCTACCTCAACACCGACCTCGTTGGCCGTTTTGCAAAATTCCTCTAATTCGGTCTTACTCATTTCGCGCGATACAACAACGCGAGTAAAACCTAAATCTTTTAGCGTTTTAAGGCAAGCCGGTGAATGCACCGTCATTTGGGTTGATGCGTGTAATTGCAAAGCAGGAATGTGTTTGCGAATCAAAGACGCTAGTCCTAAATCGGAAATAATAATCGCGTCAACGCCACATTTATATGCAGTAAGAGCAGTTTCAAATGCCGCTTGTAGTTCCGACTGCTTTATCATTATATTAAGCGCAAGATACACCTTTACCCCACGCGCGTGACAGTAACGCACAGTCTCACTAATATCATTATCGTCAAAGTTATCGGCATTTCTGCGAGCCGAAAACTGCTTAGCGCCAATATATACCGCGTCAGCGCCACTGCGCACCGCCGCTTGTAAAGACTCTGGACTACCAACAGGCGCCAAAACCTCGGGACTAAAGGACATATCTTTCACCTACCTTTGTTGTTTTTTAATCAAAATTAATTAGCGTCAATATAATCCGCTACCGTCTTACCAAAGCCGTCTTCTGTGGCTTGGGTGTCGGCTTCTACGTATGCGCAGTGGTTGCCGTGCATAAGTTTATAGGTAATCTTATCACCGTGACCAAAGTGCTTGAGTGTAGAAATAAGCAACTGTGTCTGCTCAAAACGGTTTACCATATCGTTGTCTGACACGATAATAAGCATTGGTGGGTATTCTTTATCAATACCTACGTAATAAAGCGGTGCAGTTTCATCAATTATAACACGCTTGCCATCTATGCCGCTTTTTGTAAGTACGTTAAAGTGTGCGGTTGGTTGACCTGCATCGTGCACAAAGCCCGCAACGTCCATAACGTTTATATCGTGTTTGCCAAGATAATCTTTATTAAAGCAAAGTAGCTGTGACATATAACCGCCTGCCGAAGAACCGCCTACGTATATACCGGTGCTTTTGCCATAGTTATTTATATTTTTAAAGGTCCACGCTACCGACTCTGCAGCATCCTCTAAAAACTCGGGGTATTTTGCGTCTGGGTACATACGATAATTAACGCTAATCGCTGCAATACCACGATTTGCCAAATACTCACAAAAAAGTCTAACGTCGCCCTTGTCACCTGACTGAATACCGCCGCCATGGAAGTAAACAAAGGTTTTAAACTCCTCGGCATCGGGCAAATAAATATCTAAACATTGCTTTGTTTTTTCGCTATAACAAATATCAAGAATTTTTTTCATAATAATTCCCCTATTCGATTTTTAAATTCATAATACAATTATATCGTTTCATACCATAAAAGTAAAGATTGAAATTAAAAAATATAACGTAGGGACGAGCACTGCTCGTCCGTTATTATAATAAAAAAACGGGCGACAAATAGTCGCCCTTATAAATTTTTATCTCTCATTCACCAAGAAAAACAGCGCCAACGTGCCTGGACCCGAATGCGAACCGATTACAGGACCAACGTATGTAGTAATTTCTACCTTTGCGCCGCAAGACTCGTTAAGCATATCGGCTAGCATATTTGCGTCATCAATACAGTCACCGTGTGAAATATAAACAAGACCGTCTTTTTTGTCAATTGCAGTCTGCGCATACATATCAGCCATAGTTTTAAGCGCCGCTTTTCTACCGCGAGCCTTTGTAACGCTTACAAGCTTGCCGTTTTCGTCAACCTTCATAACAGGTTTAATATTAAGCATACCGCCCACCAAAGCTGTTGTAGCGCTTATTCTACCGCCTGCCTTTAAATATTTAAGGTCATCAACTGTAAACCAGTGCATTATATTCATCTTTTTATTTTCGGCGTAGTCTGCCAATTCATCAATAGACAAGCCTTCGTTTTTCTTATCAACCAATAATTTCAAAAGCAAACCGTAACCTGCCGATGCGCAAAGTGAATCTACAACCAAAATCTTGCTACCTTCATATTGGTCCATAATCTCGGTTGCCGCTTCGCGAGCAAAGTTGCAAGTAGCCGAAAGACCTGATGAAAAGCCAAGATACAAAACGTCTTTTCCCTCTTTAACTATCGTTTCAAACGCGTCACAAAACTTACCCATATTTGCGGCAGAGGTTTTTGGAATAGCGCCGTTTCTCATCTTATTATAAAATTCACTTTTAGGAATTTCGTAATCCTGATACTCATTTGGATCATCGCTAAATACTAGACTAAGGCTACAAAACTTTACGCCCCATTCATTTAATATATCGCACGCAATATCGCACGCAGAATCAACAAAAATAACGTAATCTCTCATTGGTATATACTCCTTTAAAAAATGCTTATCATGTCAAAACATTCAACGCAATTATTATATTTAAATCTCCAAAAAAATACTATCTACCACGCACTTTTTACACTCTACTAAATCTTCACACCACTCTACTCACAGTAGAAAACCAGTATTTATGCGGCTTTTAAACGCAAAAACGGGGCGAGTAAATTCTCGCCCCTTGAAATAATTTATTTATACACAATGTTAGCGCATCGCTTTATTTCATCCATACATTTATGAACGTTTAAAGTTATATCGCTATTCTTTTCATACTCATCCTGACGTTTTCCGTTGATGTAATCGTAAAACGCGCTACCCTCATATCCCATAAGAGTTTCTTTAGAAAGATTATAAAAAAGCGGTGTTTTTTGTCCGTCTTTTATAAGATACGCATCTTGATAATAAACGGCAGTTTCCATTATAACCGAGCCGCTATCACCTACTATTTCGGTTGGCGCTACGCTCTGCCCTGTCTTGCTATACGTAAGGCTTGCCGAAAAATTATCGTACTCAAATATTGCAACACCGCTACCATCCGCACCATTTTTTAAGAAATTGGCCGATGCTTTAATGCTCTTTGGCATACCGAACAAATCAACCGCCGCATAAACGCAATATACGCCCAAATCCATAAGAGTGCCTGCATGAAGCGACATATCAAATATATTCACGTGCTCACCATTCATAAAACGGTCGTATCGCGATGAACGTTGGCAATAATCTATCTTTGCCATACAGATATTACCAATTTGACCAATCGCATCCTTAATACGAGGACGACTTGTATTATAAATTGGAATGATGGCCTCCATGTATACAAGTCCCTTGCTATCAGCAAGATTTTTTAGTCTTACGTACTCCGCCGCCGATGTTGTAATCGGCTTTTCACAAAGTATATGTTTACCTGCATTTAATAAAAACTCGCTTTGCTCTGCGTGAAAAACGTTTGGCGACGCTACGTAAACCGCATCGATCGTATCGTCCTGCGCCAATGTTTCTATTGAAGTATAAACCTTATTGCATCCAAACTTTTGTGCAAACGCTATTCCAGTATCAGAGCGACGAGAATATACCGCGCCTAGTTCTAATTTGCCGGTAGCATTAGCTCCTGTAACAAACTGCTCGGCAATAAGACTTGTTCCTATCGTTGCATACCTTAACATTTAATTCCCCCTAGTTTTCTTATCTACATTTTACAGTATTTGTTATAAAAATTCAATCAAATAAAGAAAAATATATTTTTTTAAAAAAACTATTTGTAAAATCACCAAAATATGATATAATTTAAAAAAAATAAATATTGAGGTGGTTTTATGAAGAAAATCATAAACGAATTTAAAGCCTTTGCGTTACGTGGTAACGTAATTGACTTGGCAGTCGGTGTTATCATAGGCGGCGCCTTCCAGGGTATTGTAAAATCCATGGTTGACGATCTTATCATGCCTTTCGTTGGTCTTGCAACAGGCGGCATAAACTTTGCCGATCAGTTTGTTGTTTTAAGACTTGCTGATGATGTTGCAGAAAGCACTAAATACCTCTCTCTTGAAGAGGCAAAAACCGCCGGCGCTACCGTATTTGCTTACGGCTCATTTATCACTGCTGTAATCAACTTCATCATTATGGCATTTGTTATTTTCCTTTTTGTAAAAGGAATTAACAACCTTCACAAAATCGGTCAAAAGAAAGCGACCGAACCAGAAGTTCAACCAGCTCCTACTACAAAGGTTTGTCCTTTCTGTAAGAGTGAAATCGCAATCGACGCTACTCGTTGCGCACACTGTACTTCAGAATTAAAAGAATAACTAAATCTAATGGCAGTAATTCTAAAACAGAATTACTGCCATTTTTAATTTAATAAATATATCGCAAAATTAAGATATGCCGCAAAGGTCAACCACAATAAATACGGTAGTTGTAAAAGCGCTGCTTTTTTTGACGTTTTATAAAACGATAATATCATCAATACTGTAAACAACAATAAAATAATCAATACAACAAAAGCCAATAAAAACTGCTGTTGATTAAAGAAAATCGGCGACCAAATAAAGTTTAATGCAAGCTGTATTCCAAATAATATAAACGCTCGTCTTTTGATATTATCGCGTGACGCAGTATTCCATACTAAATATAGCGACACACCCATCAAAACATAAAGAACCGACCACACTACTGGAAAAATCCAACTCGGCGGTGATAACGGCGGTCTTACTATGCTAGAATATATATTCATATTTCCGCTAGTGATTACCGCCGACAAACCGCCTACTAATAGCGGAATCGCAATACTAATTAAAAATCTTTTTAAATCAAACTTAAAAACCAAATAAATCCCCCCATAGTATTTTATGATGCTATGGGGATTTATATTATTTAAAATTATTAATCCGTTTCAGGCAAACTCTTGATATTAAATAACATTGTAACCAAACCCGATAATGCGCAAGCGCTAAAAAGACCTAACCAATCAACCTCGGTTACGCCTATTGTGTTAGTGCCAATAACCGCAAGAGCTGTTTCTGCCATAGTTTTTACCACTTTAATACCCGTAATCTTTAGCCAAGTTTTAAATATAGTTTTCATACCAATCCCTCACTTTAAAAGTTTGTTCACCATAGATTGAACCGCTTTATAATCATAGCCTGCAGCAGCTAGTTTTTGTTTTCTAGTGGCGCCGTTTCCCCACTTGCCTGCGATAACCTCTCGTGCAATTTCTTCAATAGATTTACTAACGTTGTCTTTCTTTGGGCTTTCTTGAACGTTTATATCAAAACAAGCCAAAATTCTCTTTGCAATAGCGTCAATATTTGAATTAAATTTCTTTATATCTTCCGCATTAGAGATAAAACAACACTCCATCAAACGATAATTATAACCGCTTTCTGCCGCTCTGCGAACGTTTGCAATATCGGTGCGACCCGAAATTATCTTGCTTCTACCAGGAAACATATCGGCAATCATTTTAGAAAGCGCGGTATCATATTTATCGGCCTTAAAATTCGCGTTAATAATGACGTGACCGCCACGCGCTTTTTCATTTTTACTGCTATCTAAATGAAGTTCCAAAACGACACAATCTTTTGGAATCTCACGTTTGCCAATAATATTACTTCTATAAGAATTCTTACTAAAATCGGCAAGCAACACCTTGGCACCACCAAAATCTTTAATCTTTTGCGCAAGCGCGCGTGCGCGTTCTGCCTCCTCATAACCATTACCAACCGCGCCGCAATCACCCGCGCCATGACCTGCTATAACAAATAATCTTTTTTCCATATATTTACCTCATTTCTAAATTTATGACACTATTTCCCAGCGCTTAATTTCTTCATAGATTTTATCTATAAAAGAATTTCCGCCAAGTGTTTTATATGCCTCATAAAGCGCTACAAAGTTTTCGTATTCATACTGTCTTATTTCACCTACAGTATAATGATGATAATATATGCGTAACATCTCACTACGCAATTGACATTTAGTACCGTTTGCTACCTTTTTGACCGAAATGACAAGCGGTACTACAACTCCTAAAAGCACACCTATTTCACCTATCAAGGTGACCAAAGTGGTTACGTTCATACGTTCACCACCTCTTGTACAGTTTCGTATTCTGTATCGGTAATTTCATACCAAGCTAATACGTCAGCACTTTCAGGCAACACAACTGTTTTTCCGTATGTTTCGCCATTTGTAAGATATTTGCCGTAATCGGCAGTTAAAATGATTTGTTTTACGATTTCTTGTTTCATTTTTTTACCTCCTTAATATACTAAAGTCCAATTTTTTGCGGTAATGGTTGCCTTTTGCGTATCAGTAAGTTTAGCACCTACTGTTGCATGTAATGTAAGTGTTTGAGCAGTACCGCCCGTCAAATCGGCAAGTCCGTCAATTATGCTTTGTATTGTGTCGGTGCTTAATAGGCTACAATGTTGTATATTAAAATTTTTATAAATAGTTTCTTTGACTACTCTAAAATCTTTTAATGCTCTATCGTTGGTAAACAAGTTGAGCGTTGCCTGTGCGTTTGCTGAAAAATTCAAAGGCATACCGTCAACAGTTTCTAACGCTACCAACCCACTAAAAGCATAATTAAAATTAGTGCATTTTTGAGTATCAATATTAAAAGTCAACCTTTTCAATGTTCTATCATAGCTTTCATTATTAGAACAAAACAACATTTGTTGAATACTTTGTAGCAAAGTAGGACAATTTATAGTTAAATGCTCCACAGTAGTATTACTTCTTTCTGCTTGGCTTATATTAAACATATTCAACAAATCACCGCCATCGGCACGAATACTATCTAAATTTAATACCGCTTCGCTTGTACCAAATATATTAAGACTTGTAAACTGTGGTCGGTGTATTATATATCTTGCTAAATCTACAACCGAGTTTTTGCCATCCTCGTAGCCTTGCTTGTAGTCACCACTATCACCTGATATCTCACCTATCTTTGTAGCATAAGTGTCTATCGTTCCATCGCCAACAGTAACGCCTTTTTCCTCAATAGCGGCTTTAATATCAGCCTTTGCGGTTTGTAATCTTTGTATTTCACTTGCTATGCTCATATCAAATACCTCCTAACAAGGTTTCGATATTGCCAAGCTTATCGTCAACGTATTTCTTATTTGCACAATCCAAATCGTCAACAGGAGTGTTCGTCATAATATTACCACTCGATTTTCTTCGAGGGACGTCTTGGTAGGCTACACCACTTTCGAACATCATTAAATCATCAACTTTAAGTGTAATTGGATTACCCCAAAGGTCAACTCCATACATTTGATCTGTATATAGATCGCCATTAACCTTTATCACAAAGTTACTAACGTCGGGCATATCACCTTTATCGCCTTTTTCTCCTTTTAAATCAGCCGACGTTTTACCACTAGCCGATTCGATGGTTAAAACCGTACCATTCCATTCATGCGTTACCGAAACGCCATCTTTACCATCAAATTCTCCATTTTTTAGCTTTTCGATTACCGCGTTCGCAAATTCGCGCGCTTCAACAACAGATGCAGCCGCTTTCTCTGCAAGCGCCGAAACACTCTCGTAATTTTCGCCCGATTGATGTGCCCCTTCGGGTCGATTCCTTAGTCTCAAAGAAATCGGAAACGAATATAATTCCATTTCGGTTTTCTTGTCTTGCGACAAAGCGGTAATAACCAAATAAATCATTATTTTACCGCCTTGGCGAGTGTGTCTTTCTTCAAGCATTAAACTAGGATTTTGCTCTAGTGTTTTAACTTCGCTTTGCCATATACCACCCTCGCCGTCATAAACGTCAAATCGGTAAAGCACGTTACAATTCTTATAATCTTCAATAATCGAAGCATATAATCCATCATCTATACTGATGCATATTTTCGTAGCGCAGTGATCACCCTTAGTACCGGCAAATTGCTCTACCGATGGTGTTATACCACTAGCGCTTATTTTGTATTCAATTTTATTTATCGCCATATTATTTCCTCTCTTTCAAAAAACGCAGGTGCGAAAATCACACCTGCGCAATTTATAAATTTATTCAAATAAAAAAGCAGGCTCATTCGAGTCTGCAAGTGTTCTATCACTATTTTCTACAGGCAAGCCATCTACCGCGACAGGCATTAGCTTGCGCTAATATTATTATATTTGCTTTTGTTTCCTTTAACCATTCGTTGGCAATACTGTCCGGAGTTTTAGTTTAATGACACAACCATCGATTGTTGTACTTATTCTATCTATTTCCAATGGTTTAGATTTCCAAGAATAATATCTATTAAATAACACACATTTCACAAAACTTGAAACCCACTAATTTAGCCTTTTCAATAACATCCTTTACCGTTTCAGAAACAATAACCCAATCAGAAAGAAGATCTCTCTTTATAATAAATATATGATTATTTTTAATTGCTTCTCTTTTTAGAACGCCGAAAACTAAAGCTCTAGTTTTATTGTCCGACATATAAAACCAATCAGATTTTTCATAATCTAAAACATCCAACACCCTAATAACATTTGCAACATAATATTTTTTACCCTGCATTTGCGGTTGAACCGCATCAACTTTTATCGGTAAATACTGTATGGCGCCGTCTTCGAATGGTCTAATAGCATCAATAAATTGGTATGACACAACCATCCAATCTTTAACGTCGCACAAATAATCGGGTACAACTGTTTCTTCTAGATTATTGCATATTAGTGTTGTATCAGGATTCCAATTTTCAACGTATTTACCACAACAAACAGAATAGTCTGGTAACGTATCGTTTATTGTTTCTGTTGAGATTATATAATTTTCTATAACACTTTTATCAAAATCGTACATCATCCAATAATATTTCATAATTTTTTTCCTTTCCAAAAATCCTTTCGTAACATAGATGGGTTATCAATTATTTTCTTTTTATATTTACCAAACTCATTAATAAACTTTTCAGTATCTCCCTTTGCCAGGTGCTCGCATAGTTTCATTGATTCTAGAACAAATTTATGATAATCATACGGATGTTTACCACTGTGTCTCATAAGTTCTTTATTCCAAGGTTGATCAAGTGTTAAAGCATATTTTTTTAAGATTGCATTAAATAATGGAGTGAATTTTTTGTTTTTATTAGTTGCAAAATGATGTGTTTGCCAAGGCAAAGAATCAATATTAAATACATTTTTCTCTGTATGGTCAATTATATCATGAACGTTACCATTTTCAACAGTTATTAACATACTTTTTTCGACATTTTCGTTTTCAAAATTCTCGCCCTCGTTTTCTGGCATAAAAAAAGCAGGCTCATTCGAGTCTGCAAGTGTTCTATCACTATTTTCTACAGGCAAGCCATCTACCGCGACAGGATGTTATTTTATTTCATTGAATTTTGAATTGCTTCGCCAACTGCTCCAACTTCATCCCAATCTATATCTTCAATTTCTTCCATATCATCAAAAATATGGAATTGATACTCTTGCATACTTCCGCTATCGAGGTCACCTATTTTTTCTAATCTACTTATACAATGTTCACTCCAATAGAATTGGCTATATAAAATCGTATCAATTGTTGCATCTAACAACTTTTGTATTTCGTCTTTTTTTTCCTCAAATAACATCCAATAGTTGAAGTATTTATTTGACAATTCGTCATAAAGATATCTATCCTTATGCTCATAACCTGTTTTAATCATTAAATCTTCAATATTATTTTTTATAATTTCCATAACTACTCCTATTCCGGACAATATGTAACTATTATATCCATGTTTTGTTCTGCAAAAAACCTTCTTAACTGTTCTACCGCCGTTATATCTGATACTATCCATTCCAGCTTATATCCTGCCGCATTCGCTGTTTCAAGTTGTCTCTTAGCCTTATTATGTAACTTTTGTTTCATACAACTAGATAACCTATCAACGTGATAATATGACCTCTCGCTTTTTACAAGTTTAGCATCTTGCAATGTAGAATCCTTCATATTTTCAAATTGAACATATCTGCCATCCGGGTGTTGCAAATAATAACTTTCGTTATTCGAGTTGATCTTTAATTCATAATTATCAACTCTCAAATCACTTTGTTCTATTCTCTTACCAAAACAACCTTTGCCGCACTTTCGCACCAGTAAATGATTGTGTATTGACCACACAATTTCATATGTATATTCGCCAGGAACACCAGTATCATTATCAAGCTTTTCTTTTATTATACCATTTTCATCATCATTTTCAACACTTCCCAACTGACTTTTTTCGACATTTTCGTTTTCAAAATTCTCGCCCTCGTTTTCTGGCATAAAAAAAGCAGGCTCATTCGAGTCTGCAAGTGTTCTATCACTATTTTCTACAGGCAAGCCATCTACCGCGACAGGCATTAGCTTGTTGCCATCCAACACAACCAAACCTATACTACCCGCATCAAACCTATCACTCATAAATGCCAAACTGTCAAATCCCTTCTTTTTAAGGAGTTTAAACAAAGCTGACTTTGCAATATTAGAATATTCCGTCTTTTGTTTAATATCTCTTACCAATATTTGTTGATATTCTATTTGGGTTAGTATGCCTTCATTTAGCAATTGTTTTGCTATTTCGCCTGGCGTAGCGCCTTCGGGATCAAACATTAAGAAACAAGTTTTTTTTACAGTTAAATAATATTCCTCGTATTTAACAAGGTTATGCCGAGCAAACTTTATCTTTTCTGCCCAGTATTTTTCATGCGCTGCGTCTAACGTTCCCAATCTAAAGCCTAGCGAACCACGCAATAATCTATTATCACCATGAGGGTTAGTGGCAAATACCGAATATGGTCTGCCGTTATCATCTATAAATATACTGCCTTTTAACAATTCTCTTTGATATTGGCTTAAACTTCTACCCGCAGTATCTTGCTTTGCGATAACAATATTTGAAACATCGCGATTAATGAGCGTTTTTATCACGTTTCTCACTCGCCATACGTTTAAATCACCTTTTTCTAAAACACCACTACTACCCGCAAGATATTCCGTATCATAATCTATTTCTGAATTATTGCTACACATAACAACCTTTGTTAACATTTTTAACTTTGTGGTATTGCTAACGTCTTTGTTTAAAATATCATCAATAGCGTCAACCTTTATCACACTTTGGCGATTTTCGTCTATAACCACACTCTTTAGATTATGAATCTTAACGTCATAGCGTTGCTTATCACCAGGTGTAATTGATGCATTGTTTTCTAAAATGCCATTTGTAGCAACCAGAACAATTTGAGACTCGTCAAATGGTATCACAGCGCATTCGCCATTATTTTTCATAAGAATTACACTGTCATAATTATTTCTTTTTAAACATCTTTCAACCAAAGTTTTCATCGAGCGCTCTTTCATACACATACGAGTATACTCATCTTTGGTAATTTTGCCATCAATAAATATTTGATTTGCTATTTTAGCAAGATCGTATTCATCAGATTTTATAATAACGGGATTTATAGCATTTATATAAAACTCTTGTATAACGCCGTGACGCGCATGCGAAGACGCATTTTTCTTTGCCCTGAGTTCATCGATAGCCGAATTCAACGCAGTAAACGGCATACGCATATCGGTTGATTTTTTTAGGTTTATTTTATATGAGTCATGCGCAAAGAAAGAAAGCAAATTGCCATCTTTGTCTTTAAACGCCGTTTTATTAAATTCATCAATCATATCATCGCTTAATATTCTATTTGCAGTATCTTTGCCGCTTAAATTGGTATTTAAATTGTTCTCGATATTTCTTTTCAAAGAAGCATACGCATCGTTTGAATCCAAAGCGCCGTTTTCTAAAAAACCACTACTACCTGCTGCAATTTTTTCGGACGGCATAATTCGTCTTGTAGAGGTGTGCGAATACTTGCGCTCTGTTACAATCATTGCAATTTTTATAGTATTTTCAACCGAGCTACTCGTGTCATTCAGTTCGTCAGAAGTTATTTCTGTCTCGCTAATACCATTGCCGTTTACAAGTACACCATTTTCAGCAACTACAAGCATTTGCGATTCATCAAACACTACAACCGACACAGATCCGCTATCGGTAGTATTATTATAAAATACTATTCCGTCATAGCCCGCACGTCGCAAACGCTCTCTAATCTTTGTAGGTATTTCGCTATAATAACCTGTCAAATTCTTTTTGTAATTTGTATATCTTACAAATTCTTTAAAAGTAAGTATTCCTCTATCAACCAGGTCATGCAAACCATTTATAGATAATTCATACGGCGTATAATCAAGAACTAACGGATTTGTCATATTCACGATTACTTCTTGCACAGTAGCAAGTTTGCCATCAATACTCTCCTCATTAAGAAGTGAATATTGCTGATTTACTGATTCTAGAGTGCCAGCAACCAAACCTAGCTTTGAATGTTTAAAACCGCCGGTACCCTTTGTTTTTAATAAAAACAATGGAACAATTCGACCGTTTTCGTCCTTCAAAAACGTGTTTTTAAATCTTTGCAAAACGTCATCGCTCATTATTCGACCAACAGTATCAAAACGGCTTAATTTTCGGTTAGATAACTCATCTATTTTATCTGCGCTGAACTTTTGCGCAAACTCTTTTGGATTTTCCGCAACGTCAGAAATCGCATTGTCAATACCCGCGGTAACTTTTATTGAATCATTTCTATCCAAATAATGAATTCTATGCGCAGTTGTTAGTATTCTTTTTAGTTTAGAAGAATTTTCTATATTAGAAGCGCCGTTTTCAAAAGTTGTTTTTTCCTCTTCTTCGGTTATAACATTTTCCAATTCATCAGTAGCATCCAAAATAGTATTATCTTGAATTTCATTTTCAAGATCTATCTCGTCAGCAATGATTTCTTCCGCTACTGGATTCTCATAATCTTTTACGACTACCGCATTTCCGTTTTCATCATTTATAACCGCTTTATTTCTATCATAATTTATGTTATACGCGACAGTATCCTTTAACTTGTTATAATTTATCTCAGGATATCTTATTAAAAGGTTTCTCGCTTTGGCACGTTTTTCTACTATAGACGCTTCATAATTATTGGCAAAATATTGATGAGCTTCTTCGGCTGTTAATCGTCTACCCAATTCGCTTGAATATGGAGTTTTACCCTCTTGCTCTAAACGCTGCCATACTTCTAACGATATGCCTCGCCCTTCGCCATTATAGTACTGAATCGCTCGCTGAATCTCACGCAATAAAGCGGGTTTTAAAATCTTATCAGTCCTAGCATCATACTCTTCACAAAGTTTTTGGTTAATAGCAATTTTAGGTTTATCTTCATACGTATCAATGTAAAAACGAACCGTATCCAACGCCGAATATCTAACAACCACCGTTAGATTTTTAAGTTGAGGATACAAAGCAAACAAAGAATCATATTTTATAAAATCCGCGAGAGTTCCTTCTAAAACACCAGGAGCTTTTTTTAGCTTATAGTTAGACGTATGTCCTTCGCTCTTTCGGTTTCCGCGCACAAAAAACTTTATATTCTTAGTATTAAGCTCATACTTCCACTTGCCGTAAGCATCCCTAATCATACCGCACTCTCTAAAAATTTGCTCGCCGTCTTTTCCTTCGTTTTCCAGTTGCTCTG
>JAFYLD010000035.1 GCA_017537245.1 Clostridia bacterium | reverse complement strand
TCCACGTCAAAACTCTCTCCAATATGTCTTGCAAAATTGCCCTGCGACATCTTCACGCCGTTATAACTTGCCGTAACAGGAATTGGCGTATCAATTTTTAACTCATCGCCACGATTTATTCGATAATTTTGTGATATATCATCGCTTATAATAAACAATGAAACAAACACACAACTACAAGCAATCAGCAAAAAAACAAAAGATAATTTTATAATTTTTTTCATTTCCACAACTCCAATCTATTTATAATTTTCCCAAAAAAATAATTTTTTAATAAAGGAAAAATTTAAAACAAAAAAGACAGTCGCAAATATCACTTTGCAACTGTCCCCAAATTTTAAAATTTTATCTATTATTCTCCAAACGGAAAATCAAACACGCCACCGCCTGAACCATCTTCTCTATTATCTTTTGATGGGTCTTCACGCTGGGTTATAACGTCGGTATAACTCGACTCGCTAATATTAGCGCGAAGTTTTACGTTATAATCAACCACATTACCATTTTTAAGCATTACAGTAATCGCAATCGAATCGCCAGCCTTTGAATCCTCAATAACATTAAGCACTACTTCATCATTTGTAATAAGCATACCGTTTACGTGTGTAATCATATCGCCTTCGCCAATCTTACCGTAAACGTCACTATCTTCGCCAACCGATACTACCATAAGACCAACCGACTCATAATTTTCAATTTCCGCCGTAACCGAATTAACCTCGGTATAGGTAATGCCAAGTTTAGCGCGGTCGGTAACCTTACCATCTTTTATAAGTTGTTCTACTACGCGTTTCATAGTCTTGGTTGGTATAGCAAAACCGATTGCATCATATTCTACTCCGGCAAGTTTTGATGATGTAATTCCTACAACCTGACCATACATATTAACAAGCGCTCCGCCCGACGAACCGGGATTTATAGCGCTATCGGTTTGTATAAGACGCGCAGTATAACTAGATGTTGTCTTAACACGACGGCGTGTAAGTGAAATAATACCGCTTGTAATCGACGAATTATCAGTAGCATCACTAGGTCTACCAATAGCCACAACCTCTTCACCGTTATACAATGTTTCCGAATCTCCAAATGTCGCTACCTTAAAATTCTTTCCGTTTTCAATTTTTAAAACGGCAAGATCGCTAACGCTATCGCCCGCAACGTAAACGGCATCGTATTCCGTACCATCGTGTGTAAACACTTTAAATTTTGGCGCGCCAATCTCAGAATAAATATGGTCATTGGTTACTATATAGCCATCTTTTGTATAAATCACACCCGATGCATCGCTTAACTGACCTGCCTCATTGTATACTCTAATACCAACAACCGATTCGTTAAGCATTTCATAAACCTGCGCAGGTGTGCTTTGATCTGTGTTTTTGGGTCTTGCTTCTAGATCAACGTCTACTTTACTACCCACATATCCGCGTAAAGCGCTGCCACGTCCTACAAAATATCCTACCGCTGTTGTTGTCGTAAGCGCCATAATCAACGCCAAACACAAACAAAATATTTTTAGCCCCTTACCCATCGGCTTGTAGTCATCTATTTTACCAACAGGACTATATTCCACCTTGTTCCACACCGGTACGTCTTCTACTACGTCATCAAATGCAGCGTTATATTCATCCTGTGACACGTCGGGTTCG
>JAFYLD010000034.1 GCA_017537245.1 Clostridia bacterium | reverse complement strand
TGGTATCATCGAGAGCGCGTACTTGCTTGACGACGTGTACGTAGAGGCTATTTGCGATGGTTGTCATTTGCCACTTCCGTTACTTCAGCTTATAATCAAGCAAAAGGGTACCGACCGCGTTTGCCTTATTACCGACGCGCTTCGTCCGGGTGGTATAGGGGAAGAGGGTAAGGAATATACTGACTGTCCCGTACCATTCGTTATTGAAGACGGCGTTGCAAAGCTACTTGACCGTAGCGCTTTTGCGGGTAGTATTGCGACAAGCGATATATTGCTAAAAACCGCAGTAAAAGCAGGATTTAGCATAGCAGATACCGTAAAAATGATGACCCAAACACCGGCCAAAGTTATGGGACTTGAGTCAAAAGGTAAAATTGCCGCAGGCTTTGACGCACAGTTCACAGTATTTAACGACAATTTAGAAATTGTTGATATCAATTTATAAAATTAACAGCACCTGATTAGGTATCAGGTGCTGTTTTTATGCGGACGACCGATGGTCGTCCCTACGGTATAAATTCAAGTTTACTGTGTAGGGACGAGCATTGCTCGTCCGTTATGATTTTATAAAAGACCTCTCCACAAAATTTGCAGAGAGGTCTTAATTATCTTCGGTAAAAAGTAAAATATCTTCTACCTTACATTTTAAAATGTTACATAGGTCGTTTAGCGTCACTGTGCTTATTGGTTTGTTGTGTTTTAGTCGGTCAAGCAAACTGCGGCTAATACCATAATCGTTTATGAGTTTATATGTTGATATGTTTTTTTGTTTTAACGTTTTGTAAAAAGGTTCGTACGAAATCATTTTCCCACCTCAATACAATATTAAATTATACTCTTTTTCTTGACAATGCTCGACAAAACGAGTATAATTTTATTGTGCTCGTTTTGTGGAGTATAATACGATTTTGGGGGCAAAAAATGAACGAAGGAATTTTATTTAAAGGAAAGTCGCAAAAATCAGTAACCGTTGTGCAAATAATAGCTATTTTGTTTGTTGTCCTTGTAATTGCATCGACTTTTATTACGATAATTGGCGACCAACTTTATTATTCGCATCAGCATACTTTTGGTTGCGCACATGATGAAAGTGATAACATTGTATTTACTGAAAAGGATTACAATTCCAAGAAATCTGAATACGCAAGCGTTCATGATTATATGGAAGGCGAATATAAAAAATATAAAAATACTAACGATTTTGCTATAACACGTGATTGTGAATTGATTGGTAATTTAGTAGAAATGAGAAACAATGCAACCTGGGATGCTTTGGAAACTTATGTTCCGATATGGGTAATTAGCGTTGTGGCGTTAATAGCATTTTTGTTTTTGATAAAACTTGCTAAACAAAAATATTTTGTAGAAGCAGAGCGAATTTACGGTAAAAAAGGCTATAAAAAATTCGACATTTCTTTTAAAGAAATATTAGAGATGAAGAAATACGACAAGACGGTTATTATTAAAACCGAAAAGACAACAGTAGCGTTATCGTTACATAAAAATTATGATGAAATTTGTGGCCTTATTGAACCATTCGTGCCAGTACAGGATAACGCGACTGCGGGTACAAGCGTAGTTGACGATATAAAATTATTTTAATAAAAAAGGGGATATTATCATGGAAGAAAAAGTTTTAGTAAAAGGTATTTTTAAAAGCAAGCTTATGTCAACGTTGACAACGATTATGTTCGTTTTAGCGCCTATTCTACTGGTTGCTTTTATAGCAATAGATATTGAACAATATATGGATGGTGCAATGATTGTTACAGGTGTGTTATTGGCTGGGTTATTGGTGCTTGGCGCAATAATTATTCGCAAGATGTTCAAAAAACGTGAAGTTATTGTAACTAACAAAAGAGTTATTGTAAAAGGCATCTTAAAGTTTAGAAAAGATTTCCCAATCGAGAAAATTACCGAAGTATCAACCTGCTGGTTTAATGGTATTGGCTGTGCTTCACCTTCATCAAAGTTTAAGTATCATTTCTGCATAAATAAAATGGAAATATTTGATACAATAGCTGCAGAAACACTACAAAGAGATAGTAAATATCAATAAAATAAAGAGAGCGGTTCAAACCGCTCTCTTTTTGTTTTTATAAAAATATCCCAAACTCTGCAAAGCAATAACTGTCGGTCCAATTTGGATTAAGACCTTTGCGCCAAATTGGTGATTCGTGGAAGAAAGAATTGGGACATACCCAGTAATTTTCGCCGTCACTTAAATGGAATGGTCCTAGCAGATTACGAAGTGAACCGGTGATAACAATTTCAATATCGTTTTCGCCCTCGCGCAAAAATTGTGACACGTCAACTTCATAGGGTTGCCACATAATTTTGGGCGCCACGTTTCCGTTCACCTTTACAGTGATTACAGTAGAGCCTAGTCTATCAAATTTTACGCTACGATTTTTACACTCGTCGGCAGTAAGATTTACCTTTTGTTTATACGAAATACTGCCTGCAAAGAAAGGAAAACCTTGATTTACAATATCGCCGCAACTTATATTCTTAGGTTGCGCGGTAAGGTAAAAATTACCATTTGTGCGAACTGCTCTGCGCTCAAGTTTTTCAAATTCCTCGTCGGTTTTAACCGCAAAATCGCCCTTAAGATATATTGCCTCAATTTCCATATCGTAGCTGAGTTTGTTTTTCTCTGACTCAAACACAAGTGAATTTTTGGCGTTTTTATAAACTTCGTCACTTTGTAAAAATTCACATTCTAGCGCGATTTCGTTTTCACCTTGCTTTACGTACTTGTAAACGTCGATTACTTTAAAAGACGTATCGCAATAATGACCTAAAACGGTTTTATCTATTTGGTTGCCATTTACCGTAATATTAAATATCTCGGGTGTTTCTACTACTAGATCACATTTTTTAAATGATAAATCTTTTACGTTAAATTTAAATACTACCTTTGTATTAACCTTTCTTTCAAACGCGAGAGCCTTTTCTTGAACGTCGTTTACGGGTAGATTTTGGTGTGCAAGTTGGCCGTCAAAATAAACGTCGCAGTAGTCGAGTGTAATGGCGTTATCGTCGGCGGTAAATCGCCACTCGTCGTTAAACGTGAGTGGGGTAAGAGTTGCGCTTTGTTTTGGTGCGGAAGCTTTAACACTCTCATCATAAACAAACAAAATCTTAGAGCCGTTTGCAAAAATTGTGCTTTCGATAACTAGGTTTTCACCGTCTTTGTCAAATGCTACAGCCTCTTCGTCGCCCGTTATAGCGTTAAAAATGCTAGCGCTTTGACCCTTTATAGCAGCCTTGAAATCACGAGTTTGGTTTTCGGGGTTTACAAGGTAGTACATGGTCATTTTTTGTGTGTTAAAGCGACGAACCGCTGCTATGATAGGTTGAGAGGTGCCGTCACAGTCATAAGTGAGCTTTATTTTACGAACGCTATCAGGAATGACGTTTGCAAGTTGTTTGCAGGTAACG
The DNA here is from genome assembly GCA_017537245.1 of Clostridia bacterium. Classification (GTDB taxonomy): domain Bacteria; phylum Bacillota; class Clostridia; order Oscillospirales; family Acutalibacteraceae; genus UBA737. Next base: position 19,882 of record JAFYLD010000034.1, on the reverse strand, counting down.
TTTGCGCACTCTTTTGCAAACTCGATTATTTCATCGGTTTCTTTGCCGTCTATCATAGTGGGCACGCGGTCGGTAAATATAACAAGACCGCCGCTATTTTTAAATTCTTTTAGCAATTTTACAGTATTGCTTGCAAGACAGTCGCTGGGTGGTACTACAACAACCGAGTATTTTTGTGTGCCAATTACAAGTTTGCCGTTTTCTACCTTGCCGTGACGTTTCATAATGGTTGCGTCACCTAGGTGATATTGTAGTTGCGCGCGTTCGAGCTGATTCATTGTGTGTAGCATTTCGCCCGTAAGTTTTAGCGCGTAATCGCGAGAGTTTATATCAAAATTTGCCCAAGCGCTATCGGCAGAGTGAAGTACCAAGATTTCGTGATTAATTTCGCCCTCGGCTATAAGATAGCCAATGCGACTCATCATATCGTTAAAGGTTTTATAATCGTTCCACCAAGGTTGTTGCTTAAATAACGTTGCGGGGTAGTCACGTTTTCTAATACCGCGTAGGGTATAACCCTCTAGATGCTGGCAGAGGTAGTTTATGCCGTGAGCCATCTGGTGCTCGTAAATCCAGCGAAGTTCTTCAAAACTAACGTTCCAACCGCAACAAGCAAAAGTTTCTGAAAGAATTTGCTTTTGTCCCATTTGGTTTGCTGTCGAACTTAGCTGCATTTCGCACTCGATACGGTTGAGGTTTCGGCCCAAATTATCCATACCCGGTATGGTCATATATTCATAATGAGGCATACAAGTGCCGCTAGCAAGCACGTGATCCCACAAGCCCTCTTCCAAAACCAAGTGACCGGTAAGCGCGCTACCGTTTGAGCGACACCAGTCATAAATATTGCGCATAAAATTTTCAGAAAAAAGTTCGGTTGTGAGTTTAAAAAATCTGTATTTTGTCTGGGTGCTACTGCTTGTGTTATAAAACAAGTCGGCAAGATGATCTATTAGTGACTCGCCGTAGGCTTTTTGGTATTCGTCTTCAAGAATAAAAGACCAAGGGTAGCCGTTGCGAGAAATCTGTGGCTCGTCGGTAAAAAATCCCGCCATATCAGAAAATTCGTCGCCTAACTTTTCTTTATAAACGCAGTGGGTTTGCTTTATAAATTCATCTATTACTTTTTTGTTTAGCGTATCAACGTAAAATGGATTAACCTCATAATAAAAATGTAAATTTTTACCATTAAACGCAATATTTGTTATGGTGGTATCGCAAATTTTTTCTTGAGTCGTTTCTTCTAAACGAAGATATTTTTGCTGGTACTCTATACCCATTCCGTTTACGATTCCCGAGCCAAAGCCACTAGGCCAACCGTTTTCGTCATAGCCCCATGATTTCATATCAAGCTTTTTGCCCTGGCGTAAAGTGGCTTTTACGTTATCAAACCACTCGTCAGACATATATTCGGTCTGCAAGCCGCCACGCGCGTGCATAAAATAACCGCCAATGCCAACGTCGTGCATTTCGCGCACTTGTGCTGCGGTTTCGGTAGTGTCTAATTTTTCGTTCCAGGACCAAAATGGTGCCGGGCGATATTTATTTGGTGGGTTTTTAAGATTTTTATAAAACATAATAAATCCCCCTAAAATAAGTTTGTATATATTATATCAAACATACGCAAATACTGCAATAAAAAGCTTGTTGAAAAAGTTGGACGATACATATATAATAAATTTAAGAAGAGAAGGTGTGTCCTTATGAAAAAAAGACTAATAATGCGTTATTTTAAACCTGCCGAAAGCAGTAATGATGGTTGGGAAAGATATTCTTTGCCAATAGGTAACGGTTATTTTGGCGCTAGTATTTTTGGTGGGGTAGATAGTGAGCGAATACAGTTTACTACCAACGTTTTTGCCAACACCTATAAAAACGGCGGCGTTTCAAATTTTGGCGAGGTTTTTATAGACTTTAATCATAACGATGTCCAAAACTACGAGCGCGGTCTTGATCTTGATAACGGCGTTGTGTATTCAAAATATGAATATAACAAAGTACAAATCTATCGCGAGGCGATAGTGAGTTATACAGACAAGGTTTTTGCCTATAAAATAAGCGCTCAAAACGGAACTATTGATTTTGACACGCGATTGTTTATTCCGTATCTTGATGCTCGTTCGATAGAAGAAGGCGGTCGCACGGGCGAAATTACTGTTTGTGGTAACGTACTTGTTATGCGCGGTACACTACCTTCGCGTGAACTTATGTATGAAGCAAGGCTTGCCGTTTGCACCGATGGCGAACTTCGGGTAAACGATGATAAATTAACGGTAAAAAACGCTACAAGCGCGACGCTTTTTTACACCCTAGATACTTCGTATAAACTATGCCCCGAGGTATTTTTGGACGGTGGTCATAAAGCGATGGGTAACGATCCGCACGACGCGGTGGTTGCTTGTCTTGAAAATGCGATTAAACTTGGTTGGGACAACGTTTATGCTAGGCATATAGCCGACTATACCGGTCTTATTGGTAGGGTAGAGTTTGACCTTGGCGGTATTGACGATTTGCGTAGCGCGGAGGAATTGTTAGCGTCTTACAAAGCGGGTAACAAAGAACTTTATTTTGAAGAACTTTATTACGCTTTTGGTAGGCATCTGCTAGTTTCGTCTTCGCGAGAGGGAACACCGCCCGCGTCACTACAAGGCGTGTGGACAGTTCACGATAAATCACCATGGGGAAGTGGTATTTGGCACAATATAAACGTGCAAATGAACTATTGGCCCGCTTTTAGCACCAATCTTGCCGAAACGTTTAAGGCTTATGCCGAGTATTGGAAAGCGTATTCGCGCCAGGCTGCTGTACACGCTGAGCAATGGATTAGCGAAACAAACCCCGAAAACTATAAGCCGGGCGATTGTGGTTGGATTATAGGCACCGCCGCCTTTATGTATGAAATTGAGGGTATGAGTAAAAACACCCATTCCGGTCCCGGTACGGGCGGTATGACCAGCAAAATGTTTTGGGATTATTATGATTTTACTCGTGATGAAGATATACTAAAAGAGTATACTTATCCAGTAATTCACGGCACGTCAAAATTTCTTACAAAGTGCGTTAGAAATTACGGTGGAAGATATCTGTGTAGTTACTCGGCATCACCCGAGCAAATTCTTTCGGGCGCGTGGGTGCATCAACACAAAATGCAACAATACTGGCACACAGTAGGTTGTGGTTTTGACCAACAGTTTATATATGAAAACGCGGTTGACGATTTAAGTTGCGCTAAAATTTTGGGTATAAATGATGACGTATTAGATACCGAAAGACAACAACTAGATGCTTACGGCCCTGTTCAAATTGGTTATAGCGGACAAATCAAAGAGTATGATGAAGAGCATTTTTATGGTGAAATAGGTGAGGCTCGCCATCGTCATATATCGCAACTAGTGGCCCTAATGCCGGGCAAAACCATTACACGCAGCACACCTGCGTGGCTTGACGCGGCGCGACTTACTCTGCAAATGAGAGGGGATAGAAGCTCTGGTTGGGCACTAGCTCACCGTCTTAACGCGTGGGCTAGAATTGGCGATGGTAATCACGCGTATTTACTACTGCAAAACCTACTAAAAGAGCGCACCTATCCAAACCTTTGGGATATTCATCCGCCGTTCCAAATTGATGGTAACTTTGGCGCTACGGCAGGTATGACCGAAATGGTATTGCAAAGTCACGAGGGCTACGTGTCACTTTTGCCTGCATTGCCATCAGCGTGGAGCAAACTATCATTTAAAGGTCTTAAAGCTCGCGGTAACTTTACCTTTGATTGCGATTATGATAATGGTAAAATCAAGTCTTTAAAGATAACGTCCGAGTTGGGCGGTACGCTAAAACTGCGATACGAAGGTTTTGGTGACGTTAGTGTTAAATGCGATAACCAAAAAGTTGACGTGTTGCAAGACGGAGTTTATTTGAGTTTTGACACGCAAAAAGGCAGTGAGTATATAATCGAAGGATTTAAACCCGTTTCTAGGCGCAAAATACCAGCCAACTTTACGGCTAGTTGGGGTGATGATGGTGTGCGATTAAATTGGGTTGGCGATTCGTCACAATATGCGATTTATAGAGCGTGTGGAAATGATAGTGATTATACGCTTATTGGTGAAATAAATAGTTGCAATTTCGTTGACACAGACTATAACGCGCAAAACAAGGCGCGACTTACCTACAAGGTGGTTTGTATTGACGGTAGTCATACTTCGGCAAGCGGGGGTGCAATTGCGGTGCTTAACCCCGCGTCGCAACTTGAAGAAGAACGTTATAAACTTCTTTTCGAAACAATAAATCTAAACTTTCCTAAATAGAAAAAAGCTCCTCTGTTAATTTAGAGGAGCTTTTGATTTTAATTTACTGTTTCTGATTCAAGAGTAATGTTTATTGTGTAATATCTACCGTCGCGATAGATTGTAGCTTTTACTTTTTCTCCACCCTTGCAGTTAGAAAGAGCGTCAATAAATACGGTGTACTCGGTAATTTTAATACCGTTAAATTCGGTTATAATGTCACCACGTTCAATGCCGGCAAGGTATGCTGGGCTGCCTTGCGCAACGGTTGATACAACCGCGCCCGATGGATAACCATAGTATGATAGAACTTCGCTAGTGTACGTTTCGCTAATGCTTACGCCCATGTATGCTCTGGAATCACCCTCTTGAGAAATGATCTTATCACATTTTTCTTTTACGGTGTTTGTCGGTATTGCAAAACCCATACCCTCATACTCTACGGATGCAATTTTAGAACTGTTGATACCAATAAGTTTTCCTTCGGCGTTAAGTAATGCACCGCCCGAGTTACCTGGGTTGATAGCTGCGTCGGTTTGAATAAGCTTAAGTTCTGGACTGGTAGATACCGTACGATCAAGACCGCTTATAATACCATAAGTTACACTACCCATAAACTCGATACCACCTGGTGAACCGATGGTAACAACGTATTGACCTACGTTAAGCGAGTCGCTGTCAGCAAACTCGATTGCGGTTAGACCGGTTGCGTTTATTTTGATTACGGCAAGGTCGCAAGAAATGTTATAGCCTACTACGGTAGCAGGGTAAGATGACGTGATATCTCCGATATAAACGTCGATTTGAGAATTGCTTGCTGATATAGCGTCGGAGATTACGTGATAGTTGGTTATAATATAACCGTCAGCAGTGTAGATAACACCTGATCCGTCGCCAGTTTGTGATTGCACACCGCCAAAAAAGTTTACTACAGAGGTAGTGGTTCTAATGCCCACCACGCTGTTTGAACATTTTAAGGCAACCGCCTCTGCGATAGACGTTGCATTTTCGTCTATATTTATGGTTACATCGCCTTTAGCATTTTCTTGCTGTATGATTTGAGTATTAGGTGTGGTGGGGGTGTTTGTGTTGGTCGTATTGGTCGATTTGTTTCTTAATATCAATACCGTAGCTGTTACGCCGCTAACAATACTTATAACGGCAGAAAGCGCGCAGGCAATAACTACTGTTAAAATGCTGTGATTTTTTTGAGTCTTTTCGGGTTTTGGCGTTTCTTGAACGGGGGTGCTAAACCCAGTTGAGTAGCTAGGTGGAGTTTGAAAAGAAAAGTTTGATTGATAATTTTGTTGTGGTGAAAAGGTCGGTTTGTCGCCAATAACATTGTCAGCCTTTTGGTTGTAAAAATTATCATCGTCATTAGGTAGGTTGTTATTTTCAAAGTCGTTCATATAACTGTCCTTTCTGACTTGAAAGATTCTAGAATCAGTTTAAAATAATTTTATTATAATTATTAAGCGAAAATGTTAATTATTCGTAAATAATATTACCACAAATTTTAAGATAAAAAAACTCTTTACTTTTTTGTGTACTTATGTTATAATGCTCTAGCTGACTATGGTCAGATACCTTGTTCTATGCTTTTGGCGACCGCCGCTTTATGCGGAGCACTCAATGGCCTCAGGCTTGGAGCAGGGCGGACAATATATTTTAAAAAGGAGTGAAAAAAGAATGACTAACGAACAAAAGCAACAGATTATGGCTGAGTACGCTGTTCACGAAGGTGACACCGGTTCTCCAGAAGTACAGATCGCTGTTCTTACTTGCCGTATCAACGAGCTCAACGCTCACCTCGATACTCACAAGAAGGATCACCACTCACGCCGCGGTCTTCTTAAGATGGTAGGTCACAGAAGAAACCTTCTTGCATACCTTCAGAAGAAAGACATCGAAAGATACCGTGCTATCGTTAAGAAGCTCGGCTTGCGTAAGTAATTATGTAACGAACAAACCGAGCAATCTCTATTTGCTCGGTTTGATTTTGTTAAAAGGCAATGTGTTTTTAAGAGATTTTTTGTTGTTTAGCGGTAAAATGAGCGCCTAAATTTTGGGTGTTGATTTTATTGCTAAACGGAAAATCTCTAGTTATAAAAAATAAAAAACAAAAAGGAGATTAGAAAAATGTTTGAAAATTTTAAGGTTTATGAAACTACCATCGCAGGCAGACCTTTTAGCCTTGAAACAGGTAAAATGGCTGGCCTTGCAAACGCCGCTTTTATGGCTCGTTACGGCGACACAAGCGTTCTTTGTACTGTAACCGCATCATCAAAAGCACGCGAAGGCGTTGACTTCTTCCCACTTTCAGTAGATTTTGAAGAAAAAATGTATGCAGTAGGTCGCATCCCTGGCTCTTTCCAGCGCCGTGAGGGTAAAGCAAGTGACAAGGCTATCCTTTCTTCACGTTGCATCGACAGACCTATCCGTCCACTATTCCCAAAAGATATGAGAAACGATTGCTCAGTTGTAGCAACTGTTATGTCAGTTGACCCTGACTGCTCACCAGAAATCACCGCAGCTATCGGTGTATCAGCAGCTATCGCAGTATCTGATATTCCTTGGGATGGTCCAATCGCATCTACAAACGTTGGTCTTATTGATGGCGAAATTATCATCAACCCAACACTCGAGCAGCGCGCACTCACTGAGCTTAACCTTACCGTATCCTCAACTGCTGACCTCGTTGCAATGATCGAAGCAGGCGGTAACGAAATTCCTGACGATCTTATGTTTGATTGCATTATGGCAGGTCACGAAGTAAACAAGGAAATCGTTAAGTTCATCAACGGCATCGTTGCTGAAATCGGTAAAGAAAAGTTTACTTTCGAATCAAGCGATCCAGATCCAGAAATTATGGCAGAGATCGAAGCTTTCTGCATTGAAGACGTTAAGAAGGCTCTTGATACTGACGATAAGAACGTTCGTGACGCAGCTCTTCTTCCAATTTATGATGCTGTTCACGCTAAGTTTGACGAGCGTTTCGAAGGCAACGAAGCTAAACTTGACGAGATTATGTATCTTGTTCAAAAGCACGTTGTTCGCGCTTGGCTAAAAGACGAAGGCAAACGTGTTGACGGTCGTGGTATTGACGATATTCGTCCACTCGACGCACAGGTTGACCTTCTTCCACGCGTTCACGGTTCTGGTATGTTTACTCGTGGTCAAACACAGGTTCTCTCAATTGCAACTCTCGCTCCTGTAAGCGAAGCTCAAAAACTTGATGGTCTTGATGAAGAAGTTAGTAAGCGTTATATTCACCACTATAACTTCCCATCATATTCAGTAGGCGAAACCAAGCCTTCACGTGGTCCGGGACGTCGTGAAATCGGTCACGGTGCACTTGCTGAACGTGCTCTTGTTCCTGTAATTCCTTCTGTTGAAGAATTCCCATACGCTATTCGTGTAGTAAGTGAAGTTCTTTCTTCAAACGGTTCTACTTCACAGGGTTCTATCTGTGGTTCTACACTCGCTCTTATGGCAGCAGGTGTTCCGATTAAGGCTCCTGTAGCTGGTATTTCTTGTGGTCTTATCACAGGTGATCAAGGCGTTTACGGCGACTTTATGACAATGGTAGACATCCAAGGTCTTGAAGACTTCTACGGCGATATGGACTTTAAGGTAGCAGGTACTCACAAGGGTATTACCGCTATTCAGATGGACCTTAAGGTACATGGTCTTACTCCAGAAATCATTAAAGAAGCATTTGCAAAGACAAACAAGGCTCGTATCCACATCCTTGATGAAGTAATGCTCAAGTGTATTCCTGAATACCGCAAAGAGCTTTCTCCATACGCTCCTAAGATGCTTACAACAACCATTAGCCCAGACAAGATTGGCGACGTTATCGGTAAGCAGGGTAAGGTTATTCAGTCAATCCAAGAGCAATGTGATTGTACCATCAACATTGAAGAAGATGGTCGCGTATTCGTTTCTGGTCTTGACCTCGAAAAGGCACAGGCTGCAATCGATATCGTAAATCTTATTGCAAATGATCCTGAAATTGGCGCAGTTTACTCCGGTCGCGTTACCCGTCTTATGACATTTGGCGCGTTCGTTGAAATTGCACCTGGTAAGGAAGGTCTTGTTCACATTTCTAAGCTTGACGTTAAGCGTGTAGAAAAGGTTGAAGACGTTGTTGCAGTTGGCGATCAGGTTATCGTTAAAGTTACCGAAATCGACGATCAAGGCAGAATCAATCTTTCACGTCGTGACGCTCTAGTAGAGGTTAACGGCGCAGTTGTTGAAGACGACGCAGCGGAAGAAGAACCACGCAGAAACGGTGGCAACCGTGACCGCCGCGGCTTTAAAAAGCGTGATAAATAATTAAACTAAAATCCCCGAGAAAACTCGGGGATTTTTTGCGTTTACTTGACTCGACGAATACTTTATAATATAATTGAATTAAGTTATAAGAATATTCATCAAAAGGAGGATGAACTATGATTAAGAAGTATTTGAACCGATTATTTATAGACGGACTTTCGGGTATGGCTTCGGGACTTTTTGCTACGCTTATTATTGGTACTATTATTGCTCAAGTAGGAACAATATTAGGAAGTACTGCGGGCGATTATCTGGTGGCTGTCGGTGGCTTTGCAAAGACAATTACCGGTGCGGGTATCGGTATTGGAGTTGCTTGTAAGTTAAAGTCTTCTCCACTAGTAACTGTGTCTGCGGCGGTAGCCGGTCTTATGGGTGCGTTTCCAAATCTTTCGACCGAAAAATTTGTAATGGGTTTGCCGGGCGAACCGCTGGGCGCATTTGTTGCGGCTTACGTTGCGATAGAAATTAGCGGTTTTGTGTCAGGTAAGACCAAAGTGGACATAATAGTTACGCCACTCGCAGCTATTCTTTCGGGTAGTGTTGCAGGATTTGTTGTGGGTCCTCCTGTGTCAAAATTTATGGGTTGGATAGGCGAGATTATAAACTTTGGCGTAGAGCAACAACCGTTTTTATGTGGTCTAATCGTTGCAGTTGTTATGGGCGTTTGCCTAACACTTCCTATATCTTCGGCGGCAATCGGCGTATCGCTAAAACTCTCAGGTCTTGCGGCAGGCGCGGCGGTAGTAGGTTGTTGTTGTAACATGGTTGGTTTTGCAGTAGCGTCTTATCGTGAGAACAAAGTTTCGGGACTTGTGTCACAAGGTATAGGCACTTCGATGTTGCAAATGCCAAACATTATCAAAAAACCAATAATTTGGCTACCTGCTATTTTGTCTAGCGCAATTTTAGGTCCGTTGTCTACAATAGTATTTAAAATGGTTTGTACACCAACAGGCTCGGGTATGGGTACGGCTGGTCTTGTAGGCCCGTTTGAAACCTATTCGGCAATGACAGCAACAGGTGTAGAACCAATCGTTGCCGTTTTAGAAATAGCGTTAATGCAGATTGTTTTGCCTGCGCTTTTGGCGTTTGCTATTAGTGAGGCTATGCGCAAGTTAAATTGGATAAAATCAGGCGATATGAGGCTTGACGCGTAATGACAAAAAAAGAAAAGATTATAAAAGCGGTAGAAGCGTTAGAACAACTTTATCCCGACGCTATTTGTTCGCTTGATTATAGCGATGCGTTTCAGTTACTTATCGCAACTAGGCTTTCGGCACAGTGTACAGATGCACGAGTAAACATAGTAACTCCTGCGCTTTTTTCAAAATATCCCGATGCTAAAAGTATGGCTGAGGCACCAGTAGAAAGCGTAGAAGATCTTATAAAAACCTGTGGTCTTTATAAAACTAAGGCACGTGATTTGGTTGGTATTGGTAAAATGATAGTCAGTGATTTTGGTGGCATCGTGCCAGATACTATCGAGCAACTGACCAAACTACCGGGTGTTGGTCGCAAAACTGCAAATCTTGTTTGCGGTGACGTTTACGGCAAGCCTGCCGTTGTGACTGATACGCATTTTATAAGGCTTTGCAATAGATTAGGGTTTGTAAAAACTATCGATCCATTAAAGGTTGAAAAAGAAATGCGCAAACTTTTGCCACCCGATAAATCAAATGATTTTTGCCATCGCAGCGTGCTTTTTGGCCGTGATATTTGTACCGCAAGAAAGACCTATTGCCAGCGCTGCCCAATGGCAGAATTTTGTCCGTCTAAAACAGACGTTAAATAGGAGAAAAATATGAGTTTTAAAAATCAAGTTTACAATTTAATGAAAGATTGGTGCGACGAGCTTCTTAAGACACAAATTTCAATGCCTGATCCACTTCTTGACGGCGCGCTTTTGTGTCCGGGTTGCGCGGTGGTACACGGTCGTTGCGCCGATATGGTGTTGCCACTTATTCTTTTGTATAAAGAAACGGGCGAGGAGCGTTATCTTGCCGTGGCAAAAAAGTTAATTGACTGGACCGAGTATAATCTTCTTTCAGAACACAAGGATTATCGCAACGACCTTGCAAATCGTTGGAAGGGTACAAATATTTTCACCTGCCTTATGCTTGGTGAAACGTTACATAGATTTCACGACGTTTTAGACAAAGAAACGTTTGATAAATGGGATGCTATCTTCCGCGAAAGAGCGGATGCGGCTATCGGTTTTTGCGAGGACGTAAATCCACACATCAACTATAACGCAGGCGCTGCGGCAATGTTTGCATTTGCTTATAATTACACAGGCGAGCAAAAATTCTTGGATCAAGCTCTCAAGCAAGAGGCTTTTTGCAGAGCACATTTTGACGATGAAGGACTTTTCTTTGGTGAGGGTAAACCGCTTGACGGCACAACGGCAAAGGGTTGCCACTTTATTGATATGGGTTATAACCTTGAAGAGTCGATACCGCTTTTGGTTTTACACGCGCTTTGGATGAAAGATGATGAAAAACTTAAATACTATACCGACCGCGCTATCGACCATCTAGGATTTTTATTACCTGACGGCGCTATCGACAACAGCTGGGGTACTCGTCAAAACAAGTGGACCTATTGGGGTAGCCGTACTAGTGACGGTATGCACGAAGGCTTTGTTCACATTGCAAAGAATAACCCAGTTATTGCTAAGGCCGTGCGCCGCAATATAGAACTTTTAGAAGATTGTACGGTTGACGGCAGACTTTATGGTGGTCTTATGTATTACGCGGCGGGTGAGCCTGCTTGTATTCACCACGCGTTTGACAAGGTTAAATCACTTGCTATTTTGTATCTAGAAATGGGTGACGAGTACGAAACTTGTCTAGACGCTAAATTGCCACGTGAGGTAGAGGGTGTTAAATCTTATCAAAACGGATATCTTTACACCGTTACAAAGGGTGATTTTGTAGCGACTGTAAACGCTTGCGATACACATATTTATCCTGCTTGTGAAACGGGCGGCGGCGCAATTAGTATGCTTTATAACCGCGATTACGGCGCAGTTATGGCGGCAACACTTTATCGCTTTGTTACTACCGAGCCTATGAATATGCAAATTCAGCGTCACGTTGACGAAGAAATTTGCAACACTGCGCGACTAGGCTTTTCAGACACCGATAAAACGGTTGAACTTGCAGCCGACGGCTATACAATTACCGCGACAAGCGAAAAAAGTGGTTTTGAAGTTAAGTATGACTTCTTAGACGACGCTATAAATATTAGCATCTTATCAAAAACAGATAGCGAATACATTTTGCCAATAGTAAGCAAGTCGGGCGATAGCGTAGAGCTTGCCGAAAACGAAGTGATATTTAACAATATGTTATCGGTATCGTTTGATAGTGAGTATACTATTGACCCCGCTGACGAAAAACGTCATTTCCATCCTGTTGGCGGTTTTCAATACAAGCATATAACATTCCCGGTATTTGCAAACAAAGTATTGAACGTTACAATTAAAATGGTTAAATAAAAAGTGCAAGACGAAATCTATTGATTTCGTCTTGCTTTTCTTCTAGTCTTATTTATATGGCGTTCAAAATTACCGCTATTGATAAATTCGGCAAGTATTAGCTGATTAAATAGCGGCACGCTGCAATTATAAAATCCAACGTTTTCTTGGTACGCGGGTATCATACTTTCAGGAATTATCATATAGGCTATTCTAACGGCAGGGGACACAGTTTTTGAAAAGGTGTTAACGTAGATAACGTTATAGCCGTTCGAGAGCGAAAAAACGGTTTCTTCTGCTTTTTTTAGTAACGTAAATTCCGATTCGTAATCGTCCTCTACAATTATTTTGTTAGAGTTTTTTGCCCAATCAACGTATTCACGTTTTTTGGATGCGGTTGCGCTAATGCGACTAGGGTAACTGCGATAAGGAGTTATGTGCAAAACGGTTGCAGGTGTTTTGTGCAGATGCTCGCTAGAAATACCATTTTTTACAAGGGGCAAAAATAAGGTTTTAACACCATTTGCTCTATATACCTTTGCAATTTTAGGATATGATGGATCTTCGAGTGCGTAAATTCGGTTTTTGCCAAGCATTTGCACAATCAGTCCATATAAATATTCGCTACCCGCGCCAATTATAATTTGTCTGGGATTTACCGCTATTCCTCGGCTACGTTTTAAATAATTGCAAATAGCGTTTTTAAGTTCGTCGCAACCGGTACCGCTTGAGGAATTAAATATATACTCGCCGTATTGACTTAAAACTTTTCTAACAGTTTTAGCATAAGTTGAAAAGGGGAAATCGTTGTTATGAATTATAGGGCGCATTTGTTTTTCGGTATTGCTTGTAATAATAGTTGAGTCAAATGTGCTTTCGGGATTATAACATACAAAATAGCCGCTTCGCTCACGCGAGTCTATATAACCTTCCTCGCAAAGCAAAAAATACGCGTGCTCAACAGTAATTACGCTAACGTCGGTTTCTTCCGACAAAATACGTTTTGATGGTAATTTTGAGTTGAAAGGATACACACCATTTACTATGTCGTTTTTAATTTGTTCGTAAAGTTGCAGGTACGCTTTGCCGTTTGATTTATCAATAATATATTTCATCTGGTATTATAAAATTCTCCTATTTTGAATATTTTAATATTATCAAATTTATTATATACTCATTAAAAGCAAAACACAAGGAGTTTTTATTTATGCAAAAAAGAGTAGCAGCAATTCATGATATTTCTTGCTTTGGTAAGTGTTCTCTTACCGTAGCATTACCTATAATTTCGGCAGCGGGTATTGAGTGCGCAGGTATTCCTACCGCGGTACTTTCTACACATACTGGTGGTTTTTCGGGTTATACATTCCGCGACCTTACTGATGATATCATGCCTGTCGCAGACCATTGGAAAAAAGAGGGTCTTACCTTTGACGCAGTTTATACGGGTTATCTTGGCTCTGTAGAGCAAATTGACCTTGTGTGTCGCGCGGTTGACACCTTTGGTACTGATGATACTTTGCTTATTGTTGACCCTGTTATGGCAGACCACGGCAAGCTTTACGGTGGTTTCCCTGAAAACTTCCCAAAAGAAATGATCCGCCTTTGCGCAAAGGCCGATATAATTACACCAAACATTACCGAGGCGGCGTTTATGGTAGATATGCCATACTGCGAGGCACCTCATAGCGAGGAGTATATCAACGGTTTGCTAGATGGTCTTCGCAAAATAACCGATGGTAAGATAGTGCTTACCGGCGTTTGCTACAAAGATGGTGAAATCGGCGCGGCTTGTCTTGATGGCAATAATCTAGAGTATATCTTTGCTCCAAAGGTTGACGCTATGTATCACGGCACAGGCGACATATTTACAAGCACACTTACTTGTGGTATCTTGCTTGGTAAATCACTTTCCGAGTCTGCGCTTGTAGCGGCAAAATACACAGCAGGTTGTATTAAGCGCACAAAAGAAAATCATCCAACTATTAAATACGGCGTAAACTTTGAAGCCGAAATACCAAATCTTTTAAAATTACTAGAAATAATATAAAAACAAAAGCCATACTACAATTGTTGTAGCATGGCTTTTATTTTTTTATCGTTACCGTTACCTTAGCAGTACCAAGACTGTAGTAGGTGTCCGGCTCGTAAGATAATACTTTTACTATTAAACTCTCGCCCTCTGGCAAGGAGTCAAGTTTTAGTTGTTTTAAGGTTTCACCTTGTTTTATAAGTCCGCTTTCACCATAAAATTTGGTGCCGTCTGCGCTTAAAATTTCTATTTTAAGCCACGCAACGTTATTTTTATCTGAAGTAAAATAAACTTCAATAACGTCGTCGTTTATAGTGACCTCGCTAGACATAGCGATTTTAAAGCCCTCTTTTACTACAAGAGGCTTGTATTGTGCGCTTTGCGGAATATCACTTGTTTCGATTACGGTTGCGTTTTTATCAAAAGCGGGAGCTACAAACTCGGTGTAAATCTGTTCGTTGCCGCCTGGTTGCGATACTACAATAACACATGCGGTTATAATACCAACAAACAAAACGGCAAGAACAGACAAAATTATTTTATGTGTTCTATCCATAAAAATCTCCAATTTGTATTTAGCATGCCCCATAGACTGACATAACCAAAGGACAGCGACAATCGCCGTTATGGCAGCCAAACGGGCACTACGGGCCGCAGGCAACAGGTAATTTAAGGAAATGCAATTATTGCTTATTACCTATGCCTGCCCCTGCGCACCCATTAAGCTTTATTAATTATTTTGCAGAGATTGTTACGGTTACAGCACCGATAGTGAAGTTTTCTTCAACGGTAGGAATACCATCGATAGATACTGTGAATGTATCGGTGATTTCAGCTGCGTCAACAGCGTAACCTACAGCAGATGGAAGATCAAAACCAGCGGTAACAGATGTTGTAACACCGTTCATAGCAGCTGGAGCTGTAGCAGCTATTGCAACTGCTTCGTTAGAGTGGTTAGTTACTGTGATAGTAGCAGAAGTCTTATCCCAGTTAGCGTTACCATCTTCGCCGTCAGCTACGGTGTATGTATGAGTTTCTGGATCCCATACGTTGTCAACGGTCTTATCGAATGTATATGTGAAATCAAGTGATTCCCATTCTACGTCTACGTAGTAAACAGCTGTGATATTATCAACTGTTGTAGAATCGATAATAACGTCAACGTTGTTTGATGATTCAACTAGGCCAAGGCCTTCGTCAGTTTTTGCGCCTGCGGCAAATGCGGTTGTGCTAAGAGCAAAAACCATTACAAGTGCAAGCACGATAGAAAGAATCTTTTTCATGATTATTTCTCCTTTTTAAAAATTTTGTTTTTTAAAATATATTATCAACAATATTTAAGCCTTTGTCTTAAATATTATAAGATAAACGATTATTTTTGCGCGGCGATTTTTACGTCGGTTATGTCAGATTCTACAAGCATCCGTTCGCCTGTTTTAGAATCATAATAAACAACCTTGTAAACACCGTCGTAAATACCCTCGCTAATTGTTGCAGAATCGAGCGATAGGCTCATTGTACGCAACATATTACCGGCAGGTATTCTACCCGATTTTGCAATCAAGGTACGTTTGCCGCCCTGTGTTATATACAACTCAAGAGCTACGTCATGGGTAGATTTGGTTGGGTTTTTAAATAATATGTCTATGTCTTTGTCAGAAATATCTATTGTAGCTTCGAGTGTATATATCATAGATACCGCGCCGCCACCTTCGTCAACACTAGTGTTAGGAGTAGTGTTGTCGCCGACGATTGCTTCTATATTGATGTCAATCTCGGGGAGAGGATGTTTAGGGGCAAGTGTCTGTACGTCATTGCTTGGATTATTAAGTAATGAAAGTAGTAATAACACGCCTGCTACAATTCCTGCCAAAAGAGTTGTAAATAATATTAAAAACGGCACACGGCTTTTAAGTATAACAACGTAACGATCATCGCCAACTGATACGTAGGCGGATTTTTTGTTTAATATCGCGTTGTGTGAGCCGAGCGGTTTTATTGGGTGTAGTTCATCACCAATCGACAAGTTCTCGTCACCTGTTGGTAATTCCGAACTTTTCACTTCACCAACAATGTGATAAACTTTGCCTTTAGTGTGATTTTTTAACGCTTTTTTTGAAAAAGCGAAAAAATCCTGCTTTCTAATTTTGATTTGTCGGTTATATTCCGGTAGTAATTCAAAATTATAATTCATTAGTCCGCACCTCCTATTGTTACGGTGCAAACACCTGTGGTTTGCATATCTTTTTCAAAATCGAGTTCATCTGGCATGGTTCCTATGAGCCATAACCAGTATTTTACGCTTTGTCCTACTGTTATATTACAGGTAGGATTATTGGATTTGGTGTTATCATCATCACGTGTAAAGTAACCGCTTATCGATTCAAAACCCTCGTTTGCGGTGTATTTAAGCTCGGCATCTACGTTTGTAGAAGAATTGCTAGAGTTTGTAATGGTGATATAGTTTGAACCGTCTGTAACAGGGGGGATATTATAACCGTGTGAATCAGCATCCCACGTAGCTTGGTTGTAGTCAAAGGTTAGGTTACCCCATTCTACAGAAACGAACAATGCTTGATTGTAATGTACGGTTATTTCTACGTTATTAGCAGGCATAACACCGCTAACCGAGTCTAACGTTGCAAAATATCCCTTGATTACAGGTGATGCGTAGTTGTATTCAGCACCGTAATTTAAAGAGTAAGAAACGCTTGGGCTAGCAGTTGTGCCAATAAGTGTTTCGTCAAGAATATCGCTACCGTAAACGTAATTTATCTTTAGAACGTAACTGTTACGTGAGTAACTAACGTTTACCGTAACGTTGCTTGTACCAACAGTACCGCTTACGACAGACCTACTCGCCGTATAGCCGATAATTTCAGGCGAAGGATAAGAATATGTGTCTTTAATGTGTAATCCTTCAACTACAACGGTTTCGGGTTTGAGAGTTTCGTCGTCTATTAGATAATTGATAGTAAGAGTGTAATCGATGTACTCGTAATTAACGGTAATATCGATGTCTTCAATACCCACAGTACCCGAAACCACCGTTTGATCAGCAGTATAACCACTAATTGTTGGTGAAGTAACCGAGTAATTGGTATTATAGTCTTGAACAGCAGTATAGTCGTTAGCCATTTGTTCGCCGTTTGGTCCAACGTAATGAATGGTAATTGAGTGCGCGTCGATTGTATAAACAACGTCAATCACACGGCTACCTGCGCCCATAACGCCAATTACGTCAGGAGCAGGGGTATAACCCTCGATATAAGGTGAAGGGAAGTTGTACTCTGTACCATATTCAACACGGGTGACAAATTTTTCGGCCGCTAATTCGCCACCAACTTCTGAATAATAGTAATTGACGGTTAGCGTAAATAGTTGTCCCTGCCATTTTGCTGTAAGAGTATGGTTTTTAGACAAGATAACCTTTGTGTCTTCGGTGATAAGATTACCGTTTTCGTCCTGCCAACCGATAAATTCGTAACCTGTACGAATAGGGGTAGGTAATGCGTAATATTGTTCACCATAAGGCTTGGTTGGGTCAAAACCATAGATGTTGTTGTAAGCTACGGTTTTAGTATTATCGCCGTCTTGCAACGTACCGCCAGCCGCGTCAAAACTTACAACGTAGTTTTTAGGGGTGTAGGTTACGTATATGGTAATACCGCTTTCTGCTTGCGCGCCTGTAACCGTACCGGAAACAATAGGTTTATCGGCGGTATAGCCAACGTATTCAGGTGATAAAACTGCATACTCTTCGCCTACAACAATACTTTGTGTATATGGTTCTTTAGCGATGGTTTGAGAGTCACCGTAAACGTAGATAATGTTAAGTTGACCGCTGGTTTTAGCGTATGTAACGGTAATTTCTACGTTTTCTGCGCCTAAAGTACCGCTTGTAACAGTTTGATTTGCAAGATAACCTGCGACTTGTGGGCTTATAACACTATATTTGTCTTGATAATAGTATTTTCCAACAAAGTCATTTGCAAGAGTGTTGCCGTTTTCGTCTGCGTAGTGAATTGTAACTGTGTAAACGATAGGTTCGTATAGACCTACAATGTACAAATCACCCGCAGGCATAACTGTAATAGGTGAGCCATCGGTAGTACCCCATTCCCACGCAAAGTTATAACCAACGCGATTGGTAACACCACTATTTAGCTCGTTATATTTTACTAGGTCGGCAGGATTTATTGTTGCGCCTGCTGCCCATTCACCACCGTGACCGGTTTCTTTTACAATAACTTGCTCACCGGTTACGGGGTCTTGATAGTTGTAATAAATGCCATAGGTTAAAATTTTAGCATTAGCGGTAATAACTATATTACCGTTAATCTTGCTAGCGGCAATAGTTATATCGCCTGTTTGACTATTGTAGGTATAGTTACCGCTAGAAAGGGTAGTGCCGCCTACAGATATTGATATGCTGCTAGGTAATAAATAACCACTATTTGTCTCTAATACCGCAGATAATCCCTCACCGCTAGCAATAGTGGTAGGTCCCTTATAAGTAATGTTTGACAAAGAGGTAGTTACGCTATAATTGACGTAAACAGTAGCAGATTTGGTGTAGCTTACGCCGGAAACACTATCTAAAATAACCGCTTTTTTCGCATCTTCCTTTGGCACTACTTGTTGTGTGAAATCGTATGTAGTAGTGGTTGTAGGAGATACGGTTTTGGTAGCAGGATGAACAACCTTTACAAAGTCACCCTTCCAAGCGTCAGCGCCAGTTGGTAGTGGTATTTTAGAATATATAAGGTTTGCTTGATTTACAGACTCGCCGCAAGTAATGGTAGCATTGTCAGTAGTTAGATAATTGTCGTTAAATTTGTAGTTTATAGCTACGTTGACGTAATCTGCACTATCACGTTTAGGGAACCACAAAATAGCGCCCTGTTGCTCGATGCAAAGTCCTGTATCATCGGCGCCGTTTGTACCATAATGAATAAGTGGAACGTCATTACCGCCTAAAAATCCTTCTTTTGGAGAAAGAGTAAGAACAAAATCGATAGATGAACTATGGGTAATATAACTGCCACTAACACCGTCTTTTATTGCTGGTGTATATATAGCTGTAGGACTATATTCGGTTCGGTAAGCTTTCCAATTAGTGCTACCATCAGCATTTGTTGTTAATAAGTATGTGACTTTAGCAATTGGAGTGCTATTTTTTAGATACGTTACAGTAATACTACCGTCATCGTTTGTTACGCTGTTTTTGCTAGTGTAGCTAAAAGCAGTTTTAAGATCGACAGATTTAATA
This sequence comes from Clostridia bacterium, assembly GCA_017537245.1. Lineage (GTDB taxonomy): Bacteria > Bacillota > Clostridia > Oscillospirales > Acutalibacteraceae > UBA737. Next base: position 479 of record JAFYLD010000034.1, on the reverse strand, counting down.
TCAAAATATTTTGATATTGTACCACTAGCTTCAAGACCAAAAAGCTTTTCAGCATCATTTTTGGTCTCGGTGGTTTCGAGTAGGGTAATAGTAATTTGTCCATTGAGGTTATTTGAATCTTTTGTTCGAGAAAGGCCGTCTGCATATAGCTTTGCACCATTTGTTATATCAATGGCAGATCCTGTGGTATTCCAACCCGAAACAAGACGGCTATCACGGAAGTTTTTGCCGTGAGTACCGCCACTACCACCGCTTGCGGATGCTTTACATGAAGTAAGCCATTGTGTGGCGGTTGCGCTAGCCGTACCGGTTTTTCCGGCAGAGCCATTATAAACTTTTAAATCACTGTTGAGAACAGTGTCAATGGTTGTATTTGCAGTTGGTGTTGAGCCACTACCGGTATCGTATACTATCGCGCCGACTGTGTTTAGTATGGTTACGTGCTGTGCAATAGCTGCAGCGCCGCCGCCACCACCGCC
>JAFYLD010000033.1 GCA_017537245.1 Clostridia bacterium | reverse complement strand
TGTTCTTCAGGGGTTAAACTCATCAATTTTTACTCCTTTCGTAATATTTCGTGAATTTATAAAAAACATCTATGTGCTACTCGATGCCCTTCACAAATTTCCGATACTTAAATGTGGATAATGTTTTTGTTTCGTTTCAAGAAAACATTAACACACATAAATTTATCCGATTTTTTCGTTCACAGATTTCAGTGGTCCAGATCGAAACTGTGTACCAAAATATTTGGACGTTAAATATATAAGAAATAAAATTTTCGAGTTTCAAGAAAACATTAACTTTTGGTATGATTTATAAAATCATATATTTGTGTACGAAAATTTTTGATTAAAGCGGATGCTGTCAAAATAAATTTATTGACGAAAATTTTTATAAAAAATTTTTTGGCTCCCACAGACTGATTCGCAGTCTATGGGAGCCGCTCTATAAATGTATATCATATTTTTAGCACTCATTTCAAAATGACAGTCATATATCATTTCGAAAAGAAAGGATAGATTCTTTTGCAGATTTATAGAAGATTGTCTCATTAATATTTTATATCCTTGCTTACTCTTATAAGAATCTGTTAGGAGCATATCAAAAAGTAAATCATATTTTCATAATAAGCACTGACAGTTACTCTCAAAAAGAATTTCGAAAAGATAGTTAATATATCATTTCAAAATGTGTATCATCCCTATAATTTTTTCGTACACGAAGCACTGTGGACGAAACGCATTGGTCAAACTCACCGTTGCGTCCTACTAAAAAATCTACATACTCTTTTTCGTTAATAAGTTTTCTTATTTGCTCTTCAAGAAGTTCTTCCGCCTTAAACGGATTATCTAAATATCTGTGACCGAAAAAGGCTACGGTAAAAATCTCCAACACGTTATACATCCCTATCACACATTACTGATTTTAGTTTTAATTTATACTACTATTATACCGCTTTTAGCGGTAATTATCAACTATAATCGGTAATTTTATCGTGAATATTACCGCTAAAATTATTATACAATAATAAATGCGAGGTGTTGACGATGGATTTACAATTTATTAGGGATAGAATTTCTGTTTTAAGAACGAAAAAGAATGTTTCAGAATATAGAATGAGCACAGACCTAGGACACAGCAAGAGTTATATGCAGAGTATTTCATCTGGCAGATCAATGCCGTCCTTGGGAGAGTTTCTTTATATATGTGAATATCTAGGCGTTACTCCTAGAGAGTTCTTCGATGAGGATATAAAAGAGCCTCAACTGGTTCAGAAATTATATGAGTTGACTCGTAATATGTCACAAGAAGATCTTGATGTGCTTATTAGCACCGCAGAACGACTAAATAACAGGTAAACAAAAGGCAGCCTCACTTTGATAGTGAGACTGCCTTTTTACAATGAACTTTATTCTTTGGGGATATGTGTTATGCCGTCCATAAACTGATACTTGCAGAACACATCTTTCCCACCCATCGGCTTCATAGTTAAAAGAATATTTTTCTTTTTCTTTTTAACATTTTTAAGAACGGATGCTATGTTGTTTATTTTAGCATCTCTATAAACGATAATGAATTTTTCGGCGGTAAAAGATTCACCGTGCAAATCTATAGATAAAACTTTCATTTCCGCTACGGATTCAGAATCAACCTCATCATAATCAGCGATATCGTCTGGGATTTGATCGTAATCACATCTAACAGCATCATCAAACGAAAGTGTTCTTAATCTCCATTTCCCTTCAAGCGATGCAGCCATTATTATTGAGGTTTCAATATCGTCAAATGAAACTTCGCCTATATTAGGATTAAACTTACAGCCAGTATATTGTTCTATTGTAAGTAAATTTTTTATATACGTCTTTAGAACCTTGGCGTTTTGAAAAATATTGCTTGTAAGTTCAGATTCATTAATCATAGCACCCATAAGTTCGACGTCTTTGACTTTTATCACAATTTTCTTGGTGGTATATATAGCGTCTAACAATTCTTCGCAAGCAAGATGAGCTTTTAAATCACAATCTTCAACTTTCAAAAAATTAATAGTAGTATTCTTTTGTGATTCATCTGTACTTATGCTTATATTAAAGCCGTGTCCTGTTGATTCATTACCAAGAAGTAGTTCACCAAATTTAAAACTTGGTTTTCTCCGAAGTAAAATTGGTATAGATATATCACCAGACTCAACAACCGCATTAACTGCCGGAGGAAATTCGTTAAAACCAATAACCGTCACCATTCCTTCGGTATATTCTGCTACCGGAAATGGATCTTTAGTTTCCCCTAGATATTCCGTATAGGATTTTGTCGCTAATTCCACATTAGTTTGTGTACGATACGCATATTCCCAAGGGGTTTCCGCCTTATCCATATGTGGATATTTTTTATAATCAATTTGAAAAGTGCCCTTTATTTTTTTAGGATGCTTTTCAAATGCATCGGCGGTTTCGGGAGTGCTAATTAGTTTTTCTAACTCTGCGCTATAGGTCGCTGAAAACGTAGGAAACAAAGGGTGGGTATTTCGAACCGTAGTCATAACGGATTGAACATATTGTTGTATATCTTCGTACGCCTCATACTTAGCCATAAGCCCAACAGTTTCTGCAGGAGCGTTTGTCACAAAATTAGTTAACGTACTGTTTTGAATAACTATATTGTTATTTGAGTTTTTTCCTATAGCGGACTTGCTTTTAAAAGAAAACATGTGTAACAGAGTTCCTCCTATGCTATTCTTTGTTTATGTTACTATTCTGAATAACTGTATTATTGTCACCGGAAATTTTAGACTGTGCTTTTCGTTCTATTGTTTTTCCTACAAATATGCCACCAACAAACGTAGCAATTGGAATAATAATATCTCCAATCCAAAACTTCCAATCAATATTTAAAATACAATCTGGCATAAAACCACCTCTTATCTATATGATTGAATTAATTTTAACATAATTCGCCAATTTTTGCAATGATACAACTTGTTAAGCAAAAACGAAAAATCCCTTGTAGCAAATCTTCTCTGCTACAAGGGATTTAGTCATTTATTTAATTGCTTGATAACGTTTAATTACGAAATCAACAATTACTTGAGATTTAACCTTCATATTAAGTTTGCTGATAACTTTCTTAATCATCTGCTCTGTGACTTTTGGCAAGTATTCCTTATACCCAGGATATTTTTCCATTAGTTCATTAAAGAGTGTAATTAAAAGGTCGTTTGCGGATTTACTTGTAGGATATCCACGTGCAATAAGCGCCATATTATTATCGAAGTTTGGTGCAAGACCTAAAAGCTCACCGGTTTTTACATCACGCATTAAACCGAAGTTTCCTGTGTGTCTATCGGGGTTGGCGGTTATGGTATCAAGGAAAATCATTTTAATATAGTCAGGAATTGCTTTAGGACAAAGTTCTTTTAACTTCTCAACGACTTTAATATAATCTTCTTCATCTCCCATAAAGGATGATGCAGGTTCAAATATGACCTTTGCCGAATCAGTAAAATCAAGAGATTTTACACATTTATCACCTTTTTCGTAGTGAGCCATATTCATTCCAAGTTCTTTACCAATCTCATATACAAAGAGTTCTGAAAACTGCTCTTTTTGGTTAGCTGACTTATAAATCCACCATTTTCCATCTTTCAGCTTCCAACACTTTTCAAAGCTACCGATATTGGTAAGCTCCGGTGTTTTGGTATCCTTACGCTTTGCGGCAGAATTAAAGCTTGAATAAAGTCCACGTAAAGCCAGATTGGAGAAATAGTCTTTATTAAAGCGAACATCTTGGTATTTTAAACCACTGCCGATAGCCCTAACCCAATAGGTATCGGTGATAGTTGCGGCATTAACGTGAAGTACGGTTGAAACATCATCTTTTTCAGCAAGTCTTAAAGCCTTTTTAAGCAGACGGGAGTTTGCTCTATGCGAATCGATAGCTCTTGTTTCAAGCCAAGATTTAGCATCGTTTACACGCTTTAAGTATAACGGCAATAAATCATTGTTCAAAACTTTAAGCTCGTTATCTTTCCAAACAGCAACAACTGTATCACGGCTTAAAATCTCAAAATCCTTCATAAACTCTTTCTCCTTTCCTTTTTAGTATTTAGTACATTATACAACATATAATTTTAAAATTCAACTGTTAAGCATTTAATTATGTGTTAAACCCGTATCTTTGAAGTGTTGATTCGAAAATTGATAAATAAGTTGCTTTACCTTCTTTCCATTCTTCAAGAGCAAGTGTAACCTCATCGCTAACCTTCATTCCCTCAATTGAAAGCATTGCTTCAGAAAAAGAAGGACATTTCTCTTTTTTATGTATATCAAGTTTATCCATACCATTACATAAGTTAAATAAATCTTGCTTTCGTTTCATAGTCTTATCCATTTTCTCGTCACCTACCATAGAATATTATATCATATTTTAACCTGCATTGCATTAAAAATTAGAAATTTGTAGGTTAAATTGACTTTTGATCTTCAAATTGTCGTAAAATGGCGAAAACCCGCTTAAATAGCGGGTTTTCGGGCAGTTTTATATTGAATTTTCACGGCAGGATTGGACCTAATTTATAGTATTAGTTAACCCGCCGTGTCCGGCGTCAATTATGATTTTACGTGTCGGGACAAACGAGGCATCTACAGTAATAAATTCTTCTTTTACGTAGCCTAAAGTCGCAATTAAGCATATAATCGCAAGCAATATAAATTGAGATGCAAAACGTTTAATTAAATACACAAAAGCCTCTCCTTTAACATTATATGACCATTAAGTGTAAATTTCAAGTTCAACCTATAACTAAACAATATGATATTTTTATTTGATTTATAATTATATTTTAAAATATCTACTGTCTTAAATTCAGTACAGTCAATAGCAAAAGCGAAGTTACTGTCAAAAAACAAAACCTCGCACCAATCGGTACGAGGTTTTAAAAATTAAATCAATAGCTCATCACAATAGTCGATTTCGTGTTGGATTATTTGGGCGGGCCAGCCGGTGAATTTTTCTGGCTCCCATTAGCTTCATTCATATTTACACTTCATAATCATCTGGGTCAAGTCCTGCGTTTAGCAGTGCTTCGCGTCGCTCGGAGTAGCCCATAGATTCGAGGTCTTGCGGGTTAAGTCCCGCAGAGGTTAGGTCGTTTTGCTTTTGGGCGTCCATCATTTGCATAATGAATCCTAGCTCTGCTCCCTGCTCTAAAGCATCTAATTTACCATCACGGTTAAAATCAAAAAGGTTGCCAAATATGCTCATATTAATACGACCTTTCGTGTTATTTTATAATTTTATTATAAAGCAGTTACTGCACTAAAATCAACCATATTATTCATTATTTATCATTCAAACAACCTCGAAACAATAAATTTAACATAAAACTCTTGCAACTTTTGCGCTTTGGTTTTATAATAGTTTGTAATATTTTAATATAGGTGATTACAAATGGAAAAAAACGCTTCTGGTGCGGGTGTTTCACGCGGTGGACTTTTTAGCACTTCAGAAATTAAAATTTTAATATGTTATATATTAGACGCTATCGATGAGCCCATGCCTGTCGAGATGCTTGCTAACGTTTTGCATTACGAGGGACTTGCAAATGCATTTGAGGTAAGCGATGCTATTGTTTCATTAGCGAACAGCGGTCAGATTATTGCAACCGACTCCGAAGAACAGGTGTATAAAATTACTAACGCCGGCAAAGAAACAGCAAAAATGCTAAAATCTTCTCTATCTTCGGTTGTTAAGGAACGCGCTTATTTGGCGGTTATGAAAATGTTTGCCAAGTTTAAAAATGCAAAAGATAATCTTTTTGAGATATCTAACGAAAATGGCAGCACATATCTTAGTTGTTCGGCACTCGATAATGGTAAACCTTTTATAACCGTTAAGTTGCTCATCACCGACGAAGAGCAAGGCAACGTTATTAAAGAAAAATTTTTAGAAAATCCATCAGCTATTTACTCAAAAATTATTGAAATGCTAACACAATAAATTAAAGGAGGACAAATTAGTCCTCCATTTTTATATGTACTTTTTATGTTTATCTTTATTAACTCCCGTAATTCCACCTACAAGCGACGATAACATTATTATAATAAAGTGAAAAAAAGTGTTTAGTGATAAACTATTACCAATGATTATTGATATTAACGTTATTGTGGCAAAAATCACTCCACCTATAACGAGTCCTACCACATAGCCTTTGTCACCTATTTTTTTGGCAGTAATACGACTTGCGATATAGCTACCAACCGCTACGCTCATGGTAGCAAATACAGCTGCATATTTGCGGTCAATATTAAAAATCAACAAAACTGCCGAAAATAACATCATCATTGTAAGGCAGGCTAAAACGCCTATTACTCCGCCCTTTAAATAGGCGGATTTTTTATTTGTATGTTCTTTTTTCAAAAATCCATTATACATAAAAATCCCTCCGCTTAAATACTATTCAAGCAGAGGGTGTTTTTATTACCAAATTATTTAGTTGGCATATCGTCGTGAACGGTAAGGTTTTGTTGCATTGCCCAACGAGCAATTGTAAGCTTACTGTGATCACTCTTTGATTCTATAACGATTGAGTCTTCTTTTAAAGAGATAACTCGACCATAGATACCACCGATTGTAAGAATTTCATCGCCAACCTGTAAATTCTCACGCATCAATTTTTCTGCCTTTTCCTTCTTTTTCTGTGGACGAATAAGGAAGAAGTAGAAAATAAGAATCATTGGCACTAACATTATAATACCAGCCATTGAACTATACCTCCAAAAAATTTATAACAAATGATATTATACATAACATAGACAATAAATGCAAGGATAATTTTGTAAATTAGATTCGTTTTCCTAAAATAATCTCTTGTTCCGCCTTAAATTCATGGAATCTACCTTCGTCAAGCGCTTTGCGTATATCTGACATAAGGTTATTATAAAACCAAAGATTATGCATAACAAGAAGTCTTTGTGAGAGCATTTCGGTGCTCTTTAATAAATGACGAATATACGCTTTGCTATATCGCTGACACACAGGGCAACCGCAATTTTCATCAATTGGTGTCATATCGTATTCGTACTTTTTATTATTGATATTGATTATGCCCTTAGATGTAAATAAATGACCGTGACGAGCATTACGGCTTGGCATTACGCAGTCAAAAAGGTCAACGCCGCGCTCAACCGCGTTAAGAATATTTACCGGTGTACCAACACCCATTAAATAACGGATTTTGTTTTGTGGCATATGTGGTGTTACGTGCTCGATAACGTCGTACATCTCTTCTGCGGTTTCGCCAACAGCAAGACCGCCTATTGCATAGCCGTCTAGATCTAAATCGGCAATTTCCTTCATGTGATTTACACGCAAATCGTTATAAGTGCAACCCTGATTTATACCAAAAAGCATTTGTTCGCGGTTAATTGTGTTTTCTAGGCTGTTAAGCTGTTGCATTTTATCTTTACAACGCTTGAGCCAACGAGTAGTACGCTCGCACGAAGCCTTTGAATAGCTATATTGTGCCGGATTTTCAACACACTCATCAAAAGCCATAGCAATAGTCGAACCTAAGTTAGACTGAATTTGCATACTCTCTTCGGGTCCCATAAAAATGCGTTTGCCGTCAACGTGACTAGCAAAGGTTACGCCCTCTTCTTCTATCTTGCGAAGCGAAGAAAGTGAAAAAACCTGAAAGCCGCCACTATCGGTAAGAATTGGACCGTCCCACGTAGTAAATTTGTGAAGACCGCCACAATCACGAATAACCTCATCACCAGGGCGCACGTGTAAATGGTAGGTATTACTAAGCATTACCTGACAACCGATATTTTTAAGGTCCTCAGCAGATAATGCGCCCTTTATTGCGCCCGCAGTTGCAACATTCATAAAAGCGGGTGTTTGAGCTGTGCCGCGATTTGTAACAAACTCGCCGCGCCTAGCACCATTTTTATCGCTAATTAATTTATACATAAAATCTCCTTAAAGAATAAGCATTGCATCACCAAAGCTAAAGAAACGATATTTCTCATCAACGGCGATTTTGTATGCGTTCATTGTGTTTTCATAACCTGCAAAAGCAGAAACAAGCATTATAAGTGTGCTTTCTGGCAGGTGGAAGTTGGTTACAAGACCATCCATGCATTTAAAAGTATAACCAGGATAGATAAAAATGCCTGTATCGTCGCTGCACTCACACATTTCGCCAAATTTTTGCGCCACGCTTTCAACAGTACGACAACTTGTAGTACCAACGCAAATTACCCTGCCGCCGTTTTTCTTTGTTTCGTTAATTGTATCGGCAGTTTCTTTAGACATATAGTAGTGCTCAGTATGCATTTTGTGTTCGGTAATGTCATCTACCTTAACTGGTCTAAACGTACCAAGACCAACGTGCAAAGTAACGTAAACTACCTTTACACCCTTGGATTTAATTGTTTCGAGTAGTTCAGGTGTAAAATGAAGTCCTGCTGTGGGAGCTGCCGCAGAGCCTAGCTCTTTTGAATAAACGGTTTGATAACGCTCACGGTCGCTTAATTTTTCTTTAATATATGGTGGCAAAGGCATTTGACCAACCTTGTCAAGAGTTGCAAAAAATTCGCCATCACACTTAAATTCAATAACACGATTACCGTCGGGCAAAACGTCTTTTACAACGCAAGAAAGCTCGTCGCTAAAAACAAACTCTCGGTCTATTTTTGCCTTTTTGCCAGGACCTGCCAAACACTCCCAGGTATAAAGATCATATTGTTTGAGCAACACGAACTCAACAACCGCGCCAGTATCACGCGTTGTACCATAAAGGCGAGCCGGAAGCACGCGTGTATTATTAAGAACCAAACAGTCTCCCTCGTTTAAAAAATCGGGAAGATTGCTAAAAGTATCGTGATTTACCTCGCCCGTTTTTTTACCTAAACGCAACATACGAGAAGAGTCGCGAGGAAATATAGGTGTTTGGGCAATGAGGTTTTCAGGAAGATCGTAATAAAAATCGCTAGTTTTCATATAATTTTACCAATAACTTTCTAGTTTTGTTTGTATAATTTGGTTTGACAAATGAACATATAAATGCTATTATTTAATTAAAATATATTATATTGCAAAATTATGCTAATTTCAATACAAATTTTGCTTTTTCTCAGGAGGACCCTAAAATGAAAAATTATAACGTTGGTATTATAGGCGCTACCGGCATGGTAGGCCAAAGATTTGCGCTACTTCTTGCCGATCACCCATGGTTTAACGTAACCTGCCTTGCAGCAAGTCCAAGAAGCGCCGGCAAATCATATACCGAAGCTGTTGGCGACCGTTGGGCAATGACTGCTCCAATGCCAGAGAATTTAAAAGATATGATAGTTTATGATGCAGTAGCAGATATCGACACTATCGTTTCAAAGGTTGATTTTGTATTCTGCGCTGTTGATATGAAAAAGGACGAAATCAAAGCTTTTGAAGAAATGTATGCAAAACATGAGTGCCCTGTTGTATCTAACAACTCGGCTCACCGTTTTACCGCTGACGTTCCTATGGTTATTCCAGAACTTAACCCAGAACATCTTGACGTTATCGAGGCACAGCGCAAGCGTCTTGGCACAAAACGCGGTTTCGTTGCAGTTAAGTCTAACTGCTCACTACAAAGCTACGTTCCTGCCTTATTCCCACTTGATAAAGAATTCGGCGTAGAAAAATGCCTTGTTTGTACCTATCAAGCAATTTCGGGCGCAGGTAAAACTTTTGAACGTTGGCCTGAAATGATAGACAACGTTATTCCATACATTGGTGGCGAAGAAGAAAAGAGCGAAAAAGAACCTCTAAAGATTTGGGGTAAGGTTGAAGACGGCGAAATCAAGCTTGCCGACGCTCCTAAATTTACTGCACAGTGCTTGCGTGTTCCTGTTTCTGACGGTCACATGGCAGCTGTGTTTGTAACGTTTAAAAACAAGCCAAGCAAGGAAGAAATCCTCAAGGTTTGGGAAAACTTCTCTGGCGTACCACAAGAACTCGAACTTCCACACGCACCAAAGAAATTCCTTAATTACTTTACCGAGGACAACATGCCACAAACCAAGATGCATCGCGATCTTGAAGGCGGTATGGCTGTATCTGTTGGTCGCTTGCGCGAAGATAGTCAGTATGACTATAAGTTTGTTTGCCTTTCACACAACACTTTGCGCGGTGCGGCAGGCGGCGCGGTTCTTCTTGCTGAACTACTCGCAGCAAAGGGTTATATGGACTAATTTTTTAAAAATTTTAAACGAGGTGTTTTGATGAAGAAAAGAATTTTTACTGGCGCAGCAACAGCATTGGTTACTCCTTTTAATCAAGATGGCAGCGTAAATTTTGGACGTTTAAAAACACTTGTCAACGAACAAATCGAAGGCGGTATTGACGCGCTTGTTATTTGCGGTACTACCGGTGAAAAATCAACGTTGCGTTACGACGAGCATCTTAAAGTTATTGAAGAGTCGGTAAAAGCCGCTAATGGACGCGTACCGATTATTGCAGGTACCGGTAGTAACGATACCGTTTACTCGGTAGAACTTTGTGAAGACGCTGCAAGCGTTGGCGCAGACGCATTTTTGATGGTAACACCATATTATAACAAGACTTCCCAAGCAGGTCTTGTAGCGCACTATAACTATATCGCCGATAGAGTTAGTAAACCTATAATTCTTTATAACGTTCCTTCACGTACCGGTGTTCACATTAAAGCCGAAACTTATAAAGAACTATCAAAACACAAAAACATTGTCGCAACAAAGGAAGCTAGCGGCGACCTATCACTTGTTGCAGAAATAAAATATCTTTGCGGTGATGATTTAGATATTTATTCAGGTAACGATGACCAAACAGTGCCTATTATGTCACTAGGTGGTATTGGTGTTATTTCGGTATTATCTAACGTTGCGCCAAAGGTTATGCACGACATTTGCGAGCTTTATCTTAACGGATATACACAAGCTGCGGCTGAATTGCATCTTAAACACGTTGGTCTTATGAACGCAATGTTCTGCGACGTAAACCCAATTCCTGTAAAAGAGGCAATGAATATGCTAGGTCAAAACGTTGGTCCTTGCAGAATGCCACTCTATCCTACAAGTAACGCAAACAAAGAATTACTAAAAGCAAAACTTTCTGAATGTGGTTTTATGATTTAACACAATCCCACCACCGCTAACGCGGTCCCCCTCCCTTTAGGCAAGGGAGGCTTAAAATGTATTGCCAAACTCGCTTAGGATGTGAAAAAACAAATGATAAATATTTTACTCTCGGGTGCTTGCGGTAAAATGGGTAACGCCGTAGCTCGCTGTTGCAAAGAAGATGAAAATTTAAAGATTATTGCAGGTGTTGACCGCGCAGAAATGCTTTGTGACTTCCCTATTTACAAGTCTTTTGATGACGTTAAAGTTACTCCAGACGTTATAATCGATTTTTCTCACATTTCGGTGCTTGACAGTATGCTTGATTATGCCGTACGCAGTAACGTGCCCGTTATAGTTGCTACAACCGGTTATAGCGCAGAGCAGATTGCCAAAATCAAAGACACAGCTAATAAAATTCCGGTTTTCTTTACCGCTAATATGTCACTAGGCGTTAACTTGCTTTGCTCACTCGCAAAAAGCGCGGCAAAGATTTTGGATAGCAATTTTGATATCGAAATCATCGAAAAACACCACAACCAAAAGCTAGACGCACCATCAGGCACCGCGTTGATGCTTGCAAACGCTATTAACGACGTTTTTGACGATAAATACAAATACGAATATGACCGTCATTCAAAGCGCCAAAAACGCTCAAAAACCGAGATTGGCATACACGCTGTACGCGGTGGTACAATCGTTGGTGAACACGACGTAATTTTTGCTGGTCACGATGAGGTAATTACCCTATCACACTCGGCTCAAAGCAAAGAAGTATTTGCAGCAGGCGCTGTAAAAGCGGCTAAGTTTATCGTAGGCAAACCAAGCGGACTTTACGATATGGGCGATATTTTAAATCTAGGTTAATTTAATAAAAATTAAAGACAGGAACTAAACGTTCCTGTCTTTTTTATTTTCTATAATAAGTATAGTACGCCGTTACAACGTCGTATTGCCCCGTAACTTGATTTTGTCCTTCAACTGTTACGCCGTCACCACTCATAAGCAAATAATACTTTGAGTCGCTAACAGGACACACAAAAACATCAATAACACCACAAATGATACGTATATTATCGTCAACAACGGCAATTCTTCCCGATTTGCCAACGATATCGTAATTTACTGTACCATCATCGCGTTCTACGCGTTTTGTAACGTATTTAAGCTCTCTACCATCAAAGGTTTTTAGTAGCGTTTCGTTTTTGTTTTTCTTTTTAAACAAACCCATTATTCTACCACAAACTTAATGATAATCTTCTTACCCTTCTTAACGATAATGCCGTCAGCAAAATCAGCAACCTCGAAAGATTGTGAAGGATTGGTCGCTTTATCGTCACCTACTGATACGCCACCTTGTGTTACAAGACGACGAGCTTCACCGTTAGATGCAGCCATACCGCCCTTTACCATAACTGACAATAGACCGATTTTGCCATCAACAAAATCATCGGCAGTAAGAGTTACTGTTGGCATATTTTCGTGAGAACCGGCACCTGCAAATACTGCGCGAGCGGTTTCTTGTGCCTTGATTGCTTCTTCCTCACCGTGAACGAGTTTTGTAAGCTCGTAAGCCAAAATTTCTTTAGCGGTGTTAAGCTGGCTACCTTCCCAAGCGTCCATCTCGTCAATTTGTTCAAGTGGTAAGAAAGTGAGCATGCGGATACATTTAAGAACGTCAGCGTCACCAACGTTACGCCAATACTGATAGAAGTCGTATGGTGAAGTTTTGTTAGGATCTAGCCATACAGCGCCGCCTACTGTTTTGCCCATCTTTTTACCTTCTGAGTTAAGAAGTAGTGTAATTGTCATAGCGTGTGCGTCTTTACCAAGCTTTTTACGAATAAGTTCGGTACCGCCAAGCATGTTAGACCACTGGTCGTCACCACCGAACTGCATATTACAACCATATTCGTTAAACAAATGATAGAAGTCGTAAGACTGCATAATCATATAGTTAAACTCAAGGAAAGAAAGACCCTTTTCCATACGTTGCTCATAGCAACGAGCGCGAAGCATATTGTTAACCGAGAAATGCGCGCCAACTTCGCGGAGCATATCGATATAGTTAAGACCTAAAAGCCAATCAGCGTTGTTAACCATTATTGCCTTATCTTCGCCGAACTCAATGAAGCGCTCCATCTGCTTTTTAAAGCAATCGCAGTTATGCTGAATTGTTTCAGCGGTCATCATAGAACGCATATCAGTTCTACCTGATGGGTCACCGATATAAGCGGTACCGCCACCGATAAGAACAACCGGCTTGTTACCTGCCATTTGAAGACGCTTCATAAGGCAAAGTGCCATAAAATGACCAACGTGCAAACTATCGGCAGTAGGGTCAAAACCAATATAGAAGGTTGCCTTACCGTTGTTTACCATCTCTCTAATTTCTTTTTCGTCTGTAACCTGCGCAATAAGTCCGCGGGCTATAAGTTCTTCATAAATACCCATTTATTTTTTACTCCTATCAAGCAATTCTTTTGCAGAATTGTATAAATTTTCAGTTAATTCGGTACCCGACATTATTCGGGCAATTTCGCCAATTCTTTGTTCGTGATCAAGCGGCACCACGTTTGTGTAGGTGCGGTTATCAACAACGTTTTTCTCAATAAGCAAATGATTGTCGGCGTAAGCCGCAATTTGTGCCAAATGCGTAACACAAATAACCTGTCTGCTGCCAGAAACCCTTTGAAGTTGCAAACCAACCTTATCGGCCGCGCGACCGCTAATGCCCGTATCAATTTCGTCAAAGATAAGCGTGTCAACGTCATCCTTATCGGCAAGTACGCTCTTAATTGCGAGCATAGTACGCGATAATTCACCGCCCGAGGCGATTTTATGTAGTGGCTTAACACTTTCGCCGGCGTTTGCGCTTATCAAAAACTCAACTGCATCACAACCGTGACGAGTGTATTTTTCGCGGTTAACATTTACAACAAACTTAACGTTTGGCATATCTAGCCCACAAAGCACGTCACTCACCTGACGTGAAAAATACTCGGCAGCCGTCTTACGAGTTGCGGTCAATTTTTCGCCAAATGATATAAGTCTTTCGGTAGATTTGTCAAGTTCGAGTGATAATTCCTCGATACGCTTATCGGAACAAACTATCAAATCTAGTTCGTTTTTTGCGTTTTCGAGAAAATCTATCATCTTTTGCTCATCGCCGCCGTATTTTAACATAAGGCGCTTGAGTGTGTCAAGTCTTTCGCGTAACTTTTCGGCATCTAGGTTGTTATATTCGTCATTATCTATATAGGTACGTATTTGTGCCGCTATATCATATAAATTACCGAGCGCATCGGCAATTTGATTAGATAACGCGTCAAACTCTTCATTTTTAGCAGAATCGATATACTTTTGTGAATTCCTAACAAGTGAAATCGCGCCGTCAGAAAGCTCGCTACCATCAAGGCAAATAGACGCGTCGGATAAAGCCGCTATCGTCTTTTCATAATTTTCGGCAATGGTAAGCTTGCGCTTAATTTCATCTACCTCACCAACTGTAACGTCAGCGTCCTCAAGTTCTTTTATTTGATACTGCAATATATCCATTCGGCGTTGCTTTTCACCCTCATCTGTTTCTTGAGAGTTCAGTTCGCGACGAACAGCATTAAAGTGTTTAAACTCGTTATAATAATCATCTAACTCTTTACTGTTTTCAGCAAGCAAATCGAGATAAAGATAGTAATTATCAGGATCTAGTAGTTTTTGATTATCGTGCTGACCATGAATATTTATAAGGTTTTTGGCAATTTCTTTTAGAATTGATGCCGTTGCAGGACGTCCGTTAATCTTTATTGTGCCGCCACTTAAAGTAAGGGTGCGGGTAACAAGCAAGTTACCGTCGTCTAGCTCGAACCCATTGTCTTGAACAATGCTTTTGGCCTCGTCAGACAAATCACTAAACAACGCAGACACCGTCGCTTTGTCACAACCCGCTCTAATTAGATCTTTAGACGTACGTTCGCCCAACACCGCGTTTATAGCATCAATAATTATAGATTTACCTGCGCCCGTTTCACCTGTTAGCACGTTAAAACCGTTATCAAAATCGATATCGGTTTTTTCTATAACCGCTATATTCTCTATATGCAAAGATTTTATCATATTAAATACCTTACATCATCTTTTTAAGTTCGTTTGAAAGTTGCGCTGCTTGCGCCTCGCTGCGAGTAACGATGAATACCGTATCGTCGCCTGCGATTGTACCAAGCATCATATCGTTATACATAGCGTCAATTGCAACGCACACACTTGATGCCATACCCGCCATACACTTTACAACCACGTCGTTAAGCGCATATTCAACGCTTGTAGCATAGCGAGAAAATATCTCACGATAGTGTGCAAAGGCTTGTTTACTTGTATCGCGATGTTCACTGCTAACGTAACGATAATTACCCGCCGCGTCGTGACCTTTGATAAGACGTAGCTCTTTAATATCACGAGATACGGTTGATTGAGTAACCTTAAATCCTGCCGCAAGCAAGAAATTTTGTATATCATCTTGTGTAAGAACAATATTGTTAGCAATTATTTCGAGTATTTTTTGTTGTCTTTTTCTTTTCATTATTTACTACTCCTCGAATCACGGAATTTTAGAGATAACGTTTTGTAAAAAGAACGCTCGTTAATACGAACAAGTTGAACCATATTTTTAGACTCGGTTATATAAATCTCGGTAAACGGTTTAATGTTCGCAACCTTTCTTCCATCAACCGATAGGCATATATCGGTACGTTTTTTAGAGTATGCTTTAAGTTTGATTTCTTTGTTAGCGCCTATCAAAATTGGTTTTGCCGCTAACGAATGTGAACAAATTGGAGTAAGGCAAACACATTTCATTGTAGGATCAATTACAGGACCGCCTGCCGACATTGAATAAGCGGTAGAGCCCGTAGGTGTGGCTGCGATAAGACCGTCTGCGTGATAGGTTATAACGTCGCCGCCGTCAACCGACGCCGTAACGTCAATTATACGCGAAAGATAACCACTACTGATAACAGCATCGTTAAGAGCTTCGTACTCACCGATAACGTTACCATTTTCTTTAACGGTTATATTTAGCATCATGCGCTCTTCTATTGTGTACTCGCCTGTACCCAACTTTGAAAGTAGATTATATTCGTTTTGCTCAATATTAGCAAGATAACCTACTCGACCGGCATTGATGCCTAAAACAGCCTTTTTATCGTGGGCTGCGCGCTTTGCAAAGCGCATAATGGTACCGTCGCCACCAATGGTTATAATAACATCGGCAATTTTATATAACTCGTCTATAGGAGCATGTTCATAGCCTGCACAACAAATATCGTCGGGCAAGTAAGCGGTAATATTACATTCTTTAAAGAAATCTGCCATTTTTTCAACGGTTTCTGATGAACCACGTTTATCCAAATTTGGAATTACGGCAACTATCATTACACACCCTCCTTTAAAGCGTTATAAGACGCGTCAACAACCTCAATAGCGCTATAATCGGCAACTGATGGTTGATCATCTTTTTGAATATAACAAAGATATTCGATATTTCCTTCCGGTCCTTTAATTGGAGAAAAATCGAGACCCAAAAGTGAAAAATTATTTTCTTTTACAATACCAATAATCTTTTCGATTACGGCAATATGAACTGCCTTGTCGCGTACAACACCTTTTTTACCAACGTTTTCTTTACCCGCTTCAAACTGTGGCTTAATAAGGCAAACGGCCTGTCCACCATCACGAAGAAGTGTGCGCATAACCGGTATTATAAGCGAAAGCGAAATAAACGATACGTCAACCGAAGCAAAGTCTAATTCGTCCGGTACTTGCTCACGCGTTACGTATCTAAAATTGGTGCGCTCTAGATTAACAACACGCTCGTCAGTACGCAATTTCCACGCAAGTTGACCGTAGCCTACGTCTATTGAATAAACCTTTTTAGCGCCGTTTTGGAGCATACAGTCGGTAAACCCACCAGTCGATGCGCCAATATCTGCACAAATACATTCGTCAAGCTTTATATCAAAGCTCTTCATTGCTTTTTCAAGCTTTAATCCGCCGCGACTAACGTATTTTAGTGTTTCGCCACGAACCTCGATGTTATCATCGGGTTTTATCGTATCGCCCGCTTTATCGCATTTTTGATTATTAACGTAAACAATACCCGACATAATTATTGCCTTAGCCTTTTCACGACTTTCGGCAAAACCACGATTTACAAGGGCGCAATCTAATCTTTCTTTTCCCATTATTTACCTACAATCTCTATCATAGACTCTACGTCTAGTTTGTATTTCTTTAGCGCTGATTGAATTGTCGAAGCGCCAACAAATTCATTTCCTACAGTATGGGTTGAATACTTACCGTCATATCCCTTTTCTAGCAAACGGCAACCGATATGCTCGGCAATACCGCCCGATAAAACTCCCTCTTCAAAGAAATAAATTTCTTTATAATTTTGAAGCAATTCAACAATTTTATCTGAGACTGGATATATTTTGTTAAGTTTTATAATATCGGTGTTTTCTAAATCCTTTTGTGCGTCAACGGCATTTGAAAAGATTCTGCCGTAGGTTACGATTGCTTTACTGCCTTTTTGTGAAATAACGGTACAATCGCCACTAATATCGCCGTTAAAATTATCTTTTTCAACACCGCGTGGATAACGAATAACGCTCAACTCGTCCTTTTCGGCAGTATCGCGTATTAGCTTTTTAAGTTCGCCGTAATAACATGGCGAATATATATTAACGTTTGGTATAGTTGATAAATAAGCTACGTCAAACAAACCTTGATGGCTCTCACCATCGTCACCAACAATACCGGCTCTGTCAACCAATAGCTTTATCGGTACGTTAGCAATCGCCGCATCGTGTAGTACCTGGTCGTAGCCGCGTTGCAAAAATGATGAATACACCGCAAAATACGGAATCATACCGCCAGATGCAAGCCCCGCAGCAAAAGTTACGGCGTGCTGCTCGGCAATGCCAACGTCAAAAAATCTTGACTTATATTTGCTAGCAAAATACTGCAAACCTGTACCTTCGGTCATTGCTGCGGTAATAGCGCAAACCTTTTTATTTTCTGACGCCAATTCGCAAAGCGTTTCGCCCGCAATATCGGAATAAGTCTTAATATCAGAATCTCCCTTACCCTTGTCAATATCAAAGGATGATACGCCGTGGTAATCCTTTGGTTGACTTTCGGCGTAGGAATAACCCTTACCTTTGGTTGTTACTACGTGTACTAGTGTCGGCTTGTTATAACTTTTTGCAATTGTAAAAAGTCTTTCCATAGCCGCAGTATCGTGACCATTTACAGGTCCTAGATAATTAAATCCTAGGCTTGTAAAAATATTGTTTTTATATACAAGTCGTTTAAATGACTCTTTAATAGAAAAAACAAAATTATGAATTGGTTTACCAACAAGCGGTAGTTTAAGCAAAAGAGAGCTTACCGCAAACTTCATCTTGTGATAACCCTTGCGGTTGCGCATTTTTGTAAATGCGCGCGGCATTGCGCCAACGTTTTTTGAAATAGACATTTTATTATCGTTAAGCACAACAATAAAATTACCCTTTCTACCGCCGGCGTTATTAAGAGCCTCGTAAGCCATACCGCCCGTCATGGCGCCGTCGCCAATAACTGCTATTGCTGTACCGCCGTCGAGCATAGATTTTGCCTTATAAATACCGTAAGCCGCAGAAATAGAGTTACTGCTGTGACCAGTCACAAACGGGTCGTGTTCACTCTCGTCGGGACGCATAAAGCCTGATATACCACCCTCTTTGCGAAGAGTGGAAAATTTTTCAAAACGTCCCGTCAATAACTTATGAGCATAAGACTGGTGTCCTACGTCAAAAATTATTGCGTCTTTAGGCGAAGAAAAAACACGATGCAAAGCTATAGTAAGCTCAACTGCTCCCAGACTAGATGCAAGATGACCACCGTTTTTTGAAACAACGTCGATTATCTCGTTACGGATTTCATCGCACAACAACGTTATTTCGTCATTATTAAGTTTTTTAATTGATTCGGGTGAAATAACATTATTTAAAATCTTATATTCCAAAATTAAACATCCTCAGGACAAATAATTAGTAATCTCTTTTAAGTAAATATGCCGCCAAATTTTTAAGATTAGAGGTATCGCCGTCAAAATGCTCTAGGCACTCAAACGCTTCGTCGGTGTACTTTTGAGCAAGCTCACGACAATACTCAACACCAAGTCTTACCGCGATAGTATCTTTATTATTTTTTTCGTCGCTACCAACAGGTTTGCCAAGTGTTTTAGCGTCGCCAACACTGTCGAGTATATCGTCGATTATTTGGAAAGCTACGCCGACTTTTTCGCCAAATTTTTCGGCAATTGCAACTAGCTCGTCATCAGCGCCTGCAAGTATGCAACCGATAGCGCAAGCGGTCTTTAGTAGCGCGCCTGTCTTTAGGCGATACATTTCAAACAATACGTCATCGTCTGCCTCACTATTGTCGGCCATATCTATAACCTGACCGCCTATCATGCCGGCAACACCCGCGCTTGCCGCTAAATGTGACAACGCTTTTACAACGCGGTCAGCAGGAATAGTAAGTGTTTTTGACGCTACCAAAAATGCCTCTGTAAGCAACGCGTCGCCACAAAGTAGCGCGGTACTTTCGCCAAATGCCTTATGACAAGAAGGCTTACCACGACGCATATCGTCATTGTCCATACAAGGAAGATCGTCATGCACCAATGAATATGAATGTATCATTTCAAGAGCACAAGCAAAGTTATATGCGCAGTCGTCTTCTCGGCCACAAAGTTTATAAAATTCTAGTAATAAGGTTGGTCTAATACGCTTACCGCCGTTAAGCACCGCATATCTGCAAGCCTTTATAACCTCATCGTAAAGTTGACCGTTTTCGGTTAGCAAAATGTCAAATCTAGAATCAAGCTTGGCTTGATATTCCTTTAAAAGTGAATCAACCATTTGCTTCGCTCTCCTTCTCGGTAAGAGTAACTATCTTTTGTTTTGCGTTTTCTAAATACTCTGAACACTCTTTAGAAAGTGTTACACCTTTTTCAAAAAGCGCAATTGATTCATCAAGTGATATTTTTTCATTTTCAAGGCTTTCTGCTATTTTTTCCAGTTCTTTTATTGATTTTTCAAAATCAAAGTCCTTTGAAAGCATAAATTTTACCCCTATTTAGTATTTTTATCGGTAACAAGGCAGCTAATATCTCCGTCAATAAATTTAACGGTAATATTATCGCCGCTATTTATTTTATCGCTACTTACGATATACTCGCCATTTTTGGTAACGGTAGAAAAACCGCGCGCCATAACCTTTAGAGGACTAAGCGCGTCAATGCGCGCCGCCAAATTTGCCGCCGTGTTAACACCGTCTTGTAGCGCAAATTTAATTTGACTTGCAATTTTATCAGACAGTCTATCAACGTCTAGCTGTTTGCTATCAACAATTCGGCTAAGATTAGCGGGACTCACCTTTAAAATGAGCGCTTGTAATTTGCCGCTATACAAATCGTATTTGCGAAGAGTAGTGCTTTTAAATAAATTAGCAATTACATCAACGCGTTTTTTAAGTTCTCGCCAATCGGGCACAGCAAGCTCTGCCGCGTGTGACGGAGTAGATGCGCGCACGTCGGCAACAAAGTCGCATATTGTAAAATCGGTTTCGTGACCTACAGCCGAAATTACAGGAAACGGTGATTCATATATCTTGCGAGCAAGCATTTCATCGTTAAAACAGTGCAAATCTTCAGCGCTACCACCGCCGCGACCGATGATTATAGTGTCGATATCATCTAGTTTATAAACACGATCAAGAGTGGCTATCATATCACGCGCAGCATTATCGCCCTGAACTAAAACGGGACACATAACAATCTCACAAGAAGGATATCTTGTAGACGTAATGTTTAATATATCACGTACGGCAGCGCCCGTATCAGAGGTGATGACCGCTATTCGCTTTGGGAATTTTGGCAAAACTCGTTTGCTGCTTGTATCAAACAAACCCTCTTGCTCTAACTTTTCTTTAACCTGCTTAAACTGTAACGCTAAATCGCCTTCGCCCACGGGATGCATTTCTTCTGCATAAAACTGGTATTGTCCGTCTTTTTCATAAACAGACACTCTACCCTTTAGCACGACCGCTAGTCCATCCTCAACCTGAAAACGCACTCGCGATGCGCTAGAACGAAACATAACGCAACGAATAGACGCGTTAGCATCTTTAAGCGTAAAATACCAATGCCCGCTAGAAAAGTGATTTTTAAAGTTAGAAATCTCACCGCTAACGTTAACGATGGCAATACGTGGATCGTTTTCTATAAGCGACTTAACGTAATTATTAAGTTGTGATACGGTAATTGTATTAAGCATTTTTAGATACGGTTGAGAGAATACCGTTTATGAAAGAAGCATCTTCTTGAGTTGCGTATTTTTTAGCAAGTTCAACTGCTTCGTTAATTGCAACAGAAACAGGTATTTCATCGTAATATTTAACCTCATATATAGCAAGGCGCAATATAGCAAGGGCTGTCTTTGTAATACGCTTTATACTCCAACCAACTGCATTTTGAGAAATGATAGCATCAATATCTTCTAGGTTTTGGAATACGCCGAAGAATACCTTTTTGATGTATTCATCAGCTTCAATATCTCTAACCTCTTCGGCCAAAGAGAGTATTTCTTCTAAAGAATCATCGTTAAATTCTTTTTCAAAAACCAATATAAATGCTTCTTCTCTTGCTTGTTTACGTGTCATAACGCACCAACCTTTAAAATTTCATATTTATACCGATACATTATACTATATATTATCTATTATTTCAAGGTAAAATGGCAAAAAATATTCATTTTTTATGAATATATGCATAATTATAAATTTCGGTTGACAACTACAAGTGTTTATGGTATACTTTTCTCCAAATGATAGAGGCGCATTACGTCAAGAGTATCGTGCACAAAAGGTTGCCAAAACCGCACGAAAAAGGGACTAATGCCGAAGCTGGTGTCGTGGCGCGCACCTTGCTGGCAACTTAGATAACATCTATTTTGCTGTCGCATAAAATGCGGAGTGCTATTCATTCTGAAATTAACGTATCTTTATATTTGATTTTCGGATGATAGTTGCATTTTGTTTGCTGCTATCTTATTTTTTTGGAGGAAAAACAATATGAAAAACACAATTTTTACAGGCGCTGCAACAGCGATTGTAACCCCACTTAACGAAACAGGAATAGATTATGAAGCATTCCGCAAACTAATTGAGTGGCAAATCGCCGAAGGCATTGACGCTATCGTTGTAGCAGGCACCACCGGTGAAGGCTCTACCCTTACCGACCAAGAGCACAAAGACGCTATCAAATTCTGCGTTGACACAGTTGCAGGTCGCGTACCGGTTATTGCAGGTACTGGTTCAAACGATATTGCATACGCAATTAGCCTTACAAAATTTGCTTGCGAGGTTGGCGCTGACGCAATGCTACTCGTTACGCCATACTATAACAAGGCAACACAAAACGGTCTTATCAAGTCTTTTACCGCCGTTGCAGACGCTAGTACAAAGCCTTGTATTCTATATAACGTGCCTAGTCGTACCGGTTGTAACCTAAAGCCTGAAACTTGCGCAGTTCTTGCTAAACATCCAAACATTGTAGCAATAAAAGAAGCTAGTGGCGATATTTCTCAAGTTGCGGCAATTTCTCGTCTTTGCGGCGATAATCTTGATATTTACTCAGGTAACGACGACCAAATCGTTCCTGTTATGTCACTTGGTGGTAAGGGCGTTATTTCGGTTCTTTCAAACCTTTTGCCACGCGAAACGTCTGCTATGTGCCACGCATATCTCGATGGCGACTGCAAAGCAGCGCTAGATATGCAACTTAAATATTTACCACTTATCGATTCCCTCTTCTGCGAAGTTAATCCAATCCCTGTAAAAGCGGCTATGGCAGCTATGGGCTACTGCGATAATTATCTTCGTCTACCACTTACTCCAATGGAAGACGCTAATGAACAAAGACTTCTTGCAGATATGCGTAACGCAGGTATAAATTTCTAATTTAAGAAGGTTTTTTATGAAAATTGCAATTTACGGTTATGGTAATCTTGGTCGTGGCGTTGAGTGCGCTGTTATAAATTCATCTGACGCTGAGCTTTTTGGTGTTTTTACCCGTCGCGCTCCCGAAAGTGTAAAAACTGTTAGCGGTGCTACCGTTTACCACGTAGACGATTTACTAAAGCACAAGGACGATATCGACGTTGTTATAATTTGCGGCGGTAGTGCTACTGACCTACCAAAAATGACACCCGACCTTGCCAAAAACTTTAACGTTGTAGATAGCTTTGATACCCACGCAAAAATACCGGAGCACTTTGCAAACGTTGATGCCGTTGCAAAAGAAAACAATCGCACCGCGCTAATTTCGGGCGGTTGGGATCCAGGTATGTTCTCTATCAATCGCCTTTATGCATCGGCTGTTTTACCTGATGGCAAAGATTATACTTTTTGGGGTAAAGGCGTTAGCCAAGGTCACTCTGATGCAATTCGTCGTATTGATGGCGTAAAAGACGCAAAGCAATACACAGTACCGATTGACGAGGCTCTAACTGCCGTAAGAAGCGGTAGCGAACCCGATCTTACCACACGCGAAAAACACCTTCGCGAATGTTTTGTAGTAGCCGAAGAAGGCGCCGATCTCGCTCGTATTGAAAACGAGATTAAAACAATGCCTAACTACTTTGCCGACTACAACACAATCGTTCATTTCATTACCGAAGAAGAGTTAAAACGCGACCACGCAGGTATTCCACACGGTGGTTTCGTTATTAGAACCGGCAAAACCGGTATTAACCACGAAAATAGTCACGTTATCGAATATAGCCTTAAATTAGATTCTAATCCAGAATTTACCGCCAGCGTGCTTGTAGCGTACGCAAGGGCTGTAAACAAGCTATATAATCGTGGCGATTTTGGTTGCAAAACCGTATTTGATATTGCGCCTTGCGACCTTTCTCCTCTATCGAACGAAGAGCTTAGAAAAACCATGTTATAAAACAAAAACACCCTCGATTTTTATCGTGGGTGTTTTTTTACTTGTTTATTTTAGAACTTTATTGTATAATCATTTTAACAGATACGAAGGGGTAACGAAAATGTCAAAACTTTACTTTAAATTTGGCGCTATGGGTTCTTCAAAAACCGCTAACGCGCTTATGACAAGATTTAACTATCTTGAAAAAAATCATAGCGTTTGGCTAATTAAACCACAAACCGATACTCGCGACGACTACGTTGACGAAAACGGCAATATAGTTACTGTGGTTAAATCACGAATTGGTCTTTCTGCACCCGCGGGCGTTATTAAAGAGAGTGATGATATTTCTTTACTATTTAAAACCGCCATGGCAGATATCGTTGAAAACGATGAGGTTATAAAAACAAATAAAATTGATGCTATTATTTGCGACGAAAGTCAATTTTTTAGCGAAGAACAAATCGACCAATTAAAATACATATCAGAAAATGAAAATATACCGGTAATATGCTTTGGTCTTCGTTCCGACTTCCGTACAAAGTTATTCCCCGGCAGCAAACGTCTTTTTGAAATAGCCGATAGCATTAACGAGGTTAAATCGGTTTGCGAATGTGGTAAAAAAGCAATCGTAAACGCGCGATTTGACGGCAACGGAAATATCGTTACCGACGGCGCGCAAGTAGATATTGGTGGTAACGAAAAATATAAAAGTATGTGCTGGTCATGCTGGCAAAAGTTAATAAACAAATAAATTAAAAACACGCTAAATTTCAGTAGAAATTAGCGTGTTTTTATATCTTTTTACCAATAAACAACAAACGATAATAACTCACCCTGGCTATAAGATGGTGCATCAATCTTTAATCTTTTAAACTTATTATATTTTCCATCACTCGAATTTGGGATAAAATATATATAATTACCAGCGACAGAAAAATGAGTATTTGCAAAAGCCACACTAGGCGAATATTTCTGGTAGTCGGTACCATCATGATTGATTTTATAGATTTTTCCTCCTGCTGCAAAAACGGCATCCTTTGTCACATTAAAACCCGAAATATAATCATCGGAAAAAACCGAACAGTCACCTGTACCGTCTATACGCACTCTGCGAATATTAAAATTGTAATCCAAATAATAAATCCAACCATCATATATATCAAATTGGCGCACAACGTTGTCTGTAAGTTTTACTTTTTCAGTACCGTTTATTTGCTTTTTACACAAATTTCCATACCTATAATCCAAGTTGTATGAATCTATAAAATAAATACTATCGCCTAAAAAATAAGGTGGTACGGCATGATCATATGATTTTGGGCAATAATTTTCATCATCATATTTGAGTGTTGTTTTTGTCTCTAAATCTTTAACATACAATTTTCTATTTGTTTCGTTATCACCACTACCAAAATACAATTTTTTATCACGAACGTATACAAAACTTATACTAAAATTATCTGCCAGTATTTCCCTGTCACTTCCATCTGTCTTACACATTACAATTTGAGGAATATATGTATCAAGGCCACTACGGTTCGCTGCACATTTATAAACAATCCATTCTCCAACAACGTTTATATATACACACTTCTCATCAGTGCCTATACGCTGATTCTCTGTACAATCAGATTTCATTTTATATAAGGCACCATTCTCAGATTTATTTGAATAATAAATCCAATCACCACTACATGCTATCGTACCCTGTGAACTAACTATATTTGAAAATGAATTTCCTTCGCCGATAGGAAAGGATTGTGTCTTTGTGCCTTGAGATGAGTCTGTCGAAGATATAACAATAGAAACATCATTTTTAGATGAATTATCATTAGAGCTTGAAGTTATATCTATAATTGATGAAGCCTGTTCGGAATTAGTTGATGATGTTACAGTTTCATCGGTAGAAACATCATTATGTGACACTTCTTCACTACTTATATTATCAATGATGTCGCTTGTATCAGTTACTGTTGTGCCAACTTCATCTACGCTACTACTTATATCATCATTATACTTCGTGCATCCTCCCAACAAAAGTAACACCAAAATCATCGATATTATTCTCTTCATTTCACACACTCCTTAATAATTTTTAGGTTTTTACCAAATTAATTATACAATATTTCACAAAAAATAACAATTGAACAATCCAACAAAATAATTGTCCTCATTTCATTCAACTTTACTAACAACTATCATAATCTATATATTGATTACATTGACAAATAATATAAAAAGTGGTAAAATGATTTATAATTAAAATGGTGTATTATAGCACCAAAAAAGGAGTTATTAAAATGAACTTTTTCGACGAACTAAAAAATTACGATAACGAGGTTTTTGCCGCTTGTGACGCAGAATTTGCCCGTCAACAAGGCAATATCGAACTTATCGCATCAGAAAATATTGTCTCAAAAGCAGTACTACTCGCCGCAGGCGGAGTACTTACAAATAAATACGCAGAAGGTTATCCTACCAAGCGTTATTACGGCGGTTGCCAGTGTGTAGACGTTGTAGAAGAAATTGCTCGCGAACGCGCTAAAAAGCTTTTTGGAGCCCAGCATGCAAACGTTCAACCACATAGTGGCGCTAACGCTAACCTTGCCGTATTCTTTGCCCTTCTCGAACCGGGCGATACAGTTATGGGTATGAACCTGCAACAAGGCGGCCACCTTTCTCACGGCTCACCTGTTAACATTTCAGGTAAATACTTTAACATTGTTCCTTACGGTGTAGATGACGAGACCGAAGTTATCGACTACGAAAACGTTCGCAAAATTGCTCTTGAATGCAAACCAAAGATGATCATTGCGGGCGCTAGCGCGTATTCAAGAACTATCGACTTTAAAAAGTTCCGCGAAATTGCCGACGAAGTTGGCGCCTACCTTATGGTAGATATGGCGCACATCGCAGGTCTTGTTGCCGCAGGACTTCACCCATCACCTGTTCCTTATGCCGACGTTGTTACAACCACAACTCACAAGACTCTTCGTGGTCCACGTGGCGGTATGATTTTGTGCCGTGAAGAATTAGCAAAGCAAATTGACAAAGCTATATTCCCGGGCACACAAGGCGGTCCTTTAATGCACATAATTGCTGCAAAGGCAGTAGCGCTTGGCGAAGCGCTTGGCGATGAATTTAAAGCATATCAACAACAAATTGTTAAAAATGCCGCTACACTTGCAGACGCGCTAAAGAAAAACGGTATTGAGTTAGTTGCTGATGGCACCGATAACCATCTTATGCTTTTAAAACTTACTAACTTTGGTATTACCGGTAAAGAACTTGAGCATCGTCTTGACGAGGTTCACATTACCGCTAACAAAAACACTATTCCAAACGATCCTAACAGCCCATTTGTAACTAGTGGTTTGCGTATTGGTACACCAGCTGTTACCGCAAGAGGCTTTAAAGAAAAGGAAATGCTCCTTATTGCTGATTGGATTAAAGATATTATCACCGACTTTGAAGGCAATAAAGAACGTATCACCGCCGAAGTACAGGCCCTTTGCGCACAGTTTCCAATATATAACGACTAATATAAACGGAGTAAAAATATGATTTGGCATAGTTCAGAAATAAGTGACGTGCTAACTAACCTTTCCGTAACAAAAGAAAGTGGTCTTGCAAATAGTGTAGCTCTTGAAAGACTTGAAATTTACGGAGAAAACACCACAGCTACTACAAACAAAAAAAGTTTGTTAACACGTTTTTTGTCACAACTTAAAAGTAAAGTTGTGTATTTCTTAATAGCGGTTGCTATTATCTGTTTTGTCGTAAACGTTTTTTACGATAAAAACGACTTTTATTTCCCCTTGCTTATTATTGCGATAGTTGTTGTAAATGCATTTATAAGCGCGTTGCATCTTTATAAATGCGACGAAGCGCTCGAAACTATCGAAAACGCATCTAACCCAACGGTTACGGTAATTCGCGATGGCGGTGAAAAGCAAATCGCTTCTAATTTGCTAGTACCCGGTGATATAATGCTTCTAAAAGAGGGCGACTATATTACCGCTGATGCTAGAATAATTGAGGCAGAAGCTCTTCGTTGTAACGAGGTAATATTATCGGGTGAGATTATTCCCGTTGATAAAACCGCTAACGCAGTATTTGATGACATAACAATAGTTACAGCCCGCAAAAACATGGTATTTGCAGGTTGTAGCGTAGCTCATGGTAGCGCGCGTGTAGTG
The DNA here is from genome assembly GCA_017537245.1 of Clostridia bacterium. GTDB lineage: Bacteria > Bacillota > Clostridia > Oscillospirales > Acutalibacteraceae > UBA737. Next base: position 7,119 of record JAFYLD010000033.1, on the reverse strand, counting down.
GTTGTTGAAACCGGCCTTTGTACCGAAATTGGTAAACAAACCGATATAAGTCGCCAAACAAATTCAGAAACGTTACCAATTACCGAAACACTCGCAACTAGTGGCAAACTTATAAATATATCTATTTTTGTATTTTGCGTATTAGCGTTTATCATAGGTATGCTACAAAATTTTCATTCGCGTGACTTTGCGCTTACTACCGTTAATTGGCTGATGAATTCGGTAGCGCTTGGAATAACCGCTATGCCCGAAAGCTTGCCTGCTATCTCTACAATAGTTATCGCACTTGGCATTAAGAGAATGATTGACGATAATATCATTATCAAAAACATTAAAGCGCTTGAAATTATCGGTAAGACCGAGGTTATTTGCGTTGACAAAACAGGTATTCTTACCAAAAACAACATGACGCTTAATTTGATATTTGATGGTGATCAACTAACTGAGCTAGGCGATGAAAAATTAAGCGATAAAACCGCTGGTGTTTTACAGCTAGCGACCGCTTGCACAATGCTTGATAACGACGCTACCGAAAAATGCATTGAAAACGCATCTATCAAGTATATGTCGCTTTCATACCCCGACGTTAGCAATCTCTTCCCTCGCCTTGCCGCTATTCCTTTTGATAGCGTGCGCAAGACGATGACAAGCATCAATATGATTAGCGGTAAACCCGTAGCAATAGTTAAGGGCGCACCAGAAATGCTAATCGAAAATTGCAACGTACCCGAAAAAGATAAAATACTAGAACTTTGTAACACTCTCGCAGAAAAATCATATCGAGTAATTTGCGTTGCAATAAAACCACTTGACGAGCTTTCATCAAATCCGAGCTCACAAGAAATAGAAAACGACCTAACGTTTGTTGGTATCTTGGCGCTCAATGATCCTCCACAATCAGACACTGTAGAAGCTATTAGCACCTGTAATCTTGCCGGTATTAACAGCATTATGATTACTGGCGACAACATACTTACAGCAAAAGCTGTTGCTCGTAGAATTGGTATACTTAGCGACGATAGTCAAGCGATAACCGGCGCAGAATTAGATAAACTATCTGATGAACAGCTTTATGAAAACATTGAACAATATACCGTATTCGCACGAATTTCTCCTAGCGACAAGATAAGAATTATCAAAGCATGGCAGTCAAAAGGCAAGCTTGTTACCGTTACAGGCAACGGCTTTGAAGACGCCGACGCTCTTAACGTTGCCGATATTGGTTGCACCGTTGGTCAATATGGCGCAGATGCTGCAAAAGGTAATGCAGATGTTATTATTAAAAATAAAAAGTATATGTCGGTTGTAAACGCCGTTCGCGAAAGCCGAGCTCTTTTTGATAATGTTAAAAAGTCGGTTACTTATCTACTTGCTTGTAACTTTGGCGAAATATTAGCTTATCTCTTTGGTATGTTGATTTTTGGTTTACCACCTCTTGCCGCAATACAGCTTTTGTGGATAAACCTACTAACCGATAGCACGTGTGTTATTTCACTTACAGTTGAAGGATCAGAAGCTAACGTAATGCACAAAAAACCGCTTGCCCTTTCGGGTCACTTGTTTAGCAGAAACGCACTACTAAATATGTTAAGCGACTCGTTAGTTATTGCCGTTTTAACACTTATTGCTTTTGCTTTTGGTGGTCAATCTATGGCATTTGCTACACTCGCAATGGTACAAATTTTCCATTCGTATAATATGAAAACCCAACAATCGCTTCTTAAAGCGGACTTCAAGACCAATAAATTTATGAACTTCTCATCGGTTTTGGTACTATTTATTTCAATCTTCTTAGTACTTACCCCTGCAGGTTTAGTATTTGGTCTAGAAACTTTGAGTCTTGGCTCATTTATATTAAGTTTGATTTTAGCGCTAGTTATTATTCCGGTAAGCGAAATCAAAAAAATTGCAATGCCAAAAATCATTGCAAAACAGTAAAAAAAACAAACCCCTTTGTGATTTCACAAAGGGGTTTAATTTTAATTATAAAACCAAAACTGCCGCTATACCAAAGTAAATTAAAAGTGATACGGCGTCAAGAATTGTTGTAACTAGTGGGCTTGCCATAACAGCCGGGTCAAGACCGCATTTTTTTGCTACCATTGGTAGTACCGCACCAAGCGACTTAGCAACTATAACTATCAGAACAAGTGTTAAACATATTGTAAGCATCTCGCCAAACTCTGCGCCTGTGTCAAAGGTTTTAAGCCACAAATAATCAACCAAATAAAGTTTTATAAAGTTGATTATACCCAAAACAACGCCAACAATTAACGAAACGCGAAGTTCTTTCCAAATAACGCGCATCATATCTCTAAACTCGATGTCGCCAAGACTTATAGCGCGTATAACCGAAACAGACGTCTGGCTACCCGAGTTACCACCCGTACCCATAAGCATTGGAATAAACGCGACAAGAGCAATACACTGTGCAAGTTTCGCCTCAAAACTTGAAATAATAGCGCCCGTAAAGGTTGCCGAAATCATAAGGAGTAACAACCACGGAATACGCGATTTAAAGGTTTCGAACACACCTGTTTTAAGATATGTCTTTTCACTCGGCAAAATCGCCGCCATCTTTTCGATATCTTCGCTAGCCTCTTCTTGAATGACGTCGATAGCGTCGTCAACCGTAACGATACCAACCAAACGACCCTCGTTATCAACGACAGGAATCGCCAACATATCGTATCGGTCAAACATTGCGGCAACCTCTTCCTTATCGTCTAAGGTGTGTGCCGATACAATGTTTTCATCCATCAAATCGCCAATGATAGCGTCCTTGCTATTAAGCAACAAATCTCTAAGAGATATTGTACCAAACAAGGTTCGTCTGCTACCAATAACGTAGCAAGTATATATTGTTTCGGTGTCAAAACCAATTTTTCTAATTCGATCAAGCGCATCGTCAACCGTCATGTTACGTTTAAGATCGATATACTCGGTAGTCATAATACTACCTGCGCTATCGTCGGGGTACGCAAGCAATTGATTGATCATACGGCGGGTGTTGGCGTCGGTGTTTTTGAGTATTCGCTTTGCAACGGTAGCGGGCATTTCATCAACGATGGCTGCCGCGTCGTCCATAAACAACTCGTCAAGCACCTGACGAAGCTCCATATCACTAAACGAATTTACAAGAATCTCTTGCTTGTCGCTATCAAACTCAACAAAAACTTCTGCTGCAAGTTCCTTTGGCAAAATACGGAAAAGAACCGGTATTTCTTTATCTTTTGCTTCTTCAAAAATTTCGGCAATATCGGCAGGTTGCATTTCTGACAAAACTTCTTTTAGTTGAACAAATCTGCGATGCTCTATTAGTTCAAAGATTTGTTCTTCTAGTTCTAATAATCTTTCATCCATAATACAACCTCCTTTTTTAAGTGTTAAAACCCTATCGTTTTAAGGACAGGGTTATATTTTAAATTATTATAATATTTTTAAAAATAAATGTCAATTTTTTTATTGTTTAATATTCACCAAATGTGATATTCCGGGTATTGTTTCGCCTTGTAGTGATGACGTTGGTGACATAAGCGCACCCGTTGACATAAATAAAACGTTTTTAAAATCGCCCGATTCAAAGCGATGCATAACAAACGAATTAAGCACCGCCGCACTACAACCGCAACCAGAGCCGCCCGCGTGAACGTCTTGATTTTCGCGGTCAAAAATTATTAATCCGCAATCGGTATGACGACAACGAATATCTACTCCCTCTCCTTCCAGTAGTTCATAAAGTAAGTCGCTGCCAACCTTGCCTAAATCACCCGTTATCACCAAATCGTAATCACTCAAAGTAGTATTTGTATCTTCTAGAAAATGCTTTAAAGTAGATGCCGCAGACGGGGAAAATGTCAAGAGAACACCATAAATTTCTTAAAATTTATTTTTTCTTTGTTTATTAGGGTTTCCAAAGATGGTTTATGAGTGCTCTATAAGTAAGCAGATGGAAGGTAGAGCATAATGCCCAGTTTTGCGATAAAAGGTAGTGAAATTACAATTTGCGCACAGAATATTTTATATGCAACAACCGCCACTCCAATTAGAGAGTGGCGGTTGTTTGAAAACTCGTTTTATTAGTACAAGCATAAAAAACTAACTATATATTCTCCCGCATCTTTCTTTTGCAAGTTTAATTATCATACACAATCCATCTAAAGAATTAAAACTTTCTTTTTCTTTATCGTTGAGCAAGCCATAATTTACTGCTTTATCAACGATTGTATCAGCAAATATTTTTTCATATTCTGTATTGCCTGCGATTCTACAAATATTCATCAGTTCCAATCTACACATCAAATAATCCAAATTAAATGCATATTTAGCGGCCTCTCCGGTTTTATCCGCATACCCTTGAGAAACATTTGTCAGAAAAATATTAATTAAATCTAAAACAAACAATACATCAGATTCTGAATACTCCTGATTAAATGCATATGCGTGCTTTTTGGCATCCTCTATTTTATCAAATTCAGCAAACTCATCTAACTCGCAATTTATTCTTTCTTTCAAAAAATAGCAATTATTATGCTCAATAAAGCAATTCTTCATTTTAGGGAATTTAGAAACAATACTGTCATATTCCTTTTTTGTTAAACAATAACTACTTACTTTACCTGGACTCTCATTATTATAGTGTATCCAATTAATGCCTTGATGACAAAAATCAAATCTTAAACTATATGCATCAAAATTATCATATCCATAGACGATATGCAATCTAGTTGTATTATCAGACTCTCTGGTTCTATTTTCAGAAGGTTTTTCTGTGTCCAAGTACAGAAAATTAGGACGTATAACAATTATGCGTGCATCTTTTAATAGTTTGTGTGTATTATCGTATATTTCCGATGCTATTTTTTTGACTGTATCATTTAGATAAACCGAATGTTTTATCACTTGCATTATAATTATTAAAAACATTGCCAGCGAATGACTTATAAGCTGATAACTTATTATCTCATAAACAGCAGGCAAATAGTTTTTATTTTTTTCATAATAATCATCATAAAACACAAAAACATCTAAAATTTGTGTATAATCAGTCGGATGAAATGATTCAAAAGACTGCGGCGCATGCTCTTTAGAAAAGGCATGATTACACATGCATTCATATGCCCCAGCATTCATATTCATCATGCAAATATTATCTGATATACTTTTATAGATATTATAGTTTTTTTCTAATGTTTTCTTAGAACAGTCAAAACCTATTTCCTTGATAGATTTTTGTATTAAATAATAGTTAATAATGCACTTTAATAAATCATAATCAAGATGAAATAAATCATTAAAACATTCTTCATTAATATATTGTTGTATAATATCTAAGTCAAAATTCACACCTAAGAAGCAAGCTATATTATTCATTAGTTCTACATGTTCTGGATACGCTCTTAGATATGATGCTATTAGTCGTAAAATTGTTTTCTCATAAGTATCAATCATTGTATTATTATTTTGCAACTCATTCACATACAACCACCTAAAGTAAGTATTATTTGAGTGTGTTTATATCCCTTGTTTTTATCGCTGCATTCCATAACAATAAAATAATCGCTATCATTCTCATCCTTGACCACAATTCCTTGAGAATATTCCGTTTCCCAAAGAGGTTTTACACCATAATATGGAGCAACAAATTCATTTGTCGGATTCGGAGCATCAACGCTAAATCCGTTTTCAAAAAGCCAAGCATGATAGTTTTTAAGTGCAGGTGGACGTCCCATAATTTGAAAGGAACCCATAATTGCCGATTGAAATTCCATTTCTTCAGCTAAATTTATTACATATTTTTCAGTAGGATTAAGTATGTATCCACCTATTATCGTTTCTGAATTCTGATTGAGTTTGATTTTTTTCATAAATATCCTCCTAAAATTTTAGCTTTCTTCTGGTCGTGCTATCGCATATGAATTATTTTGTGACACAAATTCATTTACTTTCAAAAACGATTTACCTAAATCGTTTAAACTTAGAATCAACATATATTCAGCAACTTCTCCTGCGTGGTCAATGCTACGTATTGACTCTAATTTTTCACGATACTGTGCAAATGTATCGCCGACAACATACCATTCATCATCCTCATTATCATAATGACAATGATATTCTCTCCACATAGTCTCGTCATAATCCTCATAAAATTCTTCATCAGCGGAAAAATCTGCCCAAGGAAAAAGTTTTGGGAAAACTTCAGTATACGGCGTAAAAGGGAACCAATACGGATATGAATACTTTTTAATACTCTCTCCGTCATCTACAATCAATTCAGTTTCGCCTCTACCGCTACTCTTATTTACCCACTCCGTTGAGTGTAATTTTACCTCTCCGCCATCTCGTATGATCTCCATAAATTCCTTTTGTGATAACAAAAAGTTATAATTCACAATATGTTCGGGCAAATTCGAAAAAGAAAGAAGCTGTTGGTTTGATGCGTTATCTAAAAAAACTTGAGTCAAAGGAACTTTAACAAAATATCCTTTCCCTTCTCCATCTTGAGTTCTTTCGATTGTTTCAGTTGTTAGTCTTTGCCAAACACAAGTATTATCGTCAGGATTATAAAGAACTACAATACAAGGCAAGGAATTAGTTGTCCAATATATGTATTGTCTATCACTAATATTTCGAAAAATTATGCATCCATCTTTTTCCTCTTTAAACCAACTAGCACCAGTTTTAATTTGCAAAGCAAGCAATTGCTTTGGTTTGCCAGATGAATCAACAAACTCTATATGAGCATCAATCCCTATATCGTTAACAGGCTGGTTTCTGAATAGCCATTTGTTACGGGCGGCAATTTCTGCACAATGACCAACACCCATTTGCTCTGTGTAATTTGTCATACCAACTCTCCTTAATAGTTTAAGATCTTCTCATATCTCGCCTCAATATACTTCTTATAAAACTCTTTTTGCAGTTCAGTTATATATGGTGTATTCTCAATTAAATCGTACAACTTATCCATATCAATCTTTGGCAAAATGCGTTCGAGTGCCGCAACACAATCAGCATTTTGCTTTGACGAAATAAAATCATAGTAATTAATTTTCTTATTATGAACTTTTAATGCTGATGTTGGGAATTGATATACTCTCGCATTTAATTCATCTTCAT
>JAFYLD010000032.1 GCA_017537245.1 Clostridia bacterium | reverse complement strand
CTCTTGTGTTACTTCACCTGTAAGATAGGTAAACTGACGGGACACAAAGCCGGTTGAAAGCTGTAATTCGTCAAACACTTTTCTGCCGAAAGAGTCATTTTTGCTGTGGGCAGTTACGACTTTGCCGCCTGCGGTGAATTTTAAAATTTGTGAATCATTTTCGGTCTTTTCGTAATTTTCGGTTAATTCCTTACCGTCAGCAAATTTAATGTGCTTTTTGGTAAGACCGTCTTCGGTATCATAATAATACCTTACCGCACAAACAAATGCCTTTGAAATAACCATATTGGTGTTTTCGTCAAGCACAATTACCGATTCGGTCGACTGCATAATCTTGCCGTCTTCGTATAGATAATTATACTCTTTTCTTGCCAAAATGTCAATTGAACGAACAATATTTCCCTGACCGTCGTAGACGTATTTATAGTGTGCGGTGAGAGATTTTTTCAATAGAAAAGGCGATAGACTTTCGCCTACCGCCCCCGTAAATTAAGAAAGAAAAATTAGCACGTAAAGTTGTGTTTTTAGTCGAGACACAGAACCATCCCCTGTCTTGTCCCCTGTCTTGCGGTCACCTCTTGCTATGTTCTTCATTTATATTCCATAAACAATAATATTATGGTGATTAAAAACAATACAATTGAAAGAACTAAAAAACATATAGAAAGCAGAATTTTTTGATTTTTAAATAAATAAGTAAAATATGATATAGATAGGATACAACAAATTACTATAACATATTTAAAATAATTATTCATTTTAATTAATCCTCCCTTTAATATGAATACTGCCATTTTACATCTCTACTTGATATTTTCACATTTGAATTTTTTGCAAAAGTAACTAAATCTTGTATTGCATTTGTGCGAATCGTAATTTTTTTATAGGTTTTATTAGTACCGTTATCAGTTATTTTTATTTGATTAGTATGGCTACCCCAAAGAAAATATATTTTTAGAATTTTCTTTTTTGATTTTTTTAATGCATTTCTTATTGAGTTAGCGATATTGTCAAGTTCATTTGGATACAAATCAACAAGCATTTGTATCCCAGCAGTACAAAGCGTTATTCCTATTCCTAAAACAGCTCCGCCAGCTGGAGATAAGAAAATAGCACCTACTATAGCACCTACTATGGCAATTGCGATTCCAGCCCAGGCAACCCATCCGAATTTCTTTTTTATTTCCTTACGCTTGTTATCCAGCTTCAATGTGAAACTTCCAACTTGTTTAGAGTTAAAAGTTCCCCAGTATTCTTTCCAATATCCATTGTAGTCCACGTTCATTATAGCGTTATTTGAACAATATCCAAACAAGTTATGCTCTAAGACTTCTTGTTTAAATATTGCAACTTCCACCATATCCCCATTCACAAACCTACCAACTTGTGGGTCGTAGTAGCGAGATTGTAAATAATAGAGGCCTGTGTCTAAATCAAAATAGTAAGATCTATAACGGAATGGGTTAATGTTTGCAATGTCACGGTTAGAAATATCCTGCGTTACGGTGCAAACACCCCACGCATCGTAGGAATATCTTGCAACTTCTTCGCCTGAACTGTCGGTAATAGCAATAATATCGCCCTGTAAGTTCTTTAAGAAATAATATGCAGTGCCGTTATATTCAATACCGCAAACGCTGTCTTCATTGTCATAAAGCGGAACAAGGATATTATTACACCAAGTTTCCCTTAATATTTTAGCACCGTCAAGCGTATAATCGTGTCGAATTCCGTCGACAGTTTTAGAAGTTCTAATACCGTTCGCGTTATAGGTAAACTGAATATTGTCAAAGGATTTTAACTGTCTGCCTTTTTCCCAAGTTAGCGTATGACCTAAGTAACTTGTAGGATTACCCTGTGCATCGTAAGAGATAAACTGATCACCAACACCGGTAAGCAGGTCTTTCCAGTTTTCATCACCGTAGGTATACTCAACACCGTTCTTGGTAAGGATATTACCGTAATTATCATAGGTCATTTGGTTAACTGTTTGGTTATCCTTAACTTCCGAAACCAACTGACCTAAAGCATCGTAGGTGTAGGTAGTGATACCGTCTACGCTGTCGTCAACCTTTGTGATGCGTTCTTCCTCGTCGTATTCATACGAGATGGTACGACCGCCCGAAAGCACAATTTGGCTTACAAGCTGGGTTGTGGGTGACGATTTAAGCATATTGTTATCGACATGCTCTTGTGTTACTTCACCTGTAAGATAGGTAAACTGACGGGACACAAAGCCGGTTGAAAGCTGTAATTCGTCAAACACTTTTCTGCCGAAAGAGTCATTT